>NZ_JBHTNH010000008.1:0-96116 GCF_042679865.1 Lentibacillus salinarum | reverse complement strand
AAAAATGGGTATTCCCATTATCGGGAGGGTGTTTTTTTGCGTTTTTTTGAGCAAAAATCCCATTTTCGTATAAAAAGGAGGATAAAAAGGACCGAGAAGTTCGAGGCGGTGCCGTTTCGAGCAGCGGGCTTCCACAGGATGTGGTGAGTTCTGCGTTGCCCACAGGACGTGGGCGGTTTTAGTAGAACTTCCTCAATGCCTTTAGATACATGAGCAGCGGAGAAACAAGCCAACGAAGAAATTCGACGTGTCATTTTTACCGGACTTTTTGAACAACCTCTATAAATATTAGGTAACGGAATACATTAGGAATAATCCATGCAACCCTTAATTTTTGTGTTCTTCAAAAAATGCCTGCTTATTCAAGAACCCTGATCTTAAATTGATATTGATTTAAGGAAAAATTGACAGCCTTGGCAGTCCACTTGTTATCTTCTTTAGAAAACCACTATTCAAGCACATCTTCTCCTTGCTCCGAAAAGAAAGCTTGGATTTGATCTAAGCCACTTTGATACATTGAACGTATACCAAGCATGAAAGATCTGATAAAACAATTGCATAACGCTATTGCCTTCAAACTGAATTGTGGAATTCTTGTTTTTGACCCAATTCCTTCCAAGGCTTCCTTTTCCAGGTTTTAAGCGAAGTTGAGCGAATCAAATGTTATTGTGAACATTTCAGCCAAAATAAATGAACGTCGACCGATTTGGTGACAATTTCAGCCAAATTCCTGTGAACGTCAGCCAAATTTATCAAAGCGGTCGTTTATCCTGCTATTTTTTCCGTGTATAAACCCGATTCCGCTCCATAACACTACACCCGTTGCTCGCAAACGTTTGCAGCATCGGGATATTTTTCTCGCTCGTCGACCCGATGTAGTATGATGCCGCAAATTCCTCCTTCAGCGTCTGCAATGCCAGCATGTGGAGCGGCTTGCTTTTCCCTTTGCCACGTGCTTCGGGAATCAGACCAAAGTAAAACAAGCGACCTTCATCACGGGTGCCCGGTTCAATATGCGGCATGACCACACCGATGGGGATCCCGCCGTCATAGGCAACTTGACACGTCGCGCGATAGCCAGCCCCCAATTCCTTCCTGACATTTTCCATCTGTCCATCGATCGGCATAACGGACGGCGCATTGGGAGACGCAGCCGTAGCTTCCTGCCAGATACGTGTGAATGTCGCAAGCGGTAGCTCGTTCAGTGAACGTCGGATAAACGGTGATGCACCCGTATCCGGTAAGTCGTCCAACTCTCTCCCGACCATCACGACATGGTCATACAGCTGAAATCCTCGCGCCTCCAGTAGCCGATCAACCTTTTCCGAAAACTGACTGTTCACCAAAAGATTGATACTCGAAACATCCGTCAACGCAAGATCTTCCATAAAATACCAAACAAATTCCCGCATCTCGTTCTCCGCCAACTGTTTCGTATCCTCAATCGTGACAAAATGCGCGCCCTCCACGATTTTTACCTTTGCATAGATCGGCAGTCTATCCATGGCACCCATGCAACGCGCCTCCCCCTATGTTGTGAATTCCTTTTCCCGATTATATCATACGGCCAGTTTCCGGAAATCACCCCAAATTGCCAGTAATCCGCCAAACAAGTCTGTTTCGTGTATAGACCGCCGACATATAGAAAAGCTAATCGGTAGAAAGGGTGTAGACAATGAATAAGGATTTGATCGACTGGCCCACATTCTTTGGGGCGTTATTTCTCTTGCTTGCCGTTTCCATTCCGCTTGCGATTTTTCCGGAAGCAGGTAAAGAAATCGTTAATATGGCCAATGACTTTATGACTGGAAATTTTGGCGTTATATATCTTATCTTCGGCTTGGCCGCTTTTGCCTTCCTCATCTATGTAGCCTTCAGTAAAAACGGACATATCAAGCTTGGGGATAAAGATGCGGAAAAAGAATTCGGGACGATTTCCTGGGCGGCGATGCTGTTTGCGGCCGGGATCGGTTCAAGTATCCTTTATTGGGGTATGATCGAATGGGCCTATTATTATCAGGGGCCGCCGTTCGGCATTGAAGGCGAATCGCATGAAGCGGTTGATTGGGCGGCGTCCTATGGGATTTTCCACTGGGGGCCGATTGCCTGGGCGATTTATACATTGCCAGCGCTTCCGATCGCCTACTTCTATTACGTCCGCAAAAAACCTGTCCTGAAAATCAGTGAGGCGGTAAGACCGGTTCTCGGTAGGCTGGTGGATACACCGCTCGGCATCGTGGTTGATGTGCTGTTTATGTTTGGGCTGATGGGCGGCGCCGGTACGACGCTGGCGCTGGGCACCCCCATGATCGCACAAGGTGTCCATGATATAACTGGTTTACCAGTGACGATGACAATGAAAGCGATCATCATGCTGGTATGCACTGGGATTTTTGCGATCAGTGCCTATTCCGGCCTGCGCCGCGGCATCAAGGTGCTGAGTGATATTAACTTATGGCTGGCGATTTTTGTGCTGGCGTTCATCTTTCTGTTCGGGCCGACGCTGTTCATCAGCGAAACAACGTTCACGAGTCTCGGTCTCATTTTGGATAACTTTTTTAAGATGGCCACATGGCTGGAGCCGTTTAGTAATGTCGGCGGCTTTACCGAAACCGGGTTCCCCGAAGCGTGGACCGTGTTTTACTGGGCATGGTGGCTCGTATATGCCCCGTTTGTCGGGCTGTTTGTCGCCCGCATCTCACGCGGGCGAACGATTCAGGAGATGATATTCGGGACGATGCTGTACGGCACGCTGGGAAGTGTCCTGTTTTTCGGGATTATGGGCAATTTCGGGCTGCATCTGCAGCTGACCGGCAGCTTTGATGTGGTCAGTTTTATGAATGAAAATGGCGCGCCGGCTGCGATCATCGCGATTATGAATCAGCTTCCAATGGCCGGGCTGATGGTATTGGTGTTCACGGTTCTGGCGATTATATTTCTGGCGACCACGTTTGATTCGTCTTCGTATATTCTCTCGGCGGTGGTACAAAAAGAGGTGCAATCTGAGCCATTGCGGTGGAACCGGCTGTTTTGGGCGTTTACCTTATGTCTGATGCCGCTGGTGCTCATGTTTATCGGGGACTTGGAGACATTGCAGACAGCGAGTATCGTGGCCGGATTTCCAGTGCTTTTCATCATGGGGCTGTTGGCGTGGTCGTTCATGAAAGCGTCCAATGAGGATATCCGCGCGTCCAGAGATTACGAACCGCCAACCATTTATATTAACCGGCGAGAGATTGTGCAGCGGATGCGAAACCGCAACAAACGGCGCTCCGCCCTGGAAGCATTGGAGGATAAAAATCCGGATGACCGTTGAATCGTTGTTGAGTGCGTTGGAAAGGGGCTGAATACATGACCTGGCTATCCTTAATTCCATTTCTGATTGTTGTCGGCCTGTCCATCTGGCTGAAAAAGATCCTACCAGGCCTTGTCCTGGGCGTTCTGGCCGGCGGTCTGCTGGTCGAATTCGGTGTGCTCAGCGGAACAAAGCAAACGGTTCATTACATTGTGACCACCCTGTCAGATGCGGATAACATTAAAATCATTGCCTTTCTCTATTTATTCGGCGGTCTGATTGGTATGATGAACATCTCCGGCGGCATTAAAGGGTTTTCCGAATGGGTCGGCGACAAAATCGAATCCCAGCGCGGGCTGCTCGGTCTGATTTGGGGGACGCTGCCATTCACATTCATGATGCCGATGTTCCGAATTATGATGATCGGCCCGGTCGTGAAATCGCTTATGGGCAATATGCGCATTACAAAACGTAAAGTCGGGTTCACGATGGATGTCTCAACAAGCTCCGTTATCGTGCTGTTGCCTGTTGCGACTGCGTTTGTCGGGTTTATGATATCACTTGTAGAAAGCGGTGTGCAAAAGCATCATCTGGATATGGATCCGTATCAGATTTTTTTGTTGAGCATTCTGTTTAACTTTTTTGCAATTGTGATGCTGTTTATCGGGCTATTCCGGACATTCTGGTCATCTTCGGAAAAGGAAAGGATACAGAAGCAGGACAGGTCCGGGGATGATCAGGAACATGCATACCATCGGGCCGGCATCGAAAAAGAACTGTCAACGGTGAAAGCACAGCCATGGAACTTGATTGTCCCACTCGTTCTACTGCTCGGATTGACGCTATGGCTGTTGTGGCAGGACGGTGCTGCCAAGGGTGCGGACACGGTTTTCCAGGCGTTTTCCAAAGCGGATGCGACGTTTGTCATGCTGCTGGCCATTTTCGTGACGCTGATTGCGACGTTTGTGTTTTATATGCTGCGCCGACAGTCCATGGCGGAAACGATTTATCATTTCTATGACGGTGGCAACCAGCTTATGCAGGCCATTATTCTGCTCGTGCTTGTTTGGGCATTGTCGCTCGTGACGGAAGATCTCGGTTTTTCCCAATTTATTAACGCCACGCTCGGTGCCTTTTTGCCCAGCTTTACGATACCGGCTATTGTGTTCGTTCTCGGGGCGGCCGTCAGTTATTTTCTCGGCTCATCCTGGGGGACGTGGGGCATTTTCATGCCGCTTGGAATGGCGCTGGCTGTCTCGACCGGCGCGTCCATACCATTAACGGTCGGCGCGGTCTTTGCCAGCGGATCATTCGGCGCCATGACATCACCACTGGGCGACACCACGATCATGACGGCCTCTATATTGGAAATGCCGCTGATGGAATATGCCCGGTATAAGCTGAAAATCTGTGCTATCGGCGCCGGAATAGCGACAGGCGTTTATCTGGCTGTTGGGTTCTTTTTTGTGTAAATGTAACGCTTGTCCAGGAGGGCGAGCTAACCCGTGCGGAGAACCTGATCTCGCGCTGAAATTGGAGCGCTCCGGCTGAAGTTCCCGCGCTCGCGCCTAAGTTTCCGCGTTCCGGCTGAAGTTCCTGCGCTCGAGCCGAGGTCCCGCGCTCCGGCTGAAGTTTCCGCGCTCGCGCTCGTGCCATGTACCAAATCGTGCAATTCATTTAAAACCCCCGCCATCACTGCAAGTGGTCCGGCGAGGGGTTGTTTGGTTCTTCTTCATCAAGTTCTTTAAACATGTCGCGCTGCGTGTGCATTTGTGCAATTTGGTTGTTCAAATCGTTCAATTGGTTTCGGAGCTGATTGATTTGCGAATCAACCGACACCTGACTCAAAATTTCCTGTACGTCTGACGCCAACTGACTGAATTCTTTTTTTGTGACGGGTTGGGCGTCATTTTTCAGACTGAAGCCGACTTGGCCATTCGGTTCGAGCGTTGCCCATTCGACATCATCGATATTTTTCACATTGCTCATCCGCAAATTCATTTCCAGCTGGTCGACGGTCATACGCAATTTTTTAAGCGTGTTTTCCTGTATTGTCCCATCCTTGATTAACACCTTTGATTTGCCGGTGATGATTTTTTCAAATATATTGCCTTTCACCTGAGCGTATTCCATAATGAACAGCGTCGCGATTAAAAGAGCGCCGACAGCAAGTGTCAACCAAATGTTCTCACCGGAAACGGGCTGAATGAGCAAGGAACCGATCCCGATCATAATGACCGTCTGCGGGAGCGTCATTTGCGAAATGGATTTCCGGCCGGCGAGCCGTAAAAGAAACGTCCCCCCAACAACGATCAAAATAGCTTTCCATATCCAATCGAATTCCATTGTATCAAACTCCTTCCTGTCTTTAGTTTGATTGGAATCCGGTATCTTATACGAAAAAGACTGCCCTGATATCTTACAGAGCAGTCTCACAATCATTTGTTCATCTTTGAGAAAAAGTCATCAAGCGGGTTAACCGCGTCAGCATCGCCTGATTCGTCACCAGCTGTTTCATGCAGATCATCCAGTTGGCTGAGGTCGACTGCATCCAAATCAAACCTCGTGTCTGGCGGCGTTTCCTGTCCAGACGGCTCGTCGGGTTCGACCTTGGGTTGGCCCTCAGGTTCCGGTTCATGGTCCGAAGCTAGCGGCGATTCACGCCCTGTTAGCGTTGCAAGCACGGATGCCGCTCTGAGCGGGTCCTGCAGCAGCTGATAAATAATGTTGCCGATCAGCGCCTCGGAATGTTCGTGTTTCAACCAATTTTTCTGTTCCTTTGTCAGCTGCCTTGGAAGCGGAATTGTGACGGTTTCTCGCTCCCGGCTGAATGTTTCGTTCACACCTCTCAGCACGTACTGGGCGATTTCACTGGAAAAGTTGCGCCGCTCCGTATCTTTCAACTTCTGCAGCTGCTTTAAAAGATGATCAGGTGTATCCGAGGGAATCCGGAATGTGATGGATTGCCCGCGTTCAATATGCTTTTTTGATCCTTGCATGTCATCACCCTACTCTTCCTTTGCTGCGGCCGCTTCCTGACTTTCGTCCAACGTCTGCTTGTTCACGACATCCATGATGAGTTTATAGTAAGCGTTGGCCATCATCCAAATGCTCTCCTGCTCATCCTCGAAGAAATCAATATTGAACCCGTCCAGTTTGTTATTGAGGGCTTTGAGATAATCTTTCAAGACAGCGGAACCGCCCCCGACAAAGTAACAGATCTCTGTCTGAGAATTTTTCTGCCAAACATTGCGGAGATTACGGTACTCTTTTTTGGCCAGTTCCAGCAGAATCCGGTCGGTAATGTCATGCACATTCGTGCGGCTGCCTTTCACCATGATGTGGTGCCGGTCATTCTTGCGTGTAATAATATCCACAACATCACGACGGCTGTCCAATTCGACCCCGTGCCGTGTGCGGATCTCCTCACGAATCTGTTCCAGCGACTCAGCGACACCAAGCGGGAAGCCTTGTGCTTTGTCATCATCCACATTGCGGTTGCGGATGACGGCAATATCAGTAGAAAGGCCACCAATATCTTGAATGAGAATCTGCTTGTCAATCAGTTCCTTATTAATCACATTCAAGTCATTGTCCATAATCAAATTGACATATGCCGCGAAGCCTTCCGGATAGACTTTCACGTCATCAAATTTAATGTTAACTTTTTTGCCCTGATATTTCGGCGTCACCAAAAATTCCACCTGATGCACTGAACCGAGCAACTGGGACCGATAGCCGACATCTTTACCTTCTTTTACTTCTCGTAACGGCAGGCCTGTCCCTAGCGTGTAACTCGCATCGATTACATCGCTTTTGCCCGCTTTAAAGTGATGGCTGCTGACAGCATCCAGTGCAATGGACGTGAGCAGCATGACCAGTGTTTGATCCTCTTCCGACTTATTGCTTCCCGGATCAAGTTCTGTGGAGTTATCCGTTTTTGTCGCCAATGTGCCAACACGGTATACGGCATTATTTTCTTCCAGGGCAGGGGAGTGGATCCGAATATGCAAATTATCAACAGGATCCTTCTCATCAAGTTCTTCTATGCCGATGATCGGTCTATCCTCCATATCTCGTGCAACCACATTCGGTATGTAAAAAGCTTGTTCCATTTTGCCAAAGTTTGCCTTCACGGCATCATTGCCAACATCGACTGCCGCCATTCTTGTTTTCGTCACCGTTTCTCAATCTCCTTTCACTTTATATTTATTCTACTATTAAATGGGAACGTTTTAAAGGTGCTGGGGTATTAAACTTTTATTTCATGACAAAACGTATACATGAATGCAATAATGCACACGGTATTATGCCAGTTTATACACGCTTTTGTTTACAAGAAAGCGCAATTGAAATCTTTACGTATACATTATGCTTACTTGTATTCTTTTTTGTGTTCTTTAAAATGTCACCTAATTTTATTTCGCATGACGACAAAATGGATCATTTAATAGCGTCTTAAAATCCAGAAAAACGGCATAAAAAAACCCGCACCACATCACGTGATACAGGATAATATTTCTAATCGTTTAAGCTCCGATCAACACTTATAAAGACAATTAAAGCGCATCTGACGCCTTGCCTCAGCCTGCTGTTTCTTTCTTAACCTGTTTACTCCGCAGCTGGCCACATGCCGCGTCGATATCCGCACCGTTTTCCCAGCGGACACCGCATTGAATACCGTTCTCCCGCAATGTCTCATAAAACGCCTGGATCGTCGGTGAATCACTACGCTGATACTGATCATGCTCACTAACCGTGTTGTACGGAATCAAGTTCACATAGGACAGATGACGCTTATCGGAAAGCAACTCAATCAACTCTTCCGCGTCTTCCTTGTGGTCATTCACGTCCTTAAGCATAATGTATTCATACGTCACCCGGCGATTCACATGCTCCAAGTAGTAATCAACTGCCTTCATTAACTTTTCAATCGGGAAGGCCCGGTTGATTTTCATAATTGACGTCCGCAGCTCGTTGTTCGGCGCGTGCAGGGAAATGGCCAGATTAACCTGTGTGCCGGTATCCGCCCATTCGTAAATTTTGTGCGCAAGTCCGCTCGTTGACACAGTAATGTGGCGTGCACCAATATTCAACCCGGCATCATGATTGACAACATTGATAAAGTCCATCAGATTGGTGAAGTTATCAAATGGTTCGCCAATTCCCATGACAACGATATGGCTGACACGCTCGTCGTTACCTTTCATGTCCATGTCTTTTTGTACGTTCATGATTTGCTCAACAATTTCACCGCTATTCAAGTCACGGTTTTTCCGCAGCAGCCCACTCGCACAGAACGAACAGCCGATATTGCAACCGACCTGTGTCGTGACGCAAACAGACAGCCCATAGTTAAACCGCATGAGTACCGTCTCAATCAAGTTGCCGTCCGAGAGCCGGAACAAATATTTAACCGTACCGTCTTCTGATTCCTGCCTGATTTCCTCTTTCGTCGTCTGCAGGACAAAGTTTTCCTCAAGCAATGCGATCGTTTCTTTGTTCACATTTTTCATCTCGGGAAATGCATTGATGCGTTTTTTATACAGCCAGTTCCACACCTGGTCAACCCGGAAGCGACGCTGTCCATGGTTGGTAAGCCACTTTTGCAGTTGGTCATATGTTAAAGCGTAAATAGATTTTTTGTTCATGTGTGTACCCCTCATTTCAGAACGTTCCAATCGTTTATTGTACTATAATAGCGAATACAAAGCAATGTGGCAAATGGAACGGCTGTTGTGAGCTGATTAGAGCCGCATTTCGTTAAAAATACTTCGCAGCCAGCATCTCCGCTGTCCGCGTTGCCAATGCCTGTGTAGTCGCTGTCGGATTCGGTCCGCCAAGGGCATTATAATCGGCACTGTTATCGGCAACATAGAGCCGCCCCACCTGATAGGCTTCACATGATGGATCAACGACATACCCCATTCGCATTGTGCTTTGTAAGTGGATGTAGTAATTCGCTGGGAGGTCTGCTCGGTGGACTTTTTTGGCGCCTGCTTGCCGTAAAATGTCCGTGGCGATTTTGGTTAACTGCTCGCGCCGCTTTTTTGACTTTTTGCTTGGTTCATAGTGAACACGTGGTACCGCGCCATGTTCATCTGTGATATGGGGATCCAGCTCAACTCGGTTATGATATTGGACCTCATCATCTGTAATGGCTGAAAGGGTAAGCGTTCGGCTGTAGTCCGCCATGGCTTTTTCCAGCTCGGACCCGACGAGTCTTCCACGCTGGTCCCACATCCCCGATTCCGGCTGATGAAGCTTGTTATAACCATATTGACTGAACCCAAATAACTGCTGTGCTGACAGGCCGGGGCTTTCGCCAATATTTTCAATCATACCGAGACCGGGATAATCCAGCCGTGCTGCTGACGTATGGCCGGCGAAAGGATTCGTCGTTGAACTGCCGACAATTGCCATTAACGTATCTTCGTCAAATGTGCCGGTCACCATATCCATATAATGATTCGTCAAACCGCGCCCCACCCAAGGGTTATACGGCAAATCAGAGTTGAGCCAAAGCCGTGGTGTTTCCACACAGCCGGCCGCCATCACAACCGCTTTGGCACGTAATTCCTCCATTTCACCTGTCCACGTATCCCGTATTCGGACGCCTGTCGCCTGTTGATGTCCGCTGGCATTATACTCAGTTAATACCTTGGTCACAAACGTATTCGGTCTGAACGACACATTTCCTGTCTTCATCGCCAGTGGGACATAGCTGACCGTCGTTGAACGTTTCGCCATCTTTTCAAGCGATGGCCCATACGGACAGCCCTGGCCGCAATGACCGCTTAAGGTACACCCTTCCATATGGCTTAATACTTCAAGCGAATAATTTGGGTCCATTAAGTGTTCATTCGGCGGCAAAATGGCATTCGGCTGTGGACGATACCCGCTGCTGGTGACATCCAATGTTCGATTCACGGAAAAACCAGCCCTCTCCGCCCCGTAATAAAACAGCGCTTCTTTCGTTGTCGTTGGAGCAAATTCAACAGGTAAGGTCGCTTCGACTTTTTCATAATACGGAATGAGTTCATCATAACTGATCGGCCACTCGGCGATAGCTTCCGGAAAGGCACGTGGCGAGTTGGCATAATAATGCAATGTCGATCCGCCGATGCCTGCACTTTGCCATAATAACGCACGATCAGGGATATTTCGGAACCAGGGTGCGCGTCTGCGATCTGCCGGCCCCCAGCGAAACTTGCCGCTGACCGGATCATCCATATCATTTTCCAGTCGTGTCAACTGCTGGCGGTAAAGCGTGCCATCCAAATCCCCCGGGCCGGAACTTTCTTTGGCCACACTGCGATGTTTATTCGGTTCAGGCCAGTTTTGATTGCCATACCAAGGACCCGCTTCAAGGACGAGCACACGGATTCCCAGCTCGCCCAATTCTTTGGCAACAACAGGTCCACCGGCGCCAGCACCAATCACAATCACATCAGGGTCTGTTTTCATGTTTTCACCTCCGCCATGGTCATTAAGAAGCCACGGAAATCACGGTAACCGAGCGACACCCCGGGATAGTCAACTTGCTGCCACGTCAACGGGAAGAATTCAAGCCGACGGTCATCTGGTGGGCATAAGCGTGTCGAGCCATAAGCCGGCCATTCTGAATAGTAGCCGAATAATGAAAAACGATTGAGCGCGTCGGTGACAAATTTAACCAGGCCGGCATTATTTTGAAAGGGGGATGGTAGCACGTAAAGGTCGACAGCAAGGTTCTCCAGTGCGGCTAACGTTCGGATGCGGTCTTTCCGGGACAGATATGAAAACATGCCTCCCCCGGCAAACAGACTTTGCGAATAGGCTTGTGCCTGATAAGCATACACAAGCTGCGTTGCGGCGGTATCCAGCATGATGGCTGTGGGGTAAGCAAGCGGGACAATATGGTGATGCAGTTGCTGCTGAATGGAAATGTTGTGGTCTAAAGCATAAATGATGTATTCGTGAACGCACATATCCGTATCACGAAAAGGAGGAACATACCCGTGCTGTGCTGAGGGCAGTAAGGCATCCGTCAGTGCCTGAAAATTTGCCGCCACATATTCATAAGGCTGGGTATCAACACTAATGATGTATCACCTCTTTCTTATTTTTTACAAACCCTTATCAATGTATTGTGCCGATTCCTGTTTTATGACCCCATTTTGACTGGGTCCGTTTTTTCCGAACCGGACAACTCCCCGGGCAAAATATTGGAAGTTCAGTAAATTAGGTCGTATCATTTTCCATAAGGAGTGAGACAAATGAGTGCCAAAACATTTAACCATATTCCACTGTCTGTTCTGGACCTGGCGCCTGTCTTGGAAGGCAGCACACCGGAACAGTCGTTCAAAAATAGTGTGGATTTAGCCCGAAACGTAGAAAAATTCGGCTTTAACCGCTACTGGCTGGCCGAACATCATAACATGCCGGGGATTGCCAGCTCGGCAACATCCGTGCTGATCGGCCATATTGCCGGGGCGACCCATGAAATGCGCGTCGGATCAGGCGGTGTCATGCTGCCAAACCACGCTTCCCTCGTGATTGCAGAACAATTCGGAACGCTGGCAACACTGTATCCGGGACGCATTGATCTGGGGCTGGGACGGGCTCCTGGCACCGATCAGGCGACGGCTTATGCATTAAGGCGCACATTAAATCAGCAGGTTGAGGATTTTCCAATGCAAGTAGAAGAGCTGGAAAATTACTTCGCCGGAACAGCCGGTGTTCGCAGCGTACCCGGTGAAGGACTCACGATCCCGATCTGGCTGCTCGGTTCCAGCGGTTTCAGTGCTCAACTGTCGGCACAAAAAGGCCTGCCATTCTCATTTGCCAGCCATTTTGCACCGGATAACACAATTGCGGCGCTGAACCTGTATCGCGACAACTTCACACCATCCGATGTGCTGGATGAGCCGTATGCGATGATTGGCGTCAATGTGATTGCTGCTGACACGGATGAAGAGGCCAAATACCTGGCCACCACCCAGCAGGAGCAAACCCTCAGCATACGCCGCGGGCAGCCGGAGAAGCTGCAGCCGCCGATTGAAAATCCTAATGAGGTCTGGTCGGAAATGGAAAAGGCCGTCGTCGAGCAGTCGGCCAACTCGCCATATACGCTGATCGGCAGCAAAGAGACGGTGCAACAGGGTCTGGAAAAACTGCTTGAAGACACCGGAGCCGACGAAATGATTATCAACTCACAGATTTATGATATTAACGCCCGCATTCGGTCCTATGAGATTGTCGGCGAACTGATGGAATAGACAAGCTTTATCGGATAAACAAGCCTTGGTGAGCAACAGCTAGGGCTTGTTTGCTTTAGTGGTTTATATTGTAAATAATATATAATCGTTTCAGCGGATTTTTTGTGAATGTCAGCTGATTTTATGACAACTTCAGCGGAAATGTTGTGAACATCAGCCGATTTTGTAACAACTTCAGCGGAATCTAAAATACATTCGCCATACAAAAAGCCGCAGCCCCAAAACAAGGAGCTGCGGCTTTTTCCGCGCGAGGCCAAATTAACTGCCGGCCGCAATACGGGCTGCGATATCAACCGTGCGTTTTGCCTGATGTTTGACCGTATCTTGCACATCATCAGCCATGTTGCCGTCCTGATCCACCGCAACGCTGGTGCCGTACGGGTTGCCGCCGCCCGCAAAAACAGAGGCATCTGAATAGCCTGGTGCTGCAATAATGGCACCCCAATGCATCATGGATGTGTACAACGTAAGAAGGGTCGCTTCCTGACCGCCGTGCGGATTCTGGGCAGACGTCATGCCGCTGACGACTTTGTTGACCGTTTTGCCTTCTCCCCAGATGCCGCCCTGCATATCCAGAAATTGCTTCATCTGAGCAGGAAGATTGCCGAAACGGGTCGGCATACTGAAAATAAGCGCATCCGCCCACAGGATATCATCGGATGTCGCTTCCGGCACATCTTTGGTTGCTTCATAATGCTTTTGCCATGCCGGGTTTGACGCAATCGCTTCTTCCGGTGCAAGTTCCGGGACTTTGACCAGTTTTGTCTCCGCACCGGCTTCTTGTGCGGCTGCTTCGGCCCATTGTCCCATTTGATAGTTGGTTCCTGTTGAACTGTAATAAACAATTGCTAACTTAACGTTCGCCATGTTCTCGGACTCCTTTGCTGATTTTTATTCAAACAGTTTCTCAAAAAACCCATTTTATCATCACCTAGCATTCCCAAATTTTGTTGTGTCATTCGGCACGTTTTTCTTTTCATGAATCGTTCCCTGTTTAATTTACAATCAAACGTTACCAACTTACCTTGTGTAAGTATGATAACAGGTCAATCCTGGCTAATATGGGTTGCCAGGCAAGAATCATAATAGTTTAATGAGGCGATAAGAATTGGTATACTAGGATTAATATGACAAAAAGGTGGGGTACTAATGAGTCATCTTATCATGTCACAATTCAACATCACGCACGATGCACTGATGAACGAAATTAAGGATCTGGACAAGGCAAGCCTGGATACCCAACCAGAGGGGTTCAATAACACGATCCATTGGCATATCGGGCATGTGCTGACGGTCAATGAGCAGTTCTTATTCGGTTTCCCGGATAATACAGACCATTTGCCAGCACGTTACAAGGATCTGTTCGGCAATGGCAGCAAACCGGCGGACTGGCCTGAAGATGTGCCAAGCGCTGATGAGCTTGCGGACCAATTGGCCAGTCAGCTGGAGCGGATTAAGGAAATTCCTGAAGAAAAATTTGCGGAAAAATTGCCGGAAGCTGTGCTGGGCGCGCAAACATTTGGTGAACTCACAGCTGTAGCTGCATTCCATGAAGGCAATCATACCGGCCGTATCAACACGATGAAAAAAGTATTGAACAAATAAGATGTGCAAAAGGATTAGAGATGGACCCGTCTCTAATCCTTTTTTAAAAGAAAAGAAGGTATGAAATTTTGAACGACGTTTTTAATTCCGGAATCGGCTGACACACCAATTTCGTCCAACCAACTTCTGACCTCTAACATCTGAAAAAACGCGCGTCAGCAATTTTTCTAATGAGTGCTGTTCTTTGTCATTTTTTTCGGGATAAAATAAGCTATTGTGGCCGACAGAAAAGCTAAAATGAATGTAAGTAAAAAGGGGCTGCGACTGCTTTTAATAACAGTCTCCTGAGATAAACTAGCACTTGAATTCCAGGCTTCCTGTATATCCGGCGTATATAGCAATGTAAGAAACAGCCCCGACAAAACCTGGAATAATAAAAACAGTACGATAAAACTAATCGCAAACATCATATATTTTTTCATGGATGACCCCTCCTATGATTTTTAACGTTTGCTGCTTAACCATGATGTCCTATTATAACATAAACAGCCAAGGCCGAAGTTTTACCGTGCTCCGGCTGAAGTTGCGCCGCTCGGGCGATGTTCGTTACATGCGGTATAAAGTAAAACGTCAAGCAGCGGAGAAGAATTCCTGTGTTTTCCTAGTTTTCCATTGCGACATTTGGTAATGTTAACAGTAAGAGCACTGATACATATATAAGGGGTTTTGACATGAAACATTTAGTGATCCTCGGCGGCGGTTACGGCGGTATCAATATTATTCAAAATCTGATTGAGCATGATTTGCCGGAAGATCTGCACATTTCAATCATCGACCGCAATCCATACCATTCAGTCAAGACGGAATTTTATACGATTGCAGCCGGCACATCAGCTGATAAAGATGTTCGCATGGATTTTCCGGAACATGATAAAGTCAGCTACATATTTGGTGAAATCAGCCGAATCGATACAACACACCAGCAGATTATCCTGGCGAATCGGAGCGAACCTGTCGCATACGATTATTTGGTCATTGCGCTTGGCTGTGAAGACAATCATCACGGGGTTGAGGGGGCAGCTGACTTCACGGAAAGTGTTCAGACATTCAACAAAGCACGGCACACTGGCATGGCGATCGGCAATTTGCCGGCTTTTGGCAAAGCAACGATTGTCGGTGCAGGTCTGAGCGGGATTGAAGTAGCTGCTGAAATCCGCGAAAGCCGGCCGGATCTGAACATTCGTCTGCTTGACCGCGGACAGTCGGTGTTAAAGGCGTTTGATCCAAAAATCCAGAATTATGTGGAAGACTGGTTCATGAAAAATGATGTGGAAGTGGTTCACGGCGCCAATGTCGAGTACGTGGAAAAAGACGGTGTCTGCAATAATGGCGTCTGCTACGTCAACGATGTCACGATCTGGACAGCTGGCGTGCGCCCAAATTATTTAGCCCGCGAATTGCCGCTGGAAAAAGACGACCAGGAAAAAATTATCGTGAATGATTTTTACCAAGTGCCCGAGCAGCCGCACATTTATGTAGTCGGTGACTGTGCCTCGTCCGAACATTCACCAAGTGCCCAGCTTGCCCGGCAGCAGGGAGAGCAGATCGCGGATGTTCTCGCTGCCGTCTTTAAAGGGAAAGAACCGAAGAAGCCTGGCAAACTCAAGCTGAAAGGGACGCTCGGATCACTCGGCAGCTCGGAAGGCTTCGGTGAAATGATGTCGCAATCGATGGTCGGTTTCATTCCGCGTCTAGCCAAATCCGGTGTCCTGTGGCTCAACAAACGGCACTGACTAAATCGGATTCCGATCAACCCGGACAGTTCTTTGAAAGCTGTCCGGATTTTGTTGTACAGAGCAACTGCATGCCAACAGACGCAACTTCTTAAGGACAATCCCCCCCCCAGGAAGCGCTAAAATGTCCGATAGAATGCTTCGCAAGGCCAAAGTCACCCTCAGAAGGTGCTCAGAAGTCCAACAGAGGGCTTCTCGGCGTTAGAAATACCCTCAAAACGCACTGAAATGTGGATGGCACCATTACGAAAGTGCGCGTAGCCCGACCACCCCGACAATAATCGCCGCTATGCTCATAACCCGGGAGATACTTTTGGACTCGCCAAAAAAAATCATATTCACGATGACCGCACCGGCTGTTCCGATGCCAACCCACACCGCATAGGCAACACTCGATGGCAAGTACGAAAAGGCCTGGTAAAGCATGGTAACAGAGGTGCCAAACCCGCCAATATACAGCAATTTATTTTTCCATGTCTTATACTCACTCGCCATCTTCAGCCCGATAACACCAACCATTTCAAACATCGATGCGAGTAATATAAACAGCCATCCCATTAGTATGAACCCCCTTCTGCACGTTTTTTGTCCTTCCTGTCAGCTAGCTTCAGCCCGACGACACCGCCAATCAGAAGTGTGATAAAAAACAGTTTGGCCATTTTCAGGCTGCCACCAAACAAATAAACATCCATCACGGCCGTTCCTGCTGTACCCGCTGCGGCAAAAATGGCATACACCGTCCCGGTCGGCAATGCTTCACAGGCTTTGCGGAGACATTCCAAATCAAGCCAGAGCACAAGCAAAATCAAACCCCAGTGCCACCAGCTGGACGCGACATTAAAACCAAACACCCAACACAGCTCCAGCAAACATACAAGGATTAGATAGATCCACGATTGCTTCATAAGGAACGCCTCCTTTCATTAGTGACTGATGTTCAGTCATTTAATGCAAAAATACTAGAAAGGCCATTACTCTAGGTTAAAGCCCCAGCGCATGCCCTGCAAATGTCAATACTTCCTTTTTCTTCAACTCGGCTTTACTATCATCCTGATGACTGTACATATACGTCTGTTCGGCTGCATCTTCAATTAATCCAATCAAAATTTCGGCTGTCCGCTGTGGATGCAACGAATCCCGGATAACACCGTCAGCTTTTGCCTGTTCGAGTTGTTTGCTGAACCATGCGTAATAGGATTCATAAATTGTTTCCCATTCCTGCATATATTCCGTCGACGCAAGTCCCGCATATATCAGTGCAAACACATCACGATACTCCTTCGTCATATCAAACACGATATCAACGACCATTTCCAGCTTTCGGTCAAACGGTAATGCGTCATGTACATGTGTCTGGATTTCCTGCAGTATCTTTTCGGTCATGACTTCCGCAATCGACAGCATCACCGACAGCTTGGATGAAAAATACAAATAAAAGGTTCCCTGTGCGATACCGGCGCCTTTTACCATATCCGAAACCGTCGCCTTGTCAATGCCTCTTTCACGAAATACGTTAATGGCTGATTCAATAATGGCTTCTTTTTTATTGTCCACGATAAGTCCTCCATCATTACTGACTGACTATCATTCATTTTATATGTGCCACGCTTTTTTGTCAATCTTTACAAGCTCAAGGTCCCTGTTCTGACCGTCAAAACATCACCTCCGCGAAACGAGCGGAAGTGCTCGGTGTTTGCGTTTCATTAGGCCATGTTGGACCTGGGTGCTTGCTCCCTTCGTCATAAAGCACGGAATCTTCTCGTGTCTCTTCGCACGTTAATAGCGCGCCGGCTCCTGACCCTCAACATTGGAATCGACTGTAAATCATTCAGAATATGATCACTCCCTTTTAGCCAGTACTTAAGGGCGGGATGGCATGTCTGGCACATAATGATCGTCAGAGGCTGCCCGGGAGATACCGAATCCATTTTGTTTCTGATTATTTCAACACAATGGTATAATAAAAAATAGACTTCATGTGTATGTAACCTTCTTAACGCTATTCTCCTATCAATAAGCGTTTCTTCACATCACACTCTTCCGGGGGTTTTTTATGAACAATATCAAGGACACTGTGTTTGAAGTCATTTATTCGATTTTACCGATTGCCATCGTGATAACTGTATTGCAATTTACCATTATCTGGTTGCCGATGGAAGCGTTTGTGCAGTTTTTAATTGGTGTGTTGTTTGTCGGGATCGGTCTGATTCTCTTTCTGCTCGGTGTGAACATCGGCCTCTTACCTGTCGGGGAAATGGTCGGATCAGCCCTGTCCAAAACAAAAAAGATCTCGATTATTGTGCTGTTCGGATTTTTGCTTGGGGCGGTTGTGACCTTTGCCGAACCTGACGTCCGCGTGCTTTCCTCACAAATCGATGATGTCTCCGGTGGCGCTATTCCACAGAGCGTTCTTATCATGTCAGTTGCGCTTGGGGTAGGCATTTTCGTCGCTTTGGCCATGTTTCGTATCGTGTTTAATATCAGCATTGTATATTTGTTGGCAGGCGGCTATGCCCTCGTCTTTTTGGTGGCTGCGTTTACCCCATACTCGTTTGTTCCAATATCCTTTGACGCGGGCGGTGTGACAACAGGACCGCTGACAGTCCCGTTCATATTGGCATTGGGCGTCGGTGTTGCCACGGTCATCAGGGGGAAAACAGCCTCAAGTGACGGGTTCGGACTTGTTGGTCTGGCATCCATCGGACCGATTTTATCGGTACTGATTCTAGGAGTGATTTACGGATGAACCTGCACGTATTTGAAGGCTTCGGCCAGACCATGCAGGAGGTTGCGATCGCTCTGCTGCCTCTGGCCATTTTGTTTGTGATATTCCATCTTATCTTTTTAAAACTGCCGGTACGCAAATTAATGGATATCGGTGTCGGTTTTCTGCTGGCTTTTTTTGGGCTTGCCTTTTTTCTGCAGGGTGTCCATATCGGCTTTATGCCGTTCGGGGAGCAAATGGGTAATGTCCTGGGTGACTTATCCTATCAATGGCTGTTAATACCAATCGGATTCGTTATCGGCTTTTTTGCCATCTATGCCGAACCTGCCGTTTCTGTTATGGTCGAACAGGCAGAAAAAGTATCAGGCGGTTACATTCCGGAAAAATTGCTGTTGTACACGCTGTCGATTGGGGTTGGCATTTCCGTTGCCCTTTCCATGGTACGGCTGATTTTTGGCTTTTCCCTATGGTATTTTATTGTCCCAGGATATATAATAGCATTTATCATGATACGCTATGCACCAAAGACATTTACGACGATTGCATTCGACTCCGGCGGGGTTTCCACTGGTCCGATGACGGCAACATTTGTATTGGCCATGTTTACCGGAATCGCCGGGCAAATTGATGGACGTGACCCGCTGCTTGATGGATTCGGAATGGTTGCCATGGTGGCATTAGCACCGATATTAGCGGTATTAGCGCTTGGTATTCTGTTCAGCAGAAAGGAGAAGAGTCAACATGTCGGTGGCGATTCAGGGGCAAAAGCTCATCATCACGATCGTTAGAAAAGATAAGGCCAAAAAGGTTGTGCAGGCGTCACGTAATGCTGGTGCTCAGGGCGGAACCACCCTGCTCGGTGAAGGACTGCGGCTCAATGAAAAAATGCGGGTCCTGGGCATACCGGTGGAACGGGAACGAGCCGTCATACTGACACTCGTATCGGATGAAATTTTTCATGATGTTCGCCGCGCCATTATTGATTCTGTCCAGTTGAATAAACCAAGACAGGGAATCGGATTTGTGATCGATACGAAGAAAATTGCCGGCATCAACCATTTACTCGGATGGAATGGCGAAGAAGGCGAACCGGATAAGGAGGGTGTTGCTATCATGATGGAAGGTCAGGATGTTTTGTATGACTTAATCATTACCATCGTCAACCGGGGCGATTCGGAAAAAGTTGTGGATGCCACACGAAAGGCCGGAGCAGAAGGCGGAACGATTCTGCATGGCCGCGGAACCGGTGTGCACGAAAAGGCAAAACTGTTTAACATTATGATCGAACCTGAGAAGGAAATGATATTGACACTCATCGACCGTGAAAAAACATCAGACGTCTTGAAAACGATTAATGAAGAAGCTGAATTAAAGAAACCCGGTAAAGGGGTTGCCTTTGTGCTGGAAGTTGACAGCACAGTCGGCATCAGCCGCGAGATGAATGAAAAAGTCCGGGAAGAAATTAAAAAGAAAAAGAAAAGGCGAAAGGAAGAGTAGAGACGCGTTCTCTACTGATGGCAAAGGCAAGCGACAGACATAGCATCAGAGATTGGTACCACGAATGATGGTTTTGAGATGGGATTATTGGTTTAGATTTATCGTTTTTTCGACAATATAGATAAGCTGATACTCGAATTTGGTTGGTAAAACGGCACGTATAGACGTCATCACTATACGTGCCGTTTCAATTATTCCAAGGTTCAACTATTGGGTCGTAGCGTTGAATGAACATTTTAACATAACATATCACGTTGAATCGTCAGCTCTGCTGTGCAAACGTTTCCGGCATGACAGCTGCTGTTACCACAGCCTTCGCGCAGATGGTGTCACCTGCATAAACGTCGGTATGTATCTTAAACTTTTTCGGGTGAACTGCTTCAACTGTCCCGATTGCCTTTAGTGGCATGTCTTGCGGTGTTGGCTTAAGGAAATCCACGTTTAAAGACGCTGTCACAAACCTCGGTGGTTCCTTGCCGTCATCCGGCTTATGCCCGTTTTTCCGGTGCAATGCCAACGATGCTGATCCTGTCCCATGGCAATCGATAAGTGACGCGATCAGCCCGCCGTAGACAAAGCCGGGAATCGCCGTATGCTCCGGTTTTGGTGTATAGATCGTGACGGTTTGGTCTCCATCCCAGCCGGTGCGGAAATGGTGCCCTTTCTCATTCAGCCGTCCGCACCCGTAGCAATGGGCCACATCAGACGGATAATCGTCTTGAATCGCATGTTTGATTTGTTCAGTCATTTTCGTCCTCCCCCTTTTTTCCAGTATAGCATGAGAGCTGTTACGTTTTTTAGATGGGGTTTGTGGGTGGCTGCTGCCGAGATAGTACAAACAACCCTTCTTTTTATTCAGTTAAATCGCTCACCATACAGAAGAATGCGCTCACCTTTATTCCAGATAGGTGTCTGTTTGGAGAACAAAATGAAAAGCGTTTAAAGTTATTTTGGGAACTTATCAGGAGCTTCAATTCTTGTCGAAACAACCTCTCCACAATTTAGACAGAAGCTATAGATTTTATTAGATCCCACCATTGAAAATTTCTTATCTAACGGTTTGACTGGCATAAAATCGGTGCCTTCACCAAATTCAGTACCGTGACATTTAGGGCATTCATTTTCATTCATTCGTACCACCTCAGCATAATTAAATACAAAATCGGTCACTGTTCGAACACGCGTTAAACAATCGCGCCTCGTTTGCTTAAATGTAAATACTTTACGATTAATATTTTTACGTTAGTTTCTATCATCTTTTGGCGGAAGTATCTTATCCCCAATCAAATAGCCGATTAAAGCTGCTAATGCACTGACAAAAATTGAAATGAAAGAATTGGTATCAGGAAACAAGAACTCAATAATAAAAATAATTATGCCTACAAATACACCTGTAAATAGAGCTCGATCAATATTTTTTATAGTCAACCACTCACCTCAAAAACCATACTATAATATTACCTTTATCTATAACGAAACGTTTCACATTCTTATTCCACTAAATCCCGGATAATGTGAATTTTAGCGCTGCCCTTTATTCTACCAAAACACCTCCTTTATTGAATAAAATTGTCGTCTGCATCTAAAAAGATACAATACGTGTATGTAAATGTCTGTCGGTTTAGTTACTTTAGCTTTTTCTTCTTAGAATGAATATACTAATACTGTTACTACACCAAACCAATGCCATCCAAATATATATTGCTGTTTCTATATTTTCAACACTTGGATCAGCAAATTGTATATAAAACATTTGAAATACAAAACCGAATAGTATAAAAATAAATGCTATCTGACTTGATCTTCCAATTATCGCTTGTCCCCTTTCATCTTTTCCTTCAACCGTTACAAAACTAATATAAAATCCGACGCTTATGACCATAACAATTGCTACAACAGCATAAACAGCAGTTAGAAACATTTTAATCATTACCCTCCATATTTTTATTGTATGAAAAAATTTCATCAATCCTTTTACCAAATAGAAGGGAAATCTCAAAAGCTAACATAAGGGAAGGATTATATTTATTTGATTCAAGCGAATGAATCGTTTGTCTGGTGACGTTGAGCGTTTCAGCAACGTATTTTTGAGTCCACCTCTTTTCAGCCCTTAGTAAATACAAATTGTTACTTAGATACGCCTTATTATCTTTCAAGTCTTACCCTCCAATTTAGCATGTAAAAAATATATTACATATGTATTATATTTTTTACGTTGATTTTTGTCAAATATGTTTTAAAGTAATGCTCTAGTTTATTGACGATTGCTTATAAATAAAGAGCGCCATTCTTTCTACAGAAAAGCGCTCCTATACGGAACCGGATCTAACGATTACAAGGTCTTTTATTTTTTAATATGTTAATTGTGTCAAGACATAGTCGTACAACATTAGCAAAGACCATAGACATCCAAAAAGGAAAAAAAGGACTTTTTTGCTCAGTAAGCATCTTTATTCCGCAGTAACGAACTTTTTTGTATGGAACAGTCGTGTGAGTTTTGGGGTGGCGCTAGCTCGAGTTGAGGCCGTGCTCGCATTTGGATGGCTGCTCTTACACAAGTCGGACCCCCCCGCACGAATCAGGACTGCTCTCGCACAAACTCAGGCCCGCTCTCACTCGAGCTCAGGGCCGCCAGTCCCACATCCATATCATCCTAATCGTTCGCCTGCTTCATGCGCCGCCACTGAAACGACACTTCCATCACGCCAATGGCGAGCGCGGCCCAGAAGATGCCTTTATCAAAGCCGATGCCGACCTGCGATTCGCCGCCCAGTGCAGTCAGCACCGCCATGATTACCACGATATAGATCAGGAAAAAAAGCTGGGTGCGGAAAACGACCTTTTGATCGGGCTTTTGCTGGCGGTTACGGTAAACGGTCAGCACAAACAGGCCAAGCATGATGACGATCAGCACCTCCAGTGGAACAGCCCCCGCAAGCGGGATGTCCGGAAAATAATCATACACAAGCAGGACGGTGACACATACGGCAAGGACAATTTCGATCGGTCTGAAAAATGTCAGAATGCATCTTCCTTTCCATTCAATCAATCTCGCTTTATCCCGCCTTAACAGGCAGTAAGATCCCACCAAGGTTTTAAGGAAAACGAAAAAGATTGGTGGGGGCGGGCTGCCTGGCCGATAATAACGCGACGTCCTGTCGCATTATCGGCACTAGCACGTCCTGTGCGTCGTAAAGGTCCGATTCTGTTCGGGCCTGCACGATGCAGGTCACAAAGACGTTGCAACACGACGTTGCGAACTTAGCCTTTGTTCCCCTGCATTCAGCAGGGAAATACACCCAGCTGAATGAAGTTTCACTTTATCCCGCCTTAACAGGCAGTAAGACCCCACCTCAAAGTTTTAAGGAAAACGAAAAAGATTGGTGGGGATCAACTGCCTGTAAAGGTCCGATTCTGTTCAACTAACATTCAGAGGGAAATACACCCAGCTGAATGAAGTTTCACTTTATGTTACGGCTTTGCGGGGGGATGCGCTAGTCATCTTATTCTCATGTCGCCCTAGTGCGCCGTTTTTCCAGCCATTTGAAAAAGAACGGTACAAACATCATAATGAGCAGCAGTCGAAAAAGTTGATAACTGGTGACAACCGATACATCGCCGCCAACAGCCACAGCTGTCAGCCCCATTTCTACCATCCCGCCCGGCGCCGTGCTCAACAACGCCGTCGTGTAAGGCAAATCATAAATGAATGCCAGTCCAAAGCCAAGGCCAAACCCGGACAGCACAAGAACAACCACGGTCAGAACGGTATAGGCCATGATTTTTTTCCAGTCAGGCAAATCCCGCGGCTGCATTTGCAGACCGATATGGACGCCGATGAAAATTTGCGCCAGATCAATGAATCCAACCGGAAGCTCCGGCGTCGGCAATCCGGCAATTGTCATCCCGATCGTCAGCACCATTGGCCCGAGCAACAACGCTGTCGGCACCCGCAACCGGGCAAACAGCCACGCACCGGCCACCATCAGCAACGGATATAAAGGGTAAGCATACCACGGCATGTCGGCCCAGCCGACCGATCCGGAGGTACCCATTCCGGTTATTGCCGCCCCGGCATCACCACCGAACAAATACACCGTCGCAATCGGTACGGCAATGACGATCACCATCACACGCATGCTTTGCAGAAACATGATGACCGTCTGGTTCAAGCCTTTGATCTCATCCAAAAGCATCATAATCTGTGACAACCCACCCGGAACACTGCCGATCATACAACTGGACAGGTCGAGCCCGGTCAGCCTGGAAAACAGCCATCCCAGCAGCAAACTGAAGGCAACGGTCAAAAGCGTTACCGCAATCATGGACGGAATATGATTGCCCATCTCGATCAGCGTATCTTTTGTAAACGATGTCCCAATCAAATAACCGAGCAGCACCATGGCCATTTTCCGAAACGTGAACGGCCAGAACAACGCCCTCTGAGTGGTGATATGCCATACCGCCACCGCCACGAGCGACCC
Source organism: Lentibacillus salinarum (assembly GCF_042679865.1). Taxonomy (NCBI): domain Bacteria; kingdom Bacillati; phylum Bacillota; class Bacilli; order Caryophanales; family Bacillaceae; genus Lentibacillus; species Lentibacillus salinarum. Next base: position 71,517 of record NZ_JBHTNH010000008.1, on the reverse strand, counting down.
GATCAGCCACGGTAGTGGGATGCTTATCGCGGAAAAAATAGCCACACCTACCAGCGCCACCAGCAAAGTCTCCATGAATGCGCGCAATCGCTTCAACAGTCTTCATCTCCTCTATGTATAAGCCAACCATCATGCCAAAGAAAAGAACCATCACCGCATGATGGTCCTTGGCTATATTATAGAGGAAAAAATATTTTTGTTAAAGATGATCTAGATTTTCTGTTGTTAGGTAACATAACATTGCAAAAAGTTATATTTTAATATCACCCTATAACCAATTGACCAAGTTTACTTTCTATTTGGTTAACAATTGTCTCTTTTTTTATCATCATTTCCATTTCCTCAATGTCATTATATAAAATCCTATCCTCACTCAGTTGAGGTACATAAGATCTAACTGTTGCGTAAATGAATTCTAAACTACTACTTGATCTTAAAGGTCTTAAAAAGTCTAAACCTTGGCAACCACACATTAATTCTATGCCTAAAATTCTTTGGGTATTAATAATTATTTTCAACAATTTTAAAGCAGCCGAAGTTCCCATACTTATGTGATCCTCTTGACCTGCGGCAGTGGGAATTGAATCCACAACAGATGGTTGAGAATAACGTTTATTATCAGAAACTAAAGTTGCTGCAACATATTGTGGAATCATATACCCCGAATTAACTCCACTATCTTCAACTAGGAACGGAGGTAGTTCGCTGTATTGCGTAGATAACAACCGGAAAATTCTTCTTTCAGATATATTGGCTATTTCGGATAATGATATTGCTAAAAAATCCAAAGCCATAGCTACGGATTCCCCATGACAATTGGCAGATGATATAGAATCACTATCTGTGAAAAAAATTAAAGGGTTATCAGTAGCTGAGTTCATTTCTATTTCGATAACCTGCTTCACATAGTTTAATGTATCTTTACACGCCCCATGAACCTGTGGAATAGCTCTTATACTTAAGGCATCCTGTGTTCTAAAGTCCTTGTATTTTTCAGCTATCTCGCTATCAGACAATAATTTATTTAAATTAGATAATGTTGCTTTAACTCCTTTATGAGGCTTAACATCACCAATTCTGTTATCAAATGCATAATAAGTTCCCTTTAAGGCCTCAAAGCTTACTGCAGAAACAACATCAGACGTCTTCAATATGTTAATAGCATCATATACCGCAATAGCACCAATAGCAGTCATATCAACCGAACCATTGATTAAAGATAATCCTTCTTTCTCATCTAAAGATATTGGGCTTAGCCCTCCTTTTTTTAATGCTGTTTCTCCATCTAAAAGTTCACCCTGAAAATAAGCTTCTCCTTCACCTATTAATACCAAAGCAATATGGGATTGATAAATTAAATATCCTGGCGAACCCTCCCTAGGTACCTTTGGTATGATATTGAGATTGACAAGATTAACCAAAGCCTCAACTGTTGTTAAACTAATACCTGAATACCCTAATGATAAATTTTTTATCATCATAACCATTACAGCTTTAACTAATTCTTTTTCTAACGGGTTGCCCACCCCGCTCGCGTGACTACGAATTAAATTTTTTTGTAGATCTTTTGATTCATCCGTTTTAATTTTGGTTTTACTATTATCACCTACTCCGGTAGTAACACCATAAACTATCTTTTTTTCAGAAACAAAGCTATCTATTAAATCTCTAGAATGCTTCATAATATTTTTAGATTCATTTGATATTACAATAGGGGCATCAAACCTTGCTATTGAAACTAGTTCATCAATGGATAACTCCTCTTGTGATATTATTACAGTCTCCGTTGCTTTCATTATCCTCACCTTAATATCCAATTTAATATTTTTAAACTTTATGATTTGACTTTCAGCTACTTTTTCTCTCTTCTTCATAAATATCTTCAAAATCTTTATCATTATTTAAAACTGCTTTAATAGTAGAAAAAGTTTGAATCACTATAAAGAAAAGCGCTGGAATCCCTGCAATTGTAGCCATTTGTTTAACAGCATCAATGCCTGTAATTTCTCCGCCAGTCCCAGAAGTAACAGTTAAAATCGCCATTATTCCCATAATGACTCCCCAAAAAACTTTTACCTTTGCAGGTGGTTCAGGGTCTTTAAGAGTATTTCCAGTTGTAGTCAATGAAGACATTGTTGTTGTTAAGGAATCAGCTAATGTTGTAAAAGAAAGATAAATTGCCACTAGAATGATTAAACCAATCAAAGTCGAAAATGGTAATTCTCCAAGAAAGGCAAAGAGTGACAATTGTAATCCTTCAGCTTGGTTATTAATGATATTCCAAAGTTGACCACCATTATTCCAATCAAAAAACATTGCAGATCCACCAAAAACCCAAAACCAAAAGGCCCCGAAACCGGCCGGAAGAAGTAAATTTAATACGACGAACTGTCTTAATGTTCTACCATATGATAACCTTGCAAGAAACATACCAATAAGTGGAGCATTTGCTCCCCATAAAGCCCACTCGAAAATTGGCCAATCCTTAGACCAACTAGATCCCTCCATTGGACTTAGCCATAAGTGCCAACTTGCCATATTACCTAGATAGTTCCCTGTTCCCTGAGTACCAATGTTTAACATATAAGCTGTTGGTCCTGCTATAAAAACAAATAGCAATAGAAATATGAATATTTTAGCGTTATTGTCAGCAATAACTCTAATTCCTTTTTGTAGACCCGTGTAACTAGATATAATATAAGTTATAGTTATTGCCAACACCATAACAGCCCATAATACTGGTCCATCTCCTAATGGTGTATAGAAGGCAATTCCACTACTTATTTGTAATACACCTTCTGCCAATATTGCTGCCATAGCACCAGCAATGGCAAACATACATATATTATCGACGATTGTGCCCGTAACCCCTAGTGCCCTTTTTCCTATTAGTGGATAAAGTGTAGAGCTTACATTGTAAGGTAGTTTAAGGTTATAATGTGCGTACGCCACAGCAATACCACAAATAACATATAGAGAATAAGGAGCGAGCGTCCACTGCATCATTACTGCGGCCATCGAAAAAGTAGCGGCTTCTTCAGAAGAAGATTCGATCCCTAGAACTTCCGGTGGATTCATAAAATGTGTAAGAGGCTCAGCTGTACCCCAAAATAATAATCCCGTTCCAATACCACCGGTAAGAGATATTGCAAACCATTCCCATTTCTTAACTGTAGGTTTAGCATGATCACCACCAAATTTGATATTTCCATACTTGGAAAACCCTAAAAACAAACAAATGAAAATTAGAAGAAAAACAACTAAGCTAAATAACCATCCAAAGTTATTAAAACTAAAATTTACTAAGGTTGTTTGTAAGTTGTAAAAACCTTTCGGGGATACAATTCCAATTATAACCGTCCCAACAAGTAATATTGCCATTGGCAAAAAGACACCCCAACGGATTTTCTTTTTATGCATTTTAATTCATTCCCCCTTTTTATTAGATATTATCCACCTACACCACCGTCTCTCCCTTCTTAACAACCGTATCAATATGATTCATCCCGTAGTTATACGACAACATGAGGTAATTCGGGACATCAAATATAGCAAGGTCTGCTTGTTTTCCAACCTCTAGACTGCCAATGCGGTCGGCACAGTCAATCGCATGGGCAGCATTGATTGTCGCTGCCGTGAGAACCTCTTCCGGTGTCATGCCCATTTTCAGGCAGCCCAGATTCATGATGAACTGCAAGGACAGTGTTGGCGACGAGCCCGGATTGGCATCGGTGGACAGTGCAACAGGCACACCGCCATCAATCATTTTTCGTGCATTAGCATACTCTGCCATTAGGAAAAATGCTGTTCCAGGAAGCAGAACGCCCATCACATCGTTATCAGCCATTTTGCGGATGCCCTCGTCAGATGCCTTCAGCAAATGATCTGCTGAAATCGCACCAACCTCTGCAGCCAGCTCAGCACCGCCATATGGCTCAATTTCATCGGCGTGGATTTTTGGAACAAGCCCGTATTCCTTACCGGCTTCCAATATCCGCCGTGACTGGTTCGGTGTAAACACGCCGCGCTCGCAGAAAACATCATTAAACTTCGCAAGCTTCTTGCCGGCCACTTCCGGGATCATTTCGTCGATTACCCGGCTGACAAATGGCTCCGGATTATCCCGCTCATCAACCGGAACGGCATGCGCGCCCATGAACGTGGAAACAATATCCATAGCGTGATCCTGATTTAGTTTATTCGCAACCGCCAGTTGCTTCAGTTCGTGCTCAAGTGATAAGCCATAACCACTTTTGGCTTCAACGGTTGTTACCCCGTACTGGAAAAAGGTATCAAGACGCTGTTTTGATTCATCGTAAAGCTGGTCAAAATCCGCTTCCCGGGTTGCCCTCGTTGTCGCATGAATCCCACCACCTGCATTCATAATCTCCATATACGACTGGCCTTTTAGCCGCATCGCATACTCATTTTCCCGTGTTCCGGCATGGACCAGGTGGGTATGCGGATCAATCAGACCGGGTGTAACGGTTTTGCCTGTGGCATCCAGGACCTCCGCTTCAGCGATGACGTCTTGGTATTGCTGTTCCAATTCTTCCTGTTTCCCAACTGCTTTGATTTTGCCATCCTGCACGAGCACGTTGCCATTTTCAATAATGTTCAATTCGCGCATCGCTTCCTGCTTAGCCGGCTTCTCTGTAAGACCGGCCATCGTCACAACTTGGGATGCGTTTTTGATCAATAAAGATGATGTCATGTTATATTACCTCCTTGTTTTACGGCACAGATAAATGAACTGCTTGCTGCCTGTCGCCTGTCTGGATGTTATCTTTAGCGATTTTCTCTCAAACTACAGCAATTCTCCACCCAGCAAGCAGCAAAAGCTTTCTATCGCTCCTCTTTATTGTTCAGCATCGGAATCTGGACACCTTTTTCACGTGCCGTCTCCTCCGCCAGTTCATAGCCCGCATCAACATGCCGTGCAACGCCCATGCCGGGATCTGTCGTCAGTACCCGTTCCAGCCTTGCTTCTGCATCTTTTGTGCCATCCGCGACAATGACCATTCCGGCGTGCAATGAATAACCCATACCGACACCGCCACCGTGATGCACACTAACCCAACTGGCACCACCGACACTGTTAATCAGCGCATTCAATATCGGCCAGTCCGCAACCGCATCACTGCCATCTTTCATGTCTTCTGTCTCACGGTTTGGTGAAGCGACCGAGCCGGAATCAAGATGATCGCGCCCAATGACAATTGGTGCTTTAAGTTCACCACTCGCTACCATGTCATTGATGATTTTGCCGAATCGGGCACGCTCCCCGTAGCCAAGCCAGCAAATTCGTGACGGCAGTCCCTGAAAGCTGATTTTTTCCCGCGCCATACGAATCCAATTACAGAGCGATTCATTGTAACTGAATTCCTTCAAAATGACCTCATCTGTCTTATAAATATCTTCCGGATCGCCGGACAGTGCCACCCAGCGGAACGGCCCCTTGCCCTCGCAGAATTGCGGACGGATATAGGCTGGTACAAAGCCTGGAAAATCGAATGCGTTGGCCACACCTTCATCTTTGGCGACCTGGCGAATGTTGTTACCATAGTCAAACGTAATCGCACCCTGTTGCTGCATCGCAAGCATGGCTTCCACGTGACGGGCGATGCTTTTACGTGACAGCTTCGTGTAACGTGCTGGATCGTGATTGCGCAAATCCGCTGCCTCCTCAAGCGTCAAGTCAGCCGGCATATAGCCATTCTTCGGGTCATGCGCCGACGTCTGATCGGTCAACACATCTGGGATAAACCCTACCGTAATCATGTCCGGCAGTACTTCTGCTGCATTCCCGAGCAGCCCGATCGATAGTGCCCTGCCAGCATCACGTGCTTCCCTGGCCAATTCCAGCGCATGATCTAGATCATCCGCCTGTGTATCGATATATTTCGTTTCTAGACGCCGGTCAATCCGGTGCTGATCAACGTCAACGGCAATGCAGACACCATCATTCAGCGTCACCGCGAGCGGTTGCGCACCACCCATGCCGCCAAGCCCTGCCGTTAATGTAATCGTCCCTTCTAAACTACCACCAAAATGCTGACGTGCACATTCGGCAAATGTTTCATAGGTTCCCTGCACAATCCCTTGGCTGCCAATGTAAATCCAGCTTCCTGCCGTCATCTGGCCATACATCATCAGCCCCTTCTGATCAAGCTCATTGAAATGATCCCAATTTGCCCACGCCGGAACCAGATTGGAATTGGCAAGCAGCACTTTGGGTGCATCCTTATGCGAGCGGAACACCGCAACCGGCTTACCTGACTGCACGAGGAGCGTCTCGTCATTTTCCAGCCGTTTCAATTCTCTGACGATCGCCTCATAACTCTCCCAGTTCCGGGCCGCTTTTCCGATGCCGCCATAGACAACCAATTCATCCGGATTTTCCGCCACGTCCGGATTCAGATTATTGTGCAACATCCGAAGTGCCGCTTCCTGCAGCCACCCTTTCGTATGCAATGCTGTTCCCCGATACTGCTCGACCGGTGTATTTGTTTTTGCTACCATGTCATCGTCCCCCATTCACAAGTTTATAAAGCGGTTTCAAATATTGCCTACTTATAAAACGCCCGCATTGTTTCTGCCACTAAATACGCAGCCAGTCTGACCGTTTTATCACTTTCATCCACCAATGGATTGACCTCTGATATATCAAAGCTAAGCAAATGCTTCTTGCCTGCAACATAAGTCAATAGGGTTTGCACTGTTTTCGGATCAAGCCCCAGCGGTGATGGCGCACTTACACCTGGTGCCGCCGATGCCTTGATCGAATCGGTACATAAGGTCATGATCACATAATCATACCGCTTCGAAAAATCATCGATCGTCAAAAATGTATCCTGGAAATCGTTTGCCGTGATATCTTTTTCCAAAATATATTCGCACCCGTAAGCGTCAGCTGTCTCAAACAATGCTTTTGTGTTGCCAAACGTCTGAATCCCCAGACACAAATAACCGGCAGTTTCATCTTCCTCCAAAATTTGCCTAAACATCGTACCGGATGATGGCTCTGGGTCATCCCGCATATCGAAATGCGCATCGATATTAATGATTCCAATTGTTTTATCAGGACCGGCATACGCCTTTGCACCAAAATAATGGCCGTATAACGTTTCATGCCCGCCGCCGAGGATGACCGGTGTGATATTTTGCTGTAAAACTGCCGTCACGTGACGGCCAAGTTCCGTCTGTGCATTCTCCAGTTTATTCTCTTTACAGTGCACATTGCCAACGTCAGCCGTCCGGCCATCCAGATTATAAGGCAGTTTGGCCAAGAACTTGCGGATTTCATCAGGTGCCTGTGCAGCACCCTGCCGTCCCTTATTTCGCCTGACCCCTTCGTCACTGGCAAATCCGATAATGCCAAATGCATGTCTGCTTGCTGTCAGCTCATCCAAGTCCATCACCTGAACAGCCTGATGGAACCGGTGACTTGCCGGGTCTGTCGCATCATCAATCCTACCTGTCCAGAGACCCTTATCTGTTTGTATATAAATGTCCATCACCCCAAATCATGCTGTAAATTTCTGAAAATGGTTACTTTAATTAAGATTGTAATACATATATGCTATAATGACTAATACTTATTTTTTATATTTTTATAGTTTTTACCTATAGGGGGCTTATAGAAGGTGGATATTCGTCAATTAAAATACTTTGTCACACTCGCCGATGAAAAAACGTATACGCGAGCCGCTAGCATGCTGCACATCTCGCAGCCATCCTTGAGTGCAGCCATCAAGAAATTGGAGCAGGAAGTTGGTCTAATACTGATCGACCGCTCCTCACGCGTCCTTCGCATAACCAAAGAAGGCCAAATGCTTTATCAGGAGGCAAAAAAACTGCTCCAACACTATGAGCACGTTTCCTTTGAAATGGATCGCCTGAAACAGCAGGGCCCGCTCGAACTCTCAATAGGCTTGATCGAATCATCCATGTTTTTCGTCCCGGACATCCTAACCCGCTTCAAGCAGGAATACCAGGATGCACGGGTCAGCCTGCTGGAAACCTTAAGTCTTGTTGATGTCAAAAAGGCCTTAAATAATTTTGACATTCATCTGGCGATAACAAACCAGTATATTCATGAGGAAGATATTGCAACGATACCCATTTATGAGGAAAATCTCGTTGCGCTCATCCCATCCGGACACAACCTGAGCCAGCAAGACTCACTTAACATTCATGATCTGGAAGGAGAAGATTTCATCGTCTGCAAGGAGGGCTTCCAGACACGACAGGATATCCTGAACGCTTTTAGCAAATCAGGCGTCAAACCGAACATCCAATTTGAAATCGAACGGTTTGAAACCGGATGCAGTCTCGTGGAAGACGGACTCGGTATCACCGTTGTCCCGGAAAACTATGTCCGCTATTCCAAGCAGGCCAATTGTGCCATTAAAAAGATAGACGGTGTCAACATATCACGGATCGTCTACCTTACCTATGACAAAAACCGGTATCTGCCGCCGATTGTCATGCGTTTTATTAAACTGGTGAAAGAATTTTTTGCCTGATGAGAGGGGTACCCCTTATATATATAATCGAAATGAATCATGAAAAGAGGCACGTTCTCATTAGAAAAAAGGTAACGCGTCTTTTCAGATGCTAGAGGTCAGAAGTCGGATTGGAAGAAATGACTAACTCGCTGGCTTCGGTCATCGTAAATGGGTATATTTTAAATAAAATGGCTGTAAAATGGGCAAAATTTATTTATAATAACCGTTCAACCATTAAACAGTATACACATCATTTTGATTATGTTCTCGGCGGGGTCGCGGACGGGCAAATATTTGACCTTGTCAAAGCTGTTGATAATGGGCTTGATATCAGTGATTTTTATGAGGAAATTGCAAATTATGGTACATATGACCAACTTTCGATACACAATGAAAAAATCTTTACATATTCCATAATTAGGTTAATAAAGGTGGTGAAAGCTTATGATAAAGAAAAACTCTATGACAAAAGAAGAATTAATAAAAAAATTGAATTATGAGCGTGATCATGGATATCCTGCTTTTAAAACGGAAATAGCTGCAGTCCTTTGGGAAAAGTACAATATCGATACCGGCGCAGCAATGATATCGTTTGGGATCTAGTAAAATATGATATCTAATCCCCTTTTTCTCGCATTGATGGACACAATTCTAATTTATCCAAATCAATGATGAAATTATATTGTTTTAAAATATCTAATCCAAGCAATGCACTATGTTCTTGGGGCAACATTCCTACATCTACTTGGGCGTCTTTTATAGTGAATGAATCTATCTGTATTTTGTCCATGTTTTTTGTATAAAATGGGACACTACCACCAATCCCATATGCTTCATAAATCGTGTCACCATTTTCATATTTTACGCCAATTGTTTCTAAAATATCTGGTGAAATAACAGTATGGGATGACCCAGTATCAACAATGACATCATCTATTTTTAGTGCTTCCCCACGGAATGTGACAATTAAAGAAGTCGTGATAAGTTGTCCATCATAAAATAGGTTCATAAGATCCTTCCTACTTTCATTAAAGGATCTCTTCGTATATGGATTACAAAATTTTTATTTCCTGTATGATAAACCATCGTTCCCTCTTTTGCATTGAAAAACGCTTTATTTGCGTCTTCATCTTTGATTGGACGTATTGGGGCTACCTCATCAACTATCTTCTTGTCACCTTCATAATGATAATCCAAAATTGAAACTAAAAGAAACTGATTAGGAAATAGTTCTCGGGCTTCATTCCATTTCACTTTGTATGGCCTCCTCTGTCTCCATTATAAATGAGATCTTGGTATTATCATATACAAATGGCTAATTAAAAATAAATTTCAACTAATTCAACATTCGCACCCGTTTGGAGGAATAGCTTTTCCCTAATATATAATTAGAATTGTTGAAGAAAAACTACCACAGTGGTTCATCTTTATCGCTTAATTTGATACAGAAAAAAAGAAATGGAATAAATATAAGACTTAGATACCCTAATGTAAATATCCTTTGGGTATCAGCGGAAATGTATTGTTTACGCCCGCAATTGGGGCAGTTCTTCCCTTTCTTTGAAAATCCGAGTAACCAAAATTCCTTGGCTTTCCATTTATAATTACAGTTGGTGCAACGCGCCACAAAAACGCCTCCTTCCCAAGCAACGCAAAAAACAAAATTCGTTTCATAAATACCCCCCCTTTTTAAATTTGACCTTACAACTAATAAAAAGCTTCATTTTTCACATAGTTGCTTCACTCATAAACCGTGAATTGCGGTTTGCTTGGATGATCCCGAACAAGTGCCGAATTCGGAAATGACCGGAGCTTCCGGTATAGAGCCAAGTCGCCTAAACAACCTGCCAGCAAGATCACACCAAGGATGGATAGCGGCAGATAATCCAACAGGAGCCCTAATGCAAGCGGCAGCAAACCTGTCGGTATTAAAGGCAGCAGAGCGACTTGTTTCATTTGGTGCACTGTGATGGGCTTTTTGGTATGAGCATATGCAGCGCCCAATTTCCAATTAATGCCCCATGCCAGCTCATGCCGCGGCACACCGCCAATATAGCGAAAACCAAGCAAGTGAATCGCTTCATGAACGCCTACAGTCACGGTCATCACCATTAAAAATAAAAACAGCCCCGGTAGTGTAACCGTCAATACCGCTTCCCCAAAAATAGCTTTATGCACCATTCCCACAGCGTAAAACATTCCAATAATAGTAAGGAGTGCCATAATATTTAATTTGACCATTGAAATGGAAATGACAGTCTCACGCGTTTGCTGCATTAACTCACCTCTAATTTGTATATGACTTAGTTATGTCTACGTCTAGTATGCCTGGGTGTCTCATGATTTTAAGGACCCCCCCTTTGAAAAGGGATCGCTTACTTATATGGCCGCAGCAACTTAAAACGGATTCGTCGCCCATTGCCGAGATTGTTTAATGAAAATGCGTGGGTGCAATTTCAATTGGGATACCATATACTCCGCCATGTCCTCCGGCTGCATGTATTTTTCCTTATCGTTCACATCAGGCCTTACTTTAACCGTTCTCCATGTGGGAGACGTTTTTAAAGTCCCGAATGGAGGCGAGAATCTGCACCGTTTGCTCTTGCGGGAAAACGGAAGCCTTCTTAATTTTTTCTAGTCTTAATGTCGTTTCCCCATCAAAATATTGTTCCCCGCATTGTTCACAAACTGCAGCTGGAACATCTTCAATGATCATTTTTTTACCATTCCATTCACGTTCAACCGACACACGTCTATGTTCGACATCGCCGTTACAAATATAGCATTTTCTCATTCTGACGACCTCCTTGTTCGCTCATCCAGCCATTTCGGCGGCTCCGGATAATAGGCTGTAATAAAAATAACGCCATTTTCATGGAGTCCACAGACACTATGAACCGCTTTACTATCAACAAAACATAATATGAGACAACTGTGTCCTCGTGGATCATCCGTATAATCCTCAATCAACTCTGCTTGAACTACTGACATAATCAGTTTTTCAATATCAATATTTCGCTGATCACACTTTTGAAGGGCGTGGCTTGTGAACCACCATTTCCCTGTTACAATATTTTGCTTGATAGTATTCGTGATATCCAGTATTATCACCCGCTTACATGAAATTCGTTTAAGACATTATAGTATAAAACATACTAAATTGACGTTTCCGATTTTTTATCTCTACTCTCATCTAAGGCTTATCATATGATCTGGATAATATGACATTCATTCACAAATTGTAAATTGCGGTTTTGATGGATATTCCAGTACAAACACATACATCTTTTTCAATCGCAGCAACTTAAAACGGATTCGTCGCCCATTGCAGAGATTGTTTAATGAAAATACGCGGATGTAACTTCAATTGGGATACCATATACTCCGCCATATCCTCCGGCTGCATGTATTTTTCCTTATCATTTTTATCAGGGTTATCACCATACATCATTTCCGTCGCCACCATGCTTGGATTTAGCGTGAACACCCGGATGTTGTGCGGGCGCACTTCCTGCATGAGCGCCTCGGTCATCCCCTGCACCGCAAATTTGGACGCACTGTACGAAGTCGATCCGGCCGTTCCTTTCAGCCCGCTGCTGGACGAAATAGTGATGATGTCACCCTGATCTTTGTCAATCATTTGTGGCAAAACCTTCCTGGTGACATGATATGTCCCAAACACGTTGATCTCCAGTGTGCGCTTCCAATCGTCCGGATCAATTTCCAAAAAATCACCGCGTAAACCAACACCCGCATTGTTGATCAAAATATCCGCCGGGCCAAGTTCATCTTTAAGCCACTCCACTGCCTGATTGACGTCTTCCATATCCGCAATATCACAAGCGACATACGCCGTTTTCACCCCCTGTGCTGCAGCTTTTTCCGCAACAGCCTTCAGCTTGCTTTCCGTCCGGGCGATCACCCCGACATGGACCCCTTCTTTCGCCAATTCCAGCGCCGTCGCACGCCCGATACCGCTACTGGCACCTGTAATATAAGCAATTTTGCCTTTAATGTCCTGTCCCATCGCGATCCTTCCTTTCGATACGTGTTATCACAAGTGTAAGCTATGGTGGGTGGCTATTCAACTGCAAAATTTTTAAAAATTTTATGTTGGACGCCCCCATTTGGCTTTTTCCAACGATTATCGTTATGAGAAGTCCGTTTGTGAGGAGGGAGACAGATGAAACAGACCATACGGCTTCCGGACATGTTGGAAGACACTGCTTTTTGGTGCCGACTGCGCACACATTTTACCGGCAATCAGTGGAACTGGATCTATTATCATATCATTGGCGGGCTGAGCATTGAAGAAATTGCGATTCAGGAAAACACCACAGTCGAGGCAGTGACCACATGGGGCCGTCAAGTCGCGCAAGCCAAACGTATCATCACAAATCAAGGGGGAAAAACACATGAACTATATTAAACAAATCAATGCTTTTTACCATCAGCTGGAGATTAATCCGCTGTCATCTTCAGCCATCTCGCTCTGGCACGCTTTACTGCATGTCAACAACAAAGCCCGTTGGAAGGAAACATTTACGGTTGCCAGCACAGTTCTCTTGGTCAAGTCAAATTTGACAGAAAGCACCTTTAAACGCGCCCGTCATGAACTCAAGGAAAAAGGCTACATAACCTATACGGCCAATGGTAGCAACCGGGCATCAAGCTATCGCATTTACTGCCTGTCATCTACAATGGACCAGCAGTCGGATGACAGTGAGGACGCTGTTAGTGACCATGGTATGGACTGCAGTGCGGGCCACGCACAGGACGGCCCTACTGATGACGAACACAGCACCGACCACGTGGTGGACGGCGACAGGGACCACAGTTTGGACCGCACCACGAACCGTACAGCGGCCCCATTAGTTAAACATAAACAAAAAGATAAACAGAAACCGAAACAAAACGAAACCAATACAGCAGATGACGACGCAATTGGTTTCTATCAAGAAAACTTTGGCATTGCATCACCATTTGTTGTCGATTCGATTGTGAACTGGTGTCATGATATGGGTGAACCGCTTGTCACAGAAGCCATGAAACGTGCGTTGGAACGTAACAAAACAAGCTGGGGCTACGTGAAAAGCATTCTACAGGCATGGGCAAAAAGCAATATCCGAACAGTTGAAGCGGCTCGGGCCGAGGAAACCGCGTTCCGGCAAAAGCAGGCAAGCCGCCACGTAAACACAGCACCCCAGGAAGTGGTGCCCGACTGGTTTATCGAGCGGAAAAAGAAACGAACGTCAGCGCCTAAAGAAGTGCCACAGCTGACACCGGAACAAATCGCCGAAACAGACCGGCTTCTCGCTGAATTTACGTCACAGTCGGGCTGATCGGTGTGTTCGGACTTGACAGACAGCCCTATTCAGGGACTTTCCTGGATAGGCTGTCATCGTTACGTTGCGCATAATGATTGGTAGGGATGATCGGTCATATATGTGACGAAACCCCAGCACCTCTTTCCTGCTAAACCTGAAACATTAAGGGGGAAGGCGATGCTCTCAATAAGGCATTCGTTCGTTCATGAAGGAAGCGGGCAAGGAAACCTTTTAATCAGCGCTTATTTTTTTATGTATGGCATATGTTAGCGCCAGCGAAACCGCGGGGATTAATGGCAGCACAAAACGGATAGCGCTGAAGAAAATAACCGACCCGATCAAGAACGTTATACCAAAAAACAGTGATAACTGCGATTTCTTGTTGAACCCATAAACAAGTGATAATAGTCCTATTGGAATTAGCATGGCAAAAGCGATATTAAGTCAAATCGTTGTCACCTCCGACTTTTTAGAGCCTCGTTACCTATAAGGATAACACGATATCGAAAAACGGTAAGACCAAAACTAACGTGAAATTTCATTCAGAGGGGGGTTCCCTTCCACCCCCACTGAACGTTAAGGAACAAAGGCTAAGTTCGCAAGTCAAACTTATAAAAAATAAATGAGAGCGGAAATGCCAAGCGACAATAGCCCCGACAAACCAAAGTACAATGCCGGTTTCAGTTTGACACTACGGGGATTGTGTCTTTCTGTATGGAAAATCGTTTGTTGCTGCTCCTCGCTTTTCAAACCGCCTAGGAAAATATTCGCTATGACAATACACGCGATCCCGACAATCAGAAAAAATGATGACACGTGCGCACCACCTTTTGACAGTTTTTCAGCCCTCAACCATCTTGAGGTAAGGAATCTCATCACCGTCGACAATCGCAATATATGCCGGAGTATCCGTTTCATATAGCTTGGTTCCTTCGGGCAGTTTATTGGCCGTCCCATCTTTAAAAAGCATGGCTTTATCGGTTTGTCTGGTTATTTCGCCAATTTGTTCACCTGGTTCGTATTCCAGTTCCTGGACCCACTGAACATCCGCGGCGTTGGAATAGACTAATCCGTCGAAATAAAAAATGTCCGCATCGCCATGATCCAGGAAATCACGTGGCGTTGGATTGCCGATTGTATTTGTGATGGGATTCCCACTGTCACCGCCGCAGCCAGTTAAAATGAAGGCCGTCATGATCAGTACAGCGAAAACCTTTAACACGTTCATCGGATCGCCTCCATTTAATTAGACGATGGTAGATAATTGAAGGTTTCAGTTCTATCAAGTCCCTGCTGATATTTAAGACATGATAAAAAAGTTTCCACTAAGTCCGGCAGCTTAATGGAAGTCTGTTTGAGCGATATAATCTCACGTTTATTCCTGCATCTTACGCTTAATTTCCATAACTTTATCCTTTGGGAGGCCAGTCGTGTCTGCAACTACCTTGAGTTCCATACCTGTTGCCAAAAGGCGGCGGGCTATTTTCGCCTTAGCATTTTCCTCTCCTTCATGTTTACCTTTTTCCACCCCTTCCTTTTCCGCCTCTTGTGCTTGTTTTTCGGCCTTTTGTGCTTGTTTTTCCGCCTCTTGCGCTTGTTTTTCCGCCTCTTGCGCTTGTTTTTCTGCCTCTTGCGCTTGTTTTTCCGCTTCTTGTATTCGTTGCTCCGCCTCTTGTACACATTGTTTCGCTTCTTGTACACGTTGTTTCGCTTCTTGTTTTTGAAGTTCCCTTTCGCGTTCAGCAGCTTCCTCATCCCGTATCCGTTTTAAACGCCCTTCATAAGCCAGATACTGTTCCTCCGTCATACTCAATTCTTCCCAGTTTTCGAACGCGATGCGTAATGACTCATCGTTCATGGCTATCACCTCCAGTTCCCGGTAAATGTCTTCATACACTTCATCGTTCCTGTGATCCACCATCCCAAGTAACATTAGCCACCTAGCCAGCACATCGTTCCATGGATCCAGTTTGTCGTCTTTCCAGTCCTTGATTAACTTGGACATTTCAACAAAGTGGAATTCCATCACATCCGTCAACTTGAATTTTTCCTCATCCTCATACAAGTGGTACGTCGTGTGGAAACGCTCAGTTTGCGGGAATAAATTAAAATTGAGGATATTAATGGCAATAACCGGTCTTAGTTCACTGTATGTCATTTTCTTTTTAAACGGGCCCCGATATACCCCCGCCCAGTAGTAAATGGAACGTTTAATCATATTATATTGATTGGTGAATTGCATTTCTACATTAATTTGTTCATCCGCGTTCGTAGTCACCAGCAAATCCAGCCTGGACTGCTTATCTTCTGCATGTTCACCGCCTGATTCCGTATTTGTAAATGAAATGTCCTTTATTTGATTTCGCCCGGTTCTTTGCAGAATGGCATTTAAAAATACGACGGTGATGTCTTTGTTCTTTTCATTACCAAATAGCTGCTTGAAAGCATAATCAACTTTAAGATCCATTAATCGTTCGAGCGGTATCCGCTTTAGAATGTTACCTGATTTCCTCTTAGCTTTTTTCTGGTAGTTCTGAGGGTCTTCCATTACGGTTCTTCGTGTAAGATAATTCGGGGTATGTTCCTTAACAAGCGTGTTTCGTGACATGTCAGCACATCCTTTATGATATGTGGGGACTTACTGAGGCGTTTATCTAAGGTCAGTATAACAGAATATCAGGTGACAGACAAATCAGACAAATCATGTTCAATCGTACTTAATAGTGCGTGTTCAAAAAGGAGGATAAAAAGGACCGAGAAGTTCGAGGCGGTGCCGTTTCGAGCAGCGGAGTGTATGCCTTTAGATACATGAGCAGCGGAAAAACAAGCCAACGAAGAAATTCGACGTGTCATTTTTACCGGACTTTTTGAACAACCTCTAATAAGGAATTTTCGAACGGTAATATCACTCCACTTTTATAAGTATAATTCGTTAGGCTAGAACGTGCATCATCCGAAACCTTTTGTGATTGCCAGCCGTTCAACTGCTCATTGAACGCTGTCCTCAAGATAACATATGTTGTATGCCTCTAACGAATCATCTATAATCAGGACAAAGGGAGGCCGCAACCGTGAAAAAGAAAAATAGACGTATCCAAACACCGGATTTGCCGGAACAACTCGACCCGATCAAACTGGATCAGCTGACAGATCAATCATTTTACGAAATGGGCACCATCAACGAACCAATCGGCCCGGTATACGCCGAACACGTTCGATTTGATCAAATGCACTTTAAGAATGTCACTTTCCGCGAAACAGAGCTACCGTTTTCCCAATGGTTGGATGTCGTTTTTGAAAACTGTGATCTTTCCGGCGCTGGACTGAGTGGTGCACGGTTTAACCGGGTGGTATTTCGTGACTGCAAATTGGCCGGAACCGATTTTGACCGGTTGGTGATGCAGGATGTAACATGGACGAACTGCCAGGCGCCTTACCTTATCTGTAATCAGACCGAGATTCGCGATGTGCAGTTTGACAATTGTTTATTGAAAGGCGCCAATTTTATTAATGCATCCCAGGACAATCTGCAGCTTGGCACTTCAGACATTGAGGATGTGCAGTTTACCGGTACGTCATTAAAGAGCGTCGACCTCAGCCGCTGCCGGTTTACCCATATACACGCGGACGAGCAGGAGCTGCGCGGTGCGGTGATTGCACCGGAACAGGCGAGTGGATTTATTGAAGTCTTTGGCGTGAGGGTGAAGGATTAAATTTTTTAAGCTGTTTTAATTGGGATCTGTTGCACCAGAAGGGTCTTGCGGGGAATGTAATTGGATTTGTATCGCGTTGATGGCAATCAGCTCGGTTACGCTCATTTTTCGTTTAGCCAACATCACATCCATATTTATCACTATCGCCATGGTGTCACCTCAGACGGTCAGGTCGTTTTCTGTTTTGATTTCCAACGCATTCCGCAACACTTCCTGGAGGACAGCGGCAAAGAGGGCAATGATAAAGGCCGTAAACATAATGCCCAGTCCCATTAGGGCTATGCCGGGGTGTAACGCGCCCTGTGTTCCAAGAAAAATTACCCCCATTAAATAATGGATGACGATGGCCGCCGCACAGTGCTTAATCTGCTTTAAGGCAATCACCGCCGACTCCGAAAAAGCATGTTTTTGCTCAATAAGACGTAACAGCTTCAAGGATTGATACAGCGCAATGAAAAACGGTACCACAGTCATGTAGATGCCGATAATCACAGGATACTGCAAATAAGCAAACCCCGGGTTCATTTCGGCGGTATGTCCTGCCAATCGCGGCAACAGAAATAAACACAGACCGAGCGTTATAAAGCCAATCACAAAAATAGCCACCTTTAAAAAAGCGGTCCTTCCCCGTTTCATAACCAGCACCTCACTTTTTTGTCGTTGGCTATAGGATAATACATTATTTATCGCATTTCAATAAATAGTTATTAACTAACAAACAATTATTAACATGTTAACCTGCGTCTTTATGAAGTAAGGAAGACAGTGCATCGTTTAGTTATCATAGTAGGGAGGCGTTGTATTAGCTCCTTCCATCCCACGGGCAGTTAAAGAATGACGGTCCACCTCGTAGGCGATTTCAAAAGAACCTTCTTCCTCTTCTTTTTGCCATGATTCTGTAAAGGTAACGATATATGTTTCGTTTCCTATTACCTCTGCAGATGTTTCCCGCTCGACGTGATATCCATTAATCGTGTCTTCCCATGTGCCAATCTCCTCAGGGAATAAATCAGTAGCCGTCCCCTGGCCGTCCGTGGCGCGTGCAACCGCATCCTCTGCTGTAAAAGGTGGTAACGGATCGGATATCACTTGGAGGTATCCCCAAACGAAACCACATATTAAGATCGGGAAAAGATAAAAGAGCCAGATCTTTTTCTGGTGCTTCATTCTGTTCAATAGCCATCTATCTGTCGAAGCATAAAAAATAGCAATCGCCGCGCCAAATAGCGCTATCATCGCTTCCTGAAATATTAAACCAATTGCTGAACCAAAAACGCCATGCAGTAACATATAGGATAAATTGCGCTTAATAGCTCCTCTTTGCAGCAGATATTCCAGACCAACCGAAACGAGATTCCCATAAATCAATATAACGGCACCTGCATATAGACTGAACATAGATGCCCATCCCAGGAAATCATGCCCCATGTTATAAGCAGGTTCCGGCTTCATCGGATCTACTGTCAAGAAAGCCAGGAATATAGACGTCACCACTGTGACAACAAACGTTACAGTTATTTTTCGTTTTAAAAGATTTCCGGCATCCATCTAAACCATCCTTAGCTTGCGAAGGACTTTTTCTTTAATCTATAGTTGTTCGCCTAGTTTTTTCATTGAGATATCAGGAATATTTCGCGTACAAGCTTGTTGTTAGAAAGCATTTCAGGCTGTATGCCATAGTCACCGGTGATTAAACTATAACCCTGATAAAAAACCACTCATTTCCTCTTCAAACGCTTTACCATCATTCACCTTGACACGACCTTTCACAAGATAACGGTGTCACTTTCGTATTACGTTTTCCTTGATGCCATATATTTCTGCGTTAATATGCCTGCATTAAAGACCGATACAATCATAGCAAAATACATGAGCCATCGCGTAACGTAGTATCTGTCACCCGCCGTCAATTCCGTATATGAAAACGAACTGACCACAAATCCAACAGCAACCAATAGCGAAAAAATGAATTGTCCTTTCAGCGATTTAACCATGTTAATCTCCCTCCCACATATCGCCCGCATCGTACTAACCATTCTGCTTCAGCAAATTGGAAATGGCGATGAAACTCAATCCCGTGGCTGCAATGATATATGCGATCACCTGATTACTAACCAGGTTATTAAATTCCATCAAGCCCACCAGAAAAAAGTGTCCGATGGCAAACAGGACGAATCCAAACCAAAATAATAATTTCCGTGACACGTCGCTTCATTCCTTATTAAAATTTTTTCAGTCCATATCCTCTTTTCGACAACAAACGGGCGAATTCCTCTAAAAAAAAACGCTGACGCGTCTTTTCAGATGCCAGAGGTCAGAAGTCGGATTGGAGGAAATCGGCGAGGTAGCCGATTTCAAAATTTTATACTTTTTTATCTTTTAAAAAAGGACGCCATTCCAGCAAAAGAATTGCGCCCTTCTGAAACACACCTAACACCTAGCTTCTGACCGTTATGCCTCATCTGCCGATTCCTGGGCGGCATCTCCCTCTGTTGACCTCGCATCTTCATCCGATCCTTTGGCTGCTGAGGCTTCCTGGTAATATTTTTCCTTTTGTGCACCAAAGTGATCGGCATTCCCGCGGGAGACATAGCTCTCAAGCATGGCCTTCAAGTCCATACCGGTTGTTTCCTTCAATGATTCCTGAATGCCGAGCATTGTCGAGGTCACATTATTGGCGACTTTTGATGATCCGCCCTGTGAATCACTGCCGCCCATATCAATGACACGCATATCTTGAATCTGGGAAATTGGGGCAGACACTTTTTCAGCGTACTCAGGCAATACATTGATAAGCATTTCCATAATCGCTGCTTCGCCGTATTGCTCCATTGCTTGGGCCATGCGTTCTTTAGACTCGGCTTCAGCAATCCCGCGCTGGCGGATAACTTCTGCCTCGGATTCCCCTTTAATACGCTCTTTTTCCGCTTCGGCTTCAGCAGCTTTCGTCGTTTTATAAGCTTCGGCATCAGCTATGGAGCGGCGGCGTTTATTTTCCTCTTCTTCCAGTTCAACCGCACGTTGCTTCTCGATGTATTGAACCTTTAATTCTTCATCCTTTACTTGCTGGGCAAGGCGCTGCCGTTCCAGCTCACCCGCCTGCTCAGCGTTCGCTCTGGCACGATTGGTTTCTTTTTCAAATTCAGCTTCCTTAATATCTTTTTCGTTTTTGGATTGAGCGATGGCTGTCAGACGGCGGTTTTCTTCGTCTTGTGCTTCTTGATCATTTTGCGCCTGATAAATGCGGGTTTCCTTCTTCGCATCGGATTCTGCCTGATTCGCCTGCTTTTGTACTTCAGCAATATGCGGGCGCCCTAACGCATCGATATAGCCATTTTCAACATCCACATCCTCCACGTCATTCAACGCAAACGAGGTAATTTCAAAGCCCATGCCTTTCAGGTCTGCCTCTGCAATCTTCTTCACCTGTGTGTTGACTTCTTTAAAATCATTATAAATCTTTTCAATGGAAAGCGACGCAATAATCGCGCGCAGATGCCCATTTAATACGTCCTTTAACTCTTCCTCACGTTCATTTTGTTTTTTCCCGAGAAATTTTTCAGCAAAGTTGGCCATAATCGCCAGCTCACTGCCGATACTGATGACAGCCGTGCTGACCACGCGTACCGGGATCCCTTCCATTGTGTACGCTTTTTCTGAATCAACCTGCAACTGAAATGATGTCAAGTCAATCGGTGTGGCGGTCTGGAACATACGAAGACGATACCCGCCGCCACGGATAATTTTGACCGAGCGCCCATTTTCGTCCTGGAAGACATTACGCTCTTTTTCCGGATCCCCAAGCTTCGGCCCGGTGACAACGAGCGCTTCATTAGAGCTCGCTGTTTTGTAGCGGAGCCTGAAGATAATAAACGCTATTAACCCTCCAACAATCGCCACAATTCCAATAATTGCCAGAATCATTAATATTAAGGCATCTTGAAACAAAAAAATCCGCTCCCTTGTAAATGGTGAATCCGATCCATCGACCTATGTAAATGGATCTATACAGAATAATACGATGACAAACCGTATAACGTTTCAATTATCATATCATTTTTTATAAAATCGGAAAATCCCACTGTTTACTTTATTCGAGTACAATGGGATATAGAAGTGGAAAAACAGTTTTCTTTTTCCGAACGCAGCTGTTTCATGACACTGGGGAATGGATTTACTTAATCATATCATTTCGTGTAAACTGAATTCACGCAATTGTTTCAACGATTTATGATAAAACAACGATTTAAATACGTAAGCCATTGTTAAAACAATAAGGGAGTTGATGAACATGGCAAAGCGCAATAAAAAAGAGTTGTCACCGGAACAACGTGACGAATTACTGAGAGCATTGAAAGCCCGTTTTGAGAACAACATGCATCGCCATAAAGATCTAGAATGGGGTGAAGTCCAAGGAAAGTTGGATGCTGATCCTGAAAAACTATGGTCGCTTAATGAAATGGAAATTACTGGCGGTGAGCCGGATGTTGTTGGTCATGATCACAAGAAGGGCGAATACATTTTTCATGATTGTTCAGTGGAAACCCCTAAAGGTCGCAGAAGTGTTTGTTATGACCTTGCTGGGCTGGAGGCAAGGAAAAAACATAAACCAGAAAATAACGCTATGGATATGGCAGCTGACATGGGCATTGAACTTTTAACGGAAGACCAATATCGAGCGTTGCAGGAACTAGAAAATGTCGACATGAAAACGTCAAGTTGGGTGCAAACACCCGCTGATATTAGAGAACGCGGCGGTGCCCTTTTTTGCGATTTTCGCTACGGGCACGTCTTTGTGTATCACAACGGCGCGTCCTCTTACTATGGCGCTAGAGGTTTCCGCGGCGCGCTAAGGGTCTAAAGTTTGCGCAGACAGCTAAATTTGAGAACGGATGGGAAAGGCTTTGATTCCATTCTTTAACTAGCGGGCACTAAACCGGAACAAGGATCTATCCTTAGATCGAGCCAAGATCACAGTAGAAGAAAGGTCGTTTTTAAATGAAAAATAATCGTAAATTTTTAATGGTCATGTTAACAATCGTATTCGTTATATTGGCTGCTTGCGGAAATTCATCTGAGGAGTCAAATGCTAAATCAAACAACACGTCACCGGATAGCAGTTCAGCGCAAAATGCAAATGGCAGCGCATCAACTAAAAGTTCAAACGATACAGATAAAAATAATACGGAAAACGCTCCAGAAGATACGGACGACACCCAGATAAATAACCAAGAAGATAATTCGAATAATGATGGGGAGTCATTGAAGTCCAGTCGTAGTGATAGTGAAATGACTGAAGGAAAAAAGGAAGGATATCTCAAAAAATTGAATGAAATGGAAGAATCAGATAAAAACGCAGAGGCTAAAACAACAACGTCAGATATGGAGGAACAAGAGGCAGAAAGATATAAAAACTGGGATAAAGCATTGAACGAAATCTACGGCGTGTTGAAAGAACAGCTTCGTAAAGAACAGATAGATCAATTAAGGGAAGAACAACGGAACTGGGTAAAACATAGAGATGAAGCTGCTAAAGAAGCATCACTAAAATATGAAGGTGGCTCAACGGAGTCGCTAGAATATGTGGCGACGCAAGCAAGTCTTACAAAAGAAAGATGTTATGAATTAGTGGCAAACTATATGAAGTAATTTTTCAATCCAAACGCGTCATTTATTAGCCATGCATATTGTTAAGCAATACAAGACATAAGACATATAAGGGGTCAATACTGACAAAAAGGCATTTCCACTACATGGCATGACATTTAGAACATAAGAAGGGGCCAACTTAGGCGAGCATACGATACGGCCCCATTATCACGAGACCGTCATTTTCTGCCTGCTGAACCGTCACACGTTATCTGTGAAATAGTCTTTGCAACCAGCCAAACATCCCTTTTTTCTTCTTCGGCTTTTCCTTCCTCGCTTTCTTCCCTAAAAAAACCTCCCTGACGTTCGTCCGTTTTTCTTTCTCGCTGAGGACAAATAATGTATCGCCGGCTTCAATCGCGGTATCGCCACTTGGTGTGATTAAGTCTTCGTCCCGGACAATGCCAATCACCAATGTATCATCCGGCAGCGTTATATCGGTCAGCGTTGAATGAACGACCGGCGCTGTTTTGCCAATCGGCAGTTTGATGATCTCCGAGTTCGTATTGCCCAGGTTAATCATTTCAAAGCCGCTCGGATCAAAATCGTGCCCTTCCGCTGTCAAGCCTAACGCTGATGCCAGCGGTGACAGTGTACTGCCCTGCACGAGTGCGGAAATGAGCACGACGAAAAAGACAGCATTAAAAATCACGTACGCGTTTTCCACGTCCGCGACAATCGGATACGTCGCGAGTACAATCGGAACTGCCCCTTTCAAGCCTGTCCAGGAAAGAAATAGCTGTTCTTTCAGATTGTATTTGAAAAAAATCATACATAGAAAGGTGGCGACAGGGCGGGCCACGAACATAAGGATAATGGCCAATAGAATCCCCTGCCAGCCAACCTTGATCAAATCGCTTGGGAATACGAGCATACCAAGGAAAATAAACATGATGATCTGCATCATCCACGCAAATCCTTCATTAAAACGAACAATGGCGAATTTATGCATCAAATCACTATTACCAACCAGGACAGCCATGACATAGACGGCTAAAAAGCCGCTCCCGCCAACATAATCGGTAATGCCATATGTGAAAATGGCGCTTCCCAATGCCAAAAGCGGATACATGCCGGAGACGTCCAAGGTGATTTTATTGATCACCATTACGCTTAATTTGCCCAGCAGCAGACCAAAAATCAAGCCGACACCCATTTGCACAAAAAAGCTGCCGACTGCCGTCCAAATCGTACTGTCCGGAATCTGGATCATTTCAATAAAAGCAACCGTCAAAAACACCGCCATCGGATCGTTCGTCCCAGATTCAGCTTCCAACGTCGCCGTCAAGCGCTTATGAATGTTTTTACTTCCCAACACAGAGAAGACCGCTGCAGCGTCAGTTGAGCCAACAATCGCCCCAAACAGCATCCCTTCCAGCATGGTAAGACCGAGGATATAATAAGCGGCAAATCCGGTCATGACGGCGGTAAGCAAAACCCCAATCGTCGCTAATACACCCGCCGGGGCAAGGACCGGACGCATGTTGTTCCATTTGGTTTGTGTACCACCTTCAAATAATATAATGATCAGCGCTATGATACCGATAAGCTGGGTCAGCTCGACATTCTCAAAGTAAATGAATTCGTTGAGGAGCATCCCGACAAACAGGAAAAGCACAAGTGAAGGCAAACCTAACCGGGCTGAGAATTTCGTTGTAAATACACCAACAAGGAGCATAAGCGCGAATAGCAGTACGAATGATGTGACACCGATGTCCATAGCGTGATTCCTTTCAAGAATAATCTATTCCTAGTTTACCGATTTTAGTGGTTTAAAACAAAAAATCCGTTCGTTCTGACGATCAAATGACCGGATAATATGGCTCAAAGCGCGGATTTATATAACAGGGTGGTCTAGGCCCGATGGCAGGAAGCTCGAATTGAGTGGAGCCGCTGGCATAGGCCACCGTCACGCTTCCGTTTGCCTGACAAAGACATAAAGCGTTTACGCTCGGATTGTCACTATAGCCGTTCACGATACCGACCTCCTTCCCTGCCAGCCTATTCATTTTCTCACCTTTTGCGCCTGTACAAGCGCTGTGCACGACATTCGCCCACTTGGCATAACGTATGTTGAAACAGCTTTTGGAGGAGGTCGGATCAGCACATGTCTGAGAAAAGAACCAATCAACAGCAATATCCGTTATATCCCAATTACGGGAAAATAACACAATATGAGGATGTGGCCATAACCGTTCCGGAACAACGTCAATACCGCCAGCCCGGGGTAGAGAAATTTATGGTGCCGCGGCCGATTGTGGAAAATCCGCATGAAAATGGCAGCGGAAAAATGACCGGGACAGTCGCTCTCATTACCGGCGGTGACAGTGGCATCGGTGCAGCAGCTGCGATTGCCTTTGCCAAAGAAGGTGCGGATGTTGCGATTGCCTATCTGGATGAGCATGACGATGCGTATCGTACGAAAACACGCGTGGAAGAACTTGACCAGCGCTGTCTGCTTCTCCCGGGTGACCTTCGCGACAAACAACAATGCATCGCGATTGTGGAAAAAACAGTCGGAACACTTGGTAAGCTGGATGTGCTGTGCAACCATGTCGGTATTCAATTTCAGCAATTAAATTTAGAAGATATCACCGATGAGCAGTTCGATGATACATTCAAGGTGAATATTTATTCGCACTTTTACACGACACGTGCAGCGCTGAAATACTTGGAGGCAGGCAGTTCGATCATCAATACAACCTCTGTCGTTGCATTCGAAGGAAACGATCAGCTAATGGATTACACAGCGACAAAAGGAGCCAATGTGGGATTCACCCGCGCTCTGGCCAACAACCTGGTCGATAAAGGTATCCGCGTCAATGCCATCGCGCCCGGCCGGATCTGGACACCGCTCATTCCGGCCAGTTTTTCGGCCGATCAGGTGACGCTTGCCGGTAACCCGATGGATCGGCAAGGGCAGCCATTCGAAGTCGCCCCAACGTTTGTCTACCTGGCCTCAGATGACTCACGCTTTGTCACCGGTCAAGTATTGCATGTCAACGGAGGGCAGGTGTTAGCCTGAGGGGATCAGCGTCCGCACAGCCTTCCGGGGATAGCCCTTCAGTGACCGAACATATACCGCCGCGAACGCATTTGCACGCTAAACACCAGTCCAAGAGCCAGCATATTGGTCATGAGGGAACTACCGCCGTAACTCATGAATGGGAGCGCAACACCGGTAATCGGCATCAGCCCAATCGTCATCGCGATATTCTGAAACACTTGAAACATCAGAAGCCCGACCGTCCCGACACAAATATAGACACCGAACAAGTTGTTGGCCTTTAGCGAAATGATGATAATCCGATAGATCAGCAGAAAATAAATACAAAGCAATAGCGCCGAACCAATAAACCCGAATTCCTCACCAACCACGGCAAAAATAAAGTCCGTATGCACCTCTGGCACGCTGCCATTCTGCACCTGTGTCCCTTGTGTGAAACCCGAACCAGTCAGCTGCCCGGAACCGATGCCCATCATCGCCTGTTTTAACTGATATCCATAATCAGACCCGGATTCGATCGGATTCAGCCAGCCATATATCCGGCCAAGCTGATGCGGCTTGAACACTTTGGTCAGGATATCCAGATGGTTGGCATACATATAAATAAAACCGCCGGCAAGACTTACCGCACCAGTCAGCAGCATCGTCAGCATTTTCCAAGAAATACTGGAGGCAAAAATCATCACGGAGGCAATCACAGCCATGATCAGCGCCGATCCTAAATCAGGCTGAACAAGAATCAGAGCGAACGGGACAAGCGCTATCCCCAGCACTTTCAGCGTAACCGAAATACTGGCTTTCAGGGATATGCGATCCGTGCCGAGTTTACTTAATTGGCTGGCCAGCACTAGAATGAGAAATATTTTCATAAACTCGGACGGCTGGAGTTCAAACACCCCTAAATCAAGCCACCGCTGCGATCCTTTTTTGGACAAGCCAACAAAATGAACAAGCAGCAGCATCCCGACACCCGCTAAATACAGCCAAAACGTCAGACGGTCCAGCAGCTCATAGTCAAAACTCGCTGCAGCCGCCATGATCAACAGACCTACTATATACCAGATCGCCTGCCGCTTCGCAAAATAAAACAGATCCCCCTCAACATACTGACCTGATCCGCTGTATATCGCCAGCAAACTGAATAGAAACAGACACACGACTAAACTTAAAAGCACGACATCAACTTGTGGTTTATGTTCCTGCTGCATAGACTGAAAACCCTCTTTACCTTTTCAATAAATGAATCCGCGACGCTTTTATTTGGCCAGCGTCAATGATTTCGTGATCAGTTGTACGACAAAGACATCATCCAAATACCCGACCGGCATTAAGTAGTCCGGAATCACATCGAGCGTGACAATAAAATAGAGCAGCGCACTCGCGATGGCTGCCAACTCTTTTGCGGATCCCTTTTGCTGCTTATAACGGACAAACCATTCCTTCAGCTGGTCAATATACGGTCCGCCGCTGCCCGTATTCGTTATCTTGGTGCCAAACTGCTGCAAAATCGTATGATGGCCTTCTTCCGTCCGGCTGTATGCTTCATACGTCTTTAAATGCGCATCCACCTGCTGTCTGCTGAAGTCAGACGGCGGCAAATCGGCAGCAGTCAGCATTTGCCGGATCTTTTCGGCGGAAGGGTCTGCTGCTGTGTCATCCCGGTCCCCGCCATACAGCGGATAACCAGCCGCCTTGAGCAAATCAGCCGGCGGTATATCGAGACACGTGGCAAGTTTATGCAGATGATCCAACGTCGCTTTTCGCTTCCCGTTCATGATTCTGGAAAGCGTCGCCGGATCAATGCCGGCTGACAGCCCCAACTTTCGTGTGGACAGATCCCGTGTTTCCATATGGTGTTGGATAATGTCAGCCAGTTCATATCGATATCGTTTCGCCATTTTGTAAACCCTTTTCTGTCCTGATAGATTAATGGTTAACACCCATTTTGCCTGAACTATACCGGTGTGTTGACAATTTGTCAACAAAAATGACGTCAGCTTGTCAACGTGTGGTATTTATAAGAAAAACTCGGCTCCCGCCTCGTCTTTCCAGAGGTCAGAGGCCGGAAGTCAGACTTGAAGACATCGGCGAATTAGCCGATTTCAGTATTGAAAACATCACCTAAAATGATATTTATTATCTTACAAAAAAGCTGCTGAACCATTGATCAGCAGCTTTATTCGTTGGGCAAATACCCGTTCCAGAAAGCGCGGGTCTCCCCGAGCTGTTACGTCCCTTTTCCCTTCGATTAAACCGTTATGTCAATGACCACTCCGGTCGTCTACGCCAGGTCTTGACAGGTCACGCTTATTGACCCAAACACGATCCTGGTTCTCCGTTTCCGGGAATTTATCTCCGGCATTCAGTTCCACCTGCTGCGGCTCTTCAACATTGCTTCCTGTTTCACCTTTTTCAATGTAAACCCCATTGTTCGGCGCCTTTTCACCACCGTGGAAGCGTGACTGTTCCGCCATCATCATCACTCCTTCATCAAGATTGCCATCTTAGTATGGCACCAATTTTTACAGCTTATAACTGCAAATTGATCTGCTTCAATGCGGTCGCCTTTCATAAATGGTGAGGGCTTTAACCTCTGATTATCATTCACGACTGCTCATTCCCCCGTCTGTCGCTGTTGTCTCAGAATCAGCTCATAATAAAGCGCTGTCGTCGTTTGAACAACAAGAAACACGACAATCGAAAATGTCATACTGTAACCATTATTATAATGTACCACATCCATAAATAGCGATACACGCTCCATCAGCAGGGCCAGTAATGTCCATCCGATTATATAGAAAATGATGGTTTTCCGGCCAATTTGAAAACGACGGTAGAAATAGACGAAGAAATAGCTGAATGGTGCAAACAAGAAATAGGTGAGAAGATCCGTTAATTCATATTTATCGGAGTCGTTAACTTTGTAGAAATCCATGACACCGCCACCAATGGTAAAATCAAGGAATGTGGCGATCGTAAACCCCCATACTAAAAACAATAAAGTCATGTCCCGCGGTAATTTTTTGGGGAACATAAAAAAGGCAGCATAGCTGATAACCAGCATGACCAAAACATATATTTCATTTTTATCAAACGATTCCCATAACATCATGTATGATTCACCGCTTTCTCAGAGACGCCTTCCATGATGCAATAAGCAAGAAGTGCCACAAGATTGAGCAAAAAGAAGTATATGGCATCAAAACCAAGATTCCAGTGCGTATGTGCCGTCATATCCAGAGCGGTCATAAGATAGCTCACCCCAACCAATATCAGGACAATAGACAGAATCGTCACCGTCTTCCACAGAAATGTGTCACGTAGCATAGACATATTCAGCTGGATTAACAGAAGCATGGGGATGATAATGCTGCGGTTCAGCAAATATGCCGTGTATGGCAGTGCCTCCTCTGTCCGTTTAATGACTTCCAGCTCATTCACCGTCACCCATGAAAAGTTTATACTCACAATCAGGCCAATAAGAAATACAAACGTGTATTCCACTAAGGATAGCTTTTTTGGCATCACGCCAAATAGAAAGGTGACCAGCCATGCCAGAAAGAAAAATATCGGAAAAGCCAATAACAACAACCTCCAAACTGGAAAGTGTCCATGTGTAGTATGGGTTATCTCAATTGATATATTCATCAAAAGGGGATAAGGAAACTCGCCCATTTTAATGATCCCTTTCGTCAGATTGCCGTTTCAGGACACTGATGGTGAAGGTTAAAGCGGAAAAAGAACCAATGGTATACATTAATTTGTATATCCTCTCTTATAACTTGTGGTATAATCAACTGAACACATTGCAAAATAAAACCATCGATGCAGCTACACCGACGGTACAATAGGGCCATCCTTTCAAAGGGGCTCGCACCAGGAGAAATAGACCTTTCCTCGATACCTAGCAAGCGCTCAAGGGAAGTCTGTTTTATCGAGCTATTGCTAACATGTCTTTTCTTAACATGGATTCAATAAAGTTATAGCCTTTCTGAAACCCTCAGGTATAAACCATTATTACGACGTTATCCGCTTTAGCAGATTGAACCAAAAGATCCCAATAAAAATCATCCCGTATATTATTTCGGCTGTAGATATAAACCACATCTATGGAATTCAATTCTTCTGTGATCAAATACATCAGTTTTTCATACACATTTTGCTTGTCTACATAGATTGTGCAATCATCGCCTTTTTCCTTTTTCAGATCGGACTTCATTTTAGTAACAGCTGAAGTGGTGTTTAAATCACTTTGTTCCTGATAATACAGTACGATAGATTTCATGGTTCAGCATCAATCCCTGTATCTTTTATAATTTCATCCATTTTATCATGACAACCTTTTTATTTCCCTGAATCAAATAAAAATAATTGACGAAAATATGTTCGCATGGTAGTATTGTGTCAAAATCATTCCCAGCAATTAAAAGAAATGAGCTGATAATCATGACTTATGATGATTTTTCTACTGTACGCGAAAAAGCCGGCTTTTCGGTAAAAGAAACGGCTAAACTATTGAATAAAAGCGAACGGACAGTTTACAGATGGGAAAATAAAGCGTACAGTCCGGATCCTCAGATTTTGAACAAGCTGCAAATTATAGCCGAAGCCAAAAACAACCCATACACTACCGGAGAACCCCGGTTCAAATTTATTGACCTGTTTGCCGGGATTGGCGGCCTGCGCCGGGCATTTGAATCTGTCGGTGGTAAGTGTGTCTTTACAAGTGAGTGGGACGAACATTGCCGAAAAACATATATGGCAAATTATGACTGTGACCATGAGGTTCTGGGAGATATAAAGGATGTCAACTTAGACGCTGTTCCTGACTATGATGTATTATTAGCGGGCTTCCCATGTCAACCGTTCTCCATTGCCGGTGTATCCAAAAAGAAATCACTTGGTATGCAACACGGCTTCAGGGATGAAACGCAGGGCACTCTTTTCTTTGACGTTGCACGGATGATTGAATATCATCGTCCGAAAGCTTTTGTGCTGGAAAATGTCAAAAACCTTCAGACCCATGATAAAGGAAAAACGTTCTCCGTTATCATGCGGACACTAGAAAAAGAACTCGGTTATCATGTTGATTATAAAGTTATCAATTCAAAGGGATGGGTTCCCCAAAACAGAGAGCGTATTTTTATCGTCGGCTTCCGAGATTCCGCGGGTTTTTCATTCGATAATTTTGTTGTAAAAGATCCCTGCAAAGGACCAACACTTAACGCCGTTTTACACCCTGAGGACAGTACCGAATTGCCGGACCCCCCTTATACGGATGAAAACGGAAAGGTTCGTGAGAAATATACGCTGAGTGACAAGCTATGGCATTATCTGCAGGGTTACGCCGAAAAACATAAGAAAAAAGGAAACGGATTCGGTTTCGGATTAAATGGTCCGGAAGATGTCGCCCGTACATTATCTGCACGCTACTATAAAGACGGCTCAGAGATCCTGATCAGACAGGAAGGGAAGAATCCAAGGCGACTGACACCAAGAGAATGTTCCCGGTTAATGGGCTTTGACGAAAAAGAGCCGTTTGTCATTCCTGTATCCGACACACAGGCATATAAGCAATTTGGCAATTCAATTGTCGTTCCGGTCGTCGAAACCATTGCCCAGCATATGCTGCCATATATTCTGGGAAATACGGAAAACACCTCCAACAAAAAACCCGAACAACTTGATATATTTGATATGCCTGAATATGAACCTGAGATGCCGTCCGTATAATTTTTTAGTAAGGGTGTGCTGAATGAAAAAAGGATTCCTCTCCCAGTATTTTGAGGCTATTGTCATAAAAAGGCTTAGTGCCGTGGAAGTTGATACCGAACGATCCAATCAGCATGAGTTTAACGGAACCGGTCCGCTCAAAAATTTATTCGGAAGCGAACGGCTGAATCATTATCCTGTTACATTTGTATGGCTTGGCGGCGATGAAAACGAAGCCTTTTCCGAGGAAGGATCGATAACGTGGTATGATGCGAGAGAAAGTAATCCCGCCCGGTCAGCTGAATGGAGGCTGTATTTCAGCTCCAACGGCATCACTGACCTGGCTGATGAACAGGATCTTTTAATCGTAGCCAGAAGACCGGACCGGCAAATTTTTATGTTTGTTGTCCAGTCAGATTCCACGTTTGAAAACCAGCTGTTATGGCTGTTCGATATAGAAGAGGCCGGCAAGGGCTTTAACTATCAGGCTATTGAAGAAGGTCACAATCTAAAAATAGACTTTGCTGCCAGGCGTATACTGGAAGAAGCAGGTATTGATGTTCAGGAGCCGGATGCCGCCTGGCTGGATTCCCTTATAGAACCATATATTGAGAAAGGTTTTCCGACTACCAGAGAGTTTTCCAGATTGGCGGAAGCATCTGTGAAAGATTGTGATCCAATTAATGAACCAGACCTGACGTTAATGCAGTGGGTTCAACAGGAAGAGAAGTTATTCAAGCGACTTGAAAGGTATATTGTTAAAAACAGGCTCGAAGTGGGATTTACATCCAAGGGTATAACGGATGTGGACGGGTTTGTCCAATTTTCATTAAGTGTCCATAACCGCAGAAAGTCCCGTGCCGGACACGCATTGGAAAATCATTTGCAACGTATTTTCCAACGGCATGACATTAAGCATTCACGAGGTAACGTCACAGAAGAAAAATATAAACCCGATTTTCTTTTCCCGGACATTCAAGACTACAGGGATGCTGGTTTTCCGAGTGAAAAGCTGACAATGTTGGGTGTCAAATCCACTCTCAAAGACCGCTGGCGACAAGTACTGGCTGAGGCTGCCAGAATAGAGACCAAACATTTGCTGACGCTTGAACCAGGCATCAGTGAATCTCAGACCAGTCAAATGAAAACCCAAAAATTAAATCTGATATTGCCCCAGCCATTACACGAAACATTCAAAGAAACCCAGCGGAGCGAACTCATGGACTTAAGTGATTTTTTGACACTGGTTAAGAAGCGCCAATCGTCTATCTAGGGAAGGATAAATCCCGCCTTCCCTTCAGCATCTTTTTCTTAACCCGGAGAATTCTTTGCCTTATTAATAAAATCGATGACACTCTCTAATGTCCGGTCGAAGTCATCTTTCAGTTCATGCTCCCACACCCTTAAAATGTGCCACCCATTTTCTTTATAGACATTTGTAACGTCCCGATCTCTTTCAACGTTTCTTGTCAGTTTCCTTTTCCAAAAATCCCTATTGTTTTTTGGCATATTTCCGTGCAATGGACATTGATGCCAAAAACACGAATCTATAAATATGACGACTTTATATTTTTTGATGGAAAAATCGGGTTTTCCGTATAAATCTTTTGTATTTCTTCTGAATCGGATACCACGCTGCCATAATTCCCGACTCACTATATTTTCCAATTTGGATATTGACTTGATAGCAGCCATGTTCATACTGCGGTCTTCTTTTGACATGTTATCTGCCATAATAGATCACCTGTTTTCATGGTCTACACTTTTTTATCATCGGAAAAGCTTTTCCCAGCCAAACATGTTTCCTTTTTATCATAACAAATGATTCATATACTATAAATATATCAACAATACAATAACGAGGTGAGCCAAATTGGAAACATCCCTGATATCCCCGGATAATACGTGGGCGCTGTGGGCTTTTTTTACAGGTTGGGCGGCTGTCAGTATTTATCTGGAACAGAAATATGCGTGGGCATCCAAAATTTCCGGGGCAATTATTGCGCTATCGGGGCGATGGCACTGGCCAACCTGAATGTGATCCCGCTCGAATCGCATGTGTATGGTGCGGTCTGGGATTATGTCGTGCCGCTGGCGATTCCGCTTCTCTTATTTCAAGCGAACATCAAAAATATCTGGCAGGAGAGCGGCCGGATGCTGTCCATTTTTCTGCTGAGCGGGATCGGGACGGTATCTGGTACGATTGTGACGTTTACGCTGCTGCAACATGTCGTCCCCAACCTCGACAAGATTGCGGCGATATTGCCGGGTCGTATACCGGTGGTAGTGTCAACCTTGCCGCGATGGCAGCAAATTCGATACACCGGGTGACATGGTGTCAGCAACGGTCGTGGCGGATAATGCCATGATGGCGCTGTTCTTTTTTGTGTTGATGGCGATTCCGGCGATCACCTTTTTCCGGAAGTGGTATACGGCACCCCATATGGCGGAAGTCGAAGCCGATACGTCCGATAATGAAGGCGAAACCTAGGCAGCAGCCTTCTAGAAGCGGAAAGAAATCTCCCTGAAGGACATTACCACAAGTGTGGCCGCAGCTGTTGTCCTTGTGGCGGTTTCCTTTCAGCTGGCCGATTTCTTTGCCGGCGTCGTGTTCCAACGGGTGAGGATGCGGCCTTCGTCTATCAGATGCTGGGCGGGATTATCGGTGATCAGTACCTCATGCTGATAACCTTGACCGTTCTGGCAGTTGTGGCGTTCCCGAAGTTTTTTGCCAAGCTCCAGGGAACCCAGGAGCTTGGCACGTATTTGATTTATTTATTTTTCGTCGTTATTGGTGTGCCGGCATCCTTATCACTCGTGATCACCACCGCACCGCTGTTGCTCATATTTGTTTTGGTCATTGTTTCGATGAACAGCCACGCCAACCTCGGTGGGCCGACAACTGCTGCTGCGATGGCGATCGCCAAAGGCTGGCAAAAGCTGATTGTGCCGATCCTGCTCGTTGGCACGCTTGGTTACAATATTGGCAACTACATCGGCACCGGGATTGGGTTGTGGCTGCAGACGTGGATGTAACTTTGTCAGGGAAGGGCCCAGACTGCTTACATGCGGGAAGAAATGTAGTGTTTGTCGGCGTTCGCTTAAGCATTCCTGTCTGAACAAGAAAAATCCGCTTTGACACAGGCTCAAAGCGGATTGTTTCGTACAGCATATTATTCATTTGGACGCGTTTCCTGATAGGAAAGTGAATCCCAGAAGCTGACATCTTTGTCATTCACGGACCCATCGGCTATTGCGTTTGCAGTTGCCTCCAGTGCTGTCGTTGCTTGTTTGATCAGATAGCCGTTGCTTTTTTGACCAAGCACGTATGGTTCATAGTAGTGGTCCGCCATCCCGCGCATTTCGAGCAGAAGTGTTGAAATGTCATACTGCACGGCAATACCGTTGCGGCCGATGTTTTCACCTGTGCCGCCTTGATATTTGCCAATATGGCCCCAACCCTTTGGCTCAATCGCATCAAATACAACCGCTCCAAGTTGCTTTGACTGATGCAGGACATCCTGGTCAACAGCATCCGCCGTCGGATGGAGCATAGAACCTGAAACAAGGTCACCATCGCGTTCACTCCATACACCCTGATGATGCATATCAACCATGTAATCAATATCGTATTCGCTTAAAACATTATTGTGGAGTGCCTGACTTTCCGGCTGCTCCTTTGCGATGTGGTCACGGTTTAAATCTACCTCGTTGGCATTATAGCGTGTCAGATGCCGATCGCCGTCAGCTACATAATCCTCCAGGGAGAAATTCACGTCCCCCATGGCGCCATCCGCATTATACATCGGCATCAGCAGGATATTCACGCCATCCAGCACGTCTTTGTATTTGCCTGTTCCCAGATGCTTAATGAAGTTGAGCATTCCCTCAGTGTTTAATGCTTCATTCCCGTGCTGCTGCGCAAGGTATAGAACGGTCGGATTATCAGGATCATTCATATATTTGACCAGATGAATATCCCGACCCTGCACCGTCTGTCCAATCTCTTCAAGTGCCATCTGCTTTTGTTTCGTTTCCTGCTTTTCGAGAAAATCGACCATTTCACTGTACGTATGCAGCATTGATGTATTAACATTTTCATTTCCCCCGTAACCTGGGCCATTGCCAACCGCCAGCACAGATGGTGACGTTAGCGCCATTCCACCGAACACCAATACACCCATCATAATTGCTGTCATAACTTTTTTCATCAAAACCCCTCCAGATAAAATTTTGGAATCTATATATATACTTTTATCCAGAAGGGCATTAATCCTGCTTTAAATTGGAAAATGATGTTAAGGACCTATGACGGCTAGGTCCATTGGCACGGCCAAAAAAGCCAGCGGTCACTAAAGCTGGGAGAAACGCATCAATACGGCTGCCACATGACTTTCTTTGCTTCCTCAAAGCGCTGGTTCACGCTGTCCCAGCAGACGACGTTCCACCACGCATCGATGTATTCTTTGCGGTTGTTGTGATACTGCAAATAATACGCGTGTTCCCAGACATCAAGGACGAGCAGCGGAATCACATCCTGCTGGGTGAGGTTCTGATGTTTTTCCGCCTGCAGGATTTCCGTCCGGCGTGAGCGCGGTGACCAGACGAGCATCGCCCAACCGACTGCCTGAACTTTGTCAGCTGCATTCGTAAAATGTTCCTTAAACTTGTCAAAGCTGCCGAACGTCCGCTTAATTTCGTTTGCGATAGCGCCATTTGGCTTTCCGCCGCCATTCGGGCTCATGTTATCCCAAAAAATCGTATGCATATAATGGCCGGCCCCATTAAACGCCGCTTCGCCTTCCCAATGCCGGATCAATTCAAAATTTCCTGTCTTTCTGGCTTTCTGCATTTCTGTTTCCGCCTTGTTTAGACCATCAACATAGCTCTGGTGATGTTTCTGATGATGGAGACGCATGATCTCCTCACTGATATATGGCTCCAAAGCATTATAGGCGTACGGGAGCGGCGGCAGGGTATGTTTGCCAATTGCAACCGTCTGATATTTATCAGACTTTCGCTCATCGGCCGTTTCCTCAGCCTCATCGTCTGCCTGATCGTCCGACGCTCCGTCTATCAGCTGCCAAAATTCTGATTCAAGTTCACGGGCCTTTGTGTTCAATGTTTCGATTTCTGTTGCGGCATCCGCTATCTCATCTTCGTCGATCAATTGCTCACGGGAATCGGCCGCCATTTGGCCGAGTTCCTGAAAACGTTCCTGCCACACACCCAGCTCCTCCCCAGACTGAGCATCAGACCGCATTTCGGATGAAGCTGCCAGCTGTTCGCATTGCTTTGCCCAGTCCTCTAAGCGCCCCAGCCAGTCGATTTCAGGTGATTGTGCAGACATAATAAATGGCCTCCTTTTGATGGATAAAATAATCTCCATCTCAGCCTATGCAAGAGCGCCCATTTTCGTAACACGCTGTAAGCACCTTCTTCATAACCAACCGCCTTTTTCAACTTAAATACTGACGTCCCGCCTTTTGAAAAAGATAAATGACAGGAACAAAAATACAAACAAATAGACTACGAGCATGATAATGGAAAATTGGAGTGTCATACCTTCTACCATTGGACCACCCGAGAAATAGGCATTCAGATTCGTATTGGCGAACAGCGAGAATTTCGCCCAGTCGGTCAGCAGGGCCAATATATTCGTGGCGGTTGTGCCGACAAACATCAGCATGACAGAGATGGCAATGGCAATGGCATCACTTCGAAATATGGTCGATACCATAAAAGCAAATGCGGCCAGCATTAATAGTGAAATGCTGCTCGTTAGATAATTGATCCCTAAGTATAAAATCCGCGGCCATTCATATACGTCACCATGACTGGCCGATATATGCGTGGCTGATCCACCAAAGCCGAATAACAACCCACCTATAGCAAAGGAAAGCACAAACAACAGTGTAAGCAGATATAAACCGAATAAAATCGTTGTGATGAATTTTGCCATCAGGATTTGTGTTCTGGAGGCCGACCGGACGAGCAGCAGTTTAATGGTCCCATTCTTGAATTCCAGGGAAACAATCGACGCGCCGACAATGATGACGAGTACACCAATCAGCTGGACGAGATCCATATTCGTATCCATATAGCCCCAGACATTTTCCGTTTCATATGGGGATATATCATTTTCCAGTCTGTATGTATTGATTGCCTGCTGATTGATGGCGTTGCTCTCGATGTAGTAATTATTGGTCGTCGCTTCCTGCTCGCTATATTCTTCATTTTGCTGGATCAGTTCTGCCTGCCACTGTTCTTTTCCGGGCAATTCCTGATCCGCTTGATTATAAAAGGTATAGACAGCTGTCGCCATAACGCCGACAACCAATAAACCGCACATCACATAGGTACTTGTTCGATTAAACAGCTTCATCCATTCGTTTTGAATCAACTTAAAGAGCATTAGGCCAACCCCCCGTTTGTCACTTCAAAAAAGCGCTCTTCCAGTGATTGCTTTTCTAAAACAGCTTGGTATACCACTACGCCATTGGCAGTTAGATGCGTAATGATGTCACCTGCCTGTTCCTTTGTCGCTTGAAGCTGGAGATTGTTACCCCGCAGCTCCACATCCCTATCCGGGAAATGCTCAGCCAGCAGTTCTTTCGCTTTAGCTGTATCGTTGACTTCGATAGCATAGGAAAGGACAGTCTTCATCGATTCGGATGCATCAGCAACACGCTCCACCTGCACCATCCGTCCTTCCTGGATAATGGCATACCGGTCACAAATAAGCTCGATTTCCGACAGCAAGTGGCTGGAGATCAAAATCGCAACATTCTCTTCTTTGGCCACTTGTCGAAGATAATCCCGCATTTCCTTGACCCCGGATGGATCAAGTCCATTTGTCGGTTCATCCAAAATCAGTACTTTCGGGTCATGAAGCATCGCCTGGGCTATTCCCAGTCGCTGTTTCATGCCCAGGGAAAATTTCTTCACTTTTTGATCTTTGACATGCTCAAGCCTGACAAGTTCCAAGCGTTTTTGTATGGATTCTTTTGTGACGTTTTTGCTCATGCGGCCAAAGTGGATCAGATTTTTTTCGGCGGTCAGGTACTGATACAATTCCGGGTTTTCCACAATTGTACCCACGTGTTCGATGGCTTGTTTATAATCCGTGGCAATACTATGTCCGCTGACCGTGATATCACCCGATGTGATATTCGTCAGTCCGACAATCATCCGGATGGTTGTTGTTTTTCCCGCGCCGTTCGGACCCAGAAATCCGAATATTTCGCCGGGATACACATCAAATGACACATCCTGAACGACAGGCGTTTTTCCTATTTTTTTATGAACATTTTGCAATGATAAAACCGGTTCCATTTCAGCACTCCCCCTCTATTCATCGTCATCCCAAAACAAGTCATCCAATGTCTTGGACAATGCTTTGCAGATGGCTTTGCATAAACTGAGCGTCGGATTGTATTTGCCCAGTTCAATCAGTCCGATCGTTTGCCGGGATACGCCAACCCGCTTGGCTAGTTCCTCCTGTGATAAGTCATGCTCCGCCCTGGCCATTTTTAGCTTAATATTTTTCATCAGGGTCACCATCTTCGGCCGAATCGTCCAGCTGTTTGGCCACTGTTTTGTCGCTTTTTCGCTTCATCATCGTATAGCTGATGGCCATCACCAGAACGAGAAACGGTACATACATCATGATTGAAGCCGCAAAAACAAGGAAAAACGTATAGATGCTGTTAGCAAAACCATCACCATATAAAATGGCGCTACGCATGCCAATAACCAGTGCAGCTCCAACGCCAATCACCATGCCAATGACAAGCTGTTTCTGCCCTTTTGTCATTTTACTCGTCCGGTCATGCATTTCCACTTCATCCGAAAAAATCCCCAGACTTGCTGACCGCCAGGAAAAGTAGATACCAGTGGCGATGAAAATGACCCATTCAGTGTAGACCGCCTCAAGGTGGAATCCGTTCTGGTAAAAC
Source organism: Lentibacillus salinarum (assembly GCF_042679865.1). Taxonomy (NCBI): domain Bacteria; kingdom Bacillati; phylum Bacillota; class Bacilli; order Caryophanales; family Bacillaceae; genus Lentibacillus; species Lentibacillus salinarum. The sequence goes on along the minus strand of NZ_JBHTNH010000008.1, from coordinate 31,641 downwards.
TTGATAGCTGCAGAGATAGCGCAAATAAGCATCACCAAAATATAGATTTCACGGTAAATTTTATTTTCAATGTTGGTTATCCGCTCATCTTTCGTGTTGTGTTTACGGAAAAACATTTTCTTGGCCCCCCGTTGTTATGTTCCAGTTCATTATATACTGTCCAATGTCATTTTGCAATGTATATATTGCAAAAACATTAGTATATACGTCAATATGTTAAATATGAATAACTCGAGCTGGAGATATGGTCTCGGGCTGAAGTTGCGGCGCTCAGGCTGAAGATGCGGTGCTCGGGCTGAAGGTGCAGTGCTCCGGCCGAAGTTACAGCGGAAAAACTGAATAAACTGGCGGGAATCCGTCTTTGCCCTGCACAAACGACCTGGCATCCTGTATAATTGCGGTGTTATCAAGCTTAAGGGAGAATTGCTATGGACGGAAAAATTCATGCTGTCATCGGGGCGGGGACCGGGGTTGCGGTGGCCCAGGCGACTGGCCAGGACGCCGTCAATACGGCTGTACTACTGACGGCCGGGATCATTGCTTCACTGGCGCCGGATTTGGATACAGCAGGAAAACTGGCCAATAAAATTTCACTGTCCCATAAAATGATTCAGGGGTTTGTGCGGACGACCGGCATCTTGACCGCGGGATACGCGTGGTTCGGCTTATCGGGATACGCTATGTACATCGGCCTCGCCTTAGGGGCGTTTTTGTTATTGATTGCGCCTAAGTTTTCGCAAAAATTGATGCTGTTTATCAGCGGGGCCGCGATTATCACCACGGGGATAGCCCTATCGGAAATCTGGGTTTGGCTGACTGGTCTGTATGTCACAGTCGCCGCGCTCGTATCGCACCGGGGCTATACGCATTCATTGATCGGCCTAGCGTTTTTCAGTCTGATTGCCTTTTATATCAGTGAGCGCTTTTCAGTAAACAGCTTATATTGGACGCTTGTTTTGGCGTATGCGAGTCATTTGCTGGCCGATATGCGGTTTGTGCCGGGTAATAAACGGGGCATCAAATTATTTCTGCCATTCAGCCAGAAGGCGATTTGATGAGGGGTGATGACGGAAACAGCCTGCTTGCCCCTTATACCGCGCAAAGATAATGGTTAAGTATCCGCTTGGGGCGGGATCCGGCATTTCCTGTCATCAACATGATTCAAAACAACGTTGGACATGTAATCGTCATTCGTTTTTGTCTTGTTTTGCTGACTGATTTAAGCCAAGCGTCAACGTTTCTTGTAATGCATTGATTTCCTGGCGAATTTGGGGGTGCCTTGGAATGTTAGGAATGTCAAACGTCTCAAGTAACTGTTGCTGCTCGATGGACTGTGCCATCGCCTCAAAAAAGTAAATAAACGGGGCGGTTTCACCTTTCGTCAATGTTGTTTTGACCCCACTATCTGCAGCCGTGTTAAAGAAATAACCAAGCTGCTCCATGGCGATAATAGCTGGTGAAAAAAGACTCAACGCATCAACGCGATTTGGAATTTCGCCTAATGCGGTGTCGTAAACCGTACGTAAATTATTTAAATTGGTTCGCATCTTATTTTGCGTACGGCTATAATCCCGACTGGTGGAGACACTGTCACCGGAAAAAATCTTGAAAAATAACTGTGATTGGCTGCGAATCGTTTTAGCCATCAAATGTGGCAATCGGCTTGAAGCGGAATGCCGGCCGACCAATAAAACGAGGGGGTTTGTTTCACGTTGAAAGCATCTTTAATGATTGATGTAGCCACTAAAGCATTCCTTCTTTCTTGTAAAGCAGATGTTCATGCGATTTTGTTGATGTCCAAATCAAGAGCATAAAGTAAAACTTCATTCAGCTGGGTGTATTTCCCTGCTGAATGTTAGTTGAACAGAATCGGACCTTTACAGGCAGTTGATCCCCACCAATCTTTTTCGTTTTCCTTAAAACTTTGAGGTGGGGTCTTACTGCCTGTTAAGGCGGGATAAAGTGAAACTTCATTCAACTGGGTATGTTTTTCCCTGCTGAATGTAGGGGGACAAAGGCTAAGTTCGCAACGTCGTGTTGCAACGCCTTTGTGACCTGCATCGTGCAGGCCCGAACAGAATCGGACCTTTACGACGCACAGGACGTGCTAGTGCCGATAATGCGACAGGACGTCGCGTTATTATCGGCCAGGCAGCCCGCCCCCACCAATCTTTTTCGTTTTCCTGAACATATTGAAGTGGGGATCTTACTGCCTGTTAAGGCGGGATAAAGATAAATTTTAAAGAATGAACCGTTAGATGTCAATGTCTCACCTTTTCTCACGTGCCAACAATCGCTTGTCTGGCCAAGCGGTCTGCATGGGGATTTTGCTTTTCGGGAATCCATTTGATGAAGAAATAAGGGAAGTGGCGTACCTTTTCCTGGATAGCTGCGAGCAGCGGCTTGAAGGCCGGATTTTTCGTATAGCCGGACTCAACGGTATCCACTACCAACTTGGAATCCGAGCGAAATGATAGGATGTCACCGGGAAAAAAGTCCAGGCAAACATCCAGTGCTTTCACCACAGCGTGAAACTCTGCTTCGTGATTAGACATGACAGCCAGCGGGAAGGAAAATGCCTTCACGTGTCCATGTGCTTTTATATAAACACCCGCTCCACTGGCACCGGGATTGCCGCTGGATGCCCCGTCTGTATATACCTCAATCATGTGCCAAACTCCTTTCCTTCGCGCCAGAGCCATTCCCAGTCAGCCATACACATGTCCCTACTTATCATCATCCTCGCCATAGTAATCCATTTCCTTGGAGCGCTGCTGCTGGCGGTAGCCGTACATGATGTTGCGGACCGTGGTTTCGCTCTCGAGACCGGAGCCAATTGCGCCGGCAACCGTTGCCACCGACGTGATCAGCCAGCCAAGATGAAAGAAATGGCTGAATCCGGCCGCTTCTTCTTCTAGACCGGTCACGTCGCTGAACAATTCAGGCGGCACGATAAAAGCAACCGCCATTAAAAACATGGCAAGAAGCATGGCGTAATAAACACTGACAGCAACCGTTAACGTCATTAGGGTGGCCGCGTTGTACAATAGCCGCATTTTCCGGTCGTTTTTTTCGCTTGGTTTTTCCCATAAATTATGCGCGAAAATAATCCAAACGACCATACCAATAATGGCACCAAGTGTCAACAAAACAAAGCGGGTCGTTTCATAAGACACACTCAGCCGCCATAATGTCGGAAAAATCAACCCGTACGCACCAGTGGCAAATGCGACCGCCATGACACGTTTGAATGCCGGGATGATCGACCATGGACTGTTCGCATGGGTCATGCCGAGCAGTAATTTGAATCGACCGTACATTCTCGGCTTCAATATAAAGCGGACATCGGATTCTGCAATGTCATCAGGGGGTGTAACTTTTTGAACAGGGGTAAGTAGAAACCGTCGCTTCATCAACCCTCTATGTGTATTGACACTGTGGCCGTTATCGTGAAGCGCCTTATTCACGCGAAAATACAATTCACCAACAACCTGGATAACCGCTTCTTCTACCCTTTTTGTGACGGGGGGCAGCCCGAACGCCGGGATAGATATTTGCACAACGCCTTCGTTTTCGTTCACATCCCCCAGCACAACACCTTTATCGGAAAAGATGGGGAGATCAGTCAGACAGACGGTATAGTCCCAGTTGTTGTCTTCTTTAATGGTTTTAGCCCGATGAATCAGCTTGTCCACATTTTCCGCTGCACCTGTCAGCGGGTCCCGGACCACCTTGACTGTCCAGGAAATGCCGTCATCAATCGTTTCGGTGAAGGCTTGTGGCAGCCTGTCGACTAATTTGCCAGCGACCTCTTCCGCCAGCTCGGGAGCCGGAATCAGACCGACGATGATGGCTTTTGACACTGGATAACGTCCCCCTTTCGCTTTGTTGCCCATTCGGTCTTTTATGGCATACCCGAATTCAGAAGCTGGAAAACGGGCCCGAAAAAAGTTAGCAGCCGGGAAGAGCTCCCTCAACTGGCAATTAAAACTTTACGGGCGGGCCGGTTTGCGGTACGATTTACAGTAAGTAATTTTCCGAATCTTATCAATTAGAATGTCTTGTCTTAACCGGATGACCCGCTCATAAGCATGGTTGTAAAGAAGGTGTCACAATGAATCTGACCTATTTTCTCTTCTTCCTCTGCATTATTGTCTGTACATTAATCATTACCTACTGGGCAGCGCAGCAAAGTCAAACGACGAATCAGTTCTATGTCGCCTCAGGCAGCCTGACGGGCATTCAGAATGGCATGGCGATTGCCGGGGATTACATTAGTGCAGCGTCGTTTTTAGGGATTATCGGAACCATTGCCATCAGTGGGTATGACGGGTTTTTATATGCGATCGGATTTTTGGTTTCCTATTTAATTGTTTTATTTTTTATCGCCGAGCCCGTTCATCGGCTAGGCACCTACTCGCTCGGTGATGTAGTGTGTTCGCGTTTTCCAGGTAACCGGATGCGCTGGATGATGGCGATTGGGGCCCTGATTATTTCCATTCTGTATATGATTCCGCAGCTGGTGGCGGCAGGTCTCTTGCTCCGGCTGCTGCTCGATATTAACTATTCCACCTCTGTCATGGTTATCGGCACGCTCATGACCATCTATGTCGTGTTCGGCGGGATGTTTGCGACGTCGTGGGTGCAAATTGTCAAAACCGTGTTGCTCATGTCGGGGACATTTCTGCTAGCCTTTATTGTCCTGGCACGGTTTGACTGGCAGATAGGCGAACTGATCGTCCAGGTGAAGGCGGGTACACCATTGGGGGAGCACTTTTTCCTGCCCGGCAATTTATATGATCAGCCACTGGAAAAATTATCGCTGCATCTGGCGTTAATCCTTGGGACGGCGGGACTGCCGCATATTCTCATCCGCTTTTTTACAGTCCGCAATACCCGGGAAGTGCGCAAATCGCTTTTGACCGCCAGCTGGATTATCGGGGCATTTTACATCATCGCCCTTGTATTAGGGTTCGGTACCGTTGCTCTGATCGGGTATCAGCAATTGGTGACCCTTGATCCGACTGGGAACCTTGCTGCACCGCTGCTGGCCGGGGAGTTAGGCGGGGACTTCCTGATGGCCTTCATCGCAGCGATTGCCTTTACGACGATCATTGCGGTTGTTGCGGGTCTGGTCATTTCGGCCACGACTGCTTTTTCCCATGATGTTTACTTCCACATTATTAAACAGGGCCAAACAACCGAGAAAAACCAATTGCGGGCGGCACAGTGGACAGCCTTTGTCGTCGGTCTTGTTTCCACATTGTTTGCGCTGGGTTTGAAAAATATCAATGTCACATTTCTCGTCTCGCTCACCTTTATCGTGGCGGCAGCGAGCAATCTGCCGGTGCTTCTCTTTACGATTTATTGGAAGCGCTTTAACGAAACAGGCGCTTTGACAGGGATGGTCAGCGGTCTGATCGCCTCACTAACGCTCTTGCTGCTGGGGCCGCATATTATGAATCCGGATGGCGGCTGGATTCCCTATGAGCCGCTTTTCCCACTGGCCAATCCTGGCATCATGGCGATTCCGATCGGGTTTTTGGGAGCCTATATCGGGTCAGTGCTGTCAAAGCCGGCACCGCAAACGCTAAAAGTATTCCGGCAGTTTTCGGTTAAAGCCCAGACAGGGATTGACACAAGGGATGAGCACCGATGACAGCGTTAACACTCACATTATTTGAACGGCTCGGGTTGTTGCTCGTAATCGCCTTTGTGCTGACACGTACGTCCGGATTCAGGTCGCTTCTGGAACGGGAATTCAGCCGGAAAATGACGCTTGTCCATGCCTGTGTATTCGGCCTGTTTGGAATCGCCGGGACGATTACAGGGGTTGTGCTGGAAGAAGGAACGGCTGCGACACATGCTTTTGTTTTGACAGCCGTAGATGATAACCAGATGATTGTCAGCTCCAGCCTGGTAGCAATTGTTATTGCCGGTCTGTTGGGCGGCCCCGTCGTCGGTTTAGGTGCTGGGGTTATCGCCGGGACACATCTTTTTTTCCTCGGCGGCATAGGCTTTTTAGCGAACAGTCTTGTCAATCCGCTGACAGGCGTTTTGGCCGGATGGACCGCCCGCTTTTTCTCCAACGAGCGGGTCATTTCCCCAATGAAAGCGTTGTTTATCGGGGTGTTTCCGCCGGTTTTGCACATGCATATGTTGCTGATCGCGGAGCCGGATTCCGTGGCCATGATCGACATTGTGAACACGATTGGTCTACCGCTTGTCCTGTCCAACAGCATTTCGATTGCCATTTTTACCGCGATGATCGGCATTGTACTAAGAGAGCAGGAACATGAGGCGGCGCAGGCAACCAAACAGGCACTCGCCATCGCAGAGGAGGCGCTTCCGTTTTTGAAGAAAGATTCAGCGAGGGAGATGGCTGCCGGTATTGCTGATTTGCTTTATGACCGTCTGGAACTGGCTGCTGTCTCCGTCACGAGCGAACGGGAAGTTCTGGCCCACAGAGGGATGGGGACGGACCATCACCAGGAAGGGGACCCGATCATGACAACGTTATCCCTTCAGGCGATCGCTTCCCGACAGATGCAGGTCGCCTATTCACGTGCGGAAATCCAGTGCCGGCATGATAATTGTCCCTTTGAAGCGGCGATTATGATTCCGATCATGGATGAACATGATTCAGCCGGTCTGATTAAATTTTATTTCCAGAAAGCTCAGCACATCCGACCGGTGGAGCTTGTTCTGGCTAAAGGATTGGGACAGCTCATTTCCAATCAGCTGAATACAATCACCACGGAAAAATTAAAAACGCATATCCGTGATGCCGAATTACGAAACCTGCAGGCCCAAATCAATCCGCATTTTTTGTTTAATACGCTGCATCTGATTGCGGCATTGTTCCGGAAAGATCCGGAAAAGGCCCGGCGTATTACGGTCCAGCTGGCCCATTATATGCGTTTTAATATTGGGCTGGTGTCAGCATCCCTTGTGCCGCTGGAAAAGGAATACCAGCACGTCAAAGCGTATATCGACATCATCCAGACCCGTTTTTCCAGCCGGCTGAAGATTCATGTTTCCGTACCGGATGCGCTGAACGGGGGTTCAATCCCGCCGTCAACCATTCAGCCGCTTGTGGAAAACAGCGTCCGGCACGGGTTGAAAGATGTGACCGATGGCGGCGACGTGTCCGTCACGATCACCAGGCAGGATCAGACCGTTCGTGTGGCCGTCCGTGATAACGGGTCAGGCTTCCCGGAGGATAGGTTAAATATTGCCGGCGATACGTCGCTGACCGGCCAGTCTAACAGCGGCGCCGGCTTATACAATGTGAACCAGCGGCTGATCAGTCTACTTGGCGACGGGTCCCAGCTGTTTATACGCAATTTGCCTGATCAGGGAAGTGAAGTTTATTTTACGATTCCATTCAAGGATCATTAAAAAGGCTATACTCGCAAATTTTGCAGCTTTTTAACCTTCGCAATTGAAATAAACTGCGACGTAACTGCTACGTTGATTTCCGCTCCGGGCAGTCGCTTTCCGCGGGCAACGCTTCAGCTTCCTCGCAGAAAAGATTGCTCGTCGCACTGCGGGGTCTCATCTAGGAGTCTTCTCTCACAGGAGTCTCTGTGCTTTTCCTCCGCTAGTTTGGATTTACTAACCGTGGTAGTAATAGTAAATCGCATCACTCAACTTGACTAACTTACTAGTCCGGGTGAGTGGAGGGCGGTGACTCCTGCGGGAACAGCACGTGTCCGAAGACCCCGGAAGAAGCGTTCTTTGCTTCTGAGGGGTCTGAGGCCGTGCCCGCGGAAAGCATCCGCCCGTAGCGATCCCGGACGGCGGGAGTGACACGTACTTATAGAAAACAATCCAACAGCAGTTACGTCGCAGTTTATGGGTTTTGTATTTAAAACAACAACCTTTTAAAAAACAGCCTTAAAGAAAGAAGGTATGATGATGAGATCAATTCACGCCATGATTGCCGAAGATGAACAGCTGGCGCGGGAGGACATGATTTATTTATTGGAAAAGGAACCGGATGTCGTCCTTTGTCCCAGTGCTGAAACGGGCAATCAGCTGGTTAACCTGTATGTTGAATACGAACCTGACGTTATTTTTCTGGATGTGGAAATGCCCGGGATGACCGGAGTGGATGCCGTGAAGCAAATAGTCGAGCTTGCTTATCTTCACCCGCCGCTGTTCATTTTCACGACAGCCTATGATGAATATGCGATGGAAGCGTTTGAGATTGAAGCTGTCGATTATTTGCTGAAACCTTATGATGATGTCCGTTTTCAAAAGACAATGCGTCGGATCCGCAAACAAATGGCGCAAACCGGCATGAAACAAGACAAGCATGCTGAGACACAAACCGATCCGGCTACCGAAAAACTGCTTATTGACGACGGTGAACGCATGGTTGTCCTCGCGCCTGAGGCCATTTATTACGCTGTCCCGGACAACCGCATGCTGGCCATTCATACACAGGATGAAGTGATCGAGTGCCGGATGACACTGCAGGAATTGGAGGACAAGCTGCATGGGCTTTCCTTTTTCCGGACCCATCGAAGCTATTTGGTGAACCTGAATTACATCAAGGAAATTACCCCATGGGTTAACGGCGCCTACAATGTCACGCTGACAGACAAAGACCAGACGACATTGCCCGTCAGCCGTTCAGCAAGAAAAGTGCTGCTGGAAACATTTAAAAGCTGACCATTCATCAGTTAATTTTGGCAATTCAAACATAACCAGCTGCAATCGAAACAAAATTCCCCACAGCAGGTCCCTTCATCATCTATACTATAACGTAAGCGCTTACAATAGGTGGAGGTGATGACGTTCGGCTAATAGATAACCATAGGCAGCTTTTGCATCCCGCAGATTATTTTTTCGTGAGGGGGAGTGAACGTGGGTAATACGATTGCACCAGCTAAGACGCATACCAACATGCCCGATTACGATGAATCCCGGGCGAATTTTTCCTGGGATGAGGTGGAAAAGGCGTTTTCCTGGTATGAAACCGGTCAGGTCAATATGGCTTATGAGGCGATCGACCGGCATGCCGAAACATGGCGGAAGAACAAAGCGGCCCTTTATTACAGCGACGATGAACGCGATGAAACATATACCTTTCAGGACATGAAGTTCCTGTCCAATCAATTTGGAAACGTTTTGCGCAGGATTGGCGTGGAAAAAGGCGACCGTGTCTTTTTATTCCTGCCGCGCTCGCCGGAACTATACGTGAGCATGATGGGGATGTTGAAGATCGGCGCGATTGCCGGTCCGTTATTCGAGGCCTTCATGGAACAGGCCGTTCGTGACCGTCTGGAAAACAGCGAGGCCAAAGTACTGATGACGACGCCTTCACTCGTTGACCGGGTCCCGTACAACGAACTGCCGCATCTGGAGACCATTATTCTGGTTGGTGACGGTAAAGCGCCTGAAGATGATCAGGACATTCAATTTTATCGCTATGAAGACGAAATGAAAAACGCTTCACGGCATCTGGACATCGAATGGGTGGACCGGGAAGACGGTATGATTCTGCATTACACGTCCGGGTCAACCGGGAAGCCAAAAGGGGTGCTACACGTCCACAATGCCATGATCCAGCAGTACCAGACGGCCAAATGGATCATGGATCTGAAAGAGGATGATATTTTCTGGTGCACGGCTGACCCGGGCTGGGTGACTGGCACCTCGTACGGTATTTTCGGGCCGTGGCTGAACGGAACCTCCAACCTGGTCCGCGGTGGACGCTTCAGCCCGGAAGACTGGTACGGCACAATCGAAAAATATCAGGTGTCCGTCTGGCTGAGCGCCCCGACAGCATTCCGCAAACTAATGGCAGCGGGTGAAGCTGTCACGGAAAATTTTGACTTAAATTCACTGCGCCACGTGCTCAGTGTTGGTGAACCGCTTAATGCTGAAGTTGTCCATTGGGGCATGAATGCCTACAACGTGCGCATCCATGACCATTGGTGGATGACTGAGACCGGCGGCGTTGTCATTGCCAACTATCCGTCCATGCCGATGAAGCCGGGCTCGATGGGGAAACCATTTCCGGGTGTGGAAGCCGCCATTCTGGATGAAGCGGGCAACCAACTGCCACCGGGGCAAATGGGCAAACTATGCATCAAAGCCGGCTGGCCTTCGATGCTGCGGACAGTCTGGAACAATGAAGAACGGTTTAACCAATACTTCCCGTTCGAGGGCTGGTTCGATTCCGGTGATTTGGCTTCCAGGGATGAAGATGGCTATTTCTGGTTCCAGGGCCGCGATGATGACGTGATCACAACATCCGGGGAACGGGTCGGACCGTTTGAAGTGGAAAGCAAACTAGTCGAGCACGCGGCCGTTGCTGAGGCAGCCGTCATCGGGAAACCTGATCCGGTGCGCGGCCATATTATCAAAGCATTTGTCGCGCTGAAAGATGGCTACACGAAAAATGACGACCTACAGGAAGAACTAAAGCAATTCGTTAAAAAAGGATTGGCCGCGCATGCAGCACCGCGGGAAGTCGAAATCCGCGACTTTTTGCCCAAAACCCGAAGTGGCAAAATCATGCGCCGGGTTTTGAAGGCATGGGAGCTTGACCTGCCGACAGGTGATTTATCCACGATGGAAAAATAATTCACAGTTTGAGCGGGGGTTTTCCAGAACCTGACTGGGAGTCCCCCTAAAATTTATCTGAGGAGGTTTATGATGCCTGACGCAACGGATTTGCAAACGCAGACAGACAAGACGGTTGATTATGAAAAAGTGGTCCAAAGCGGCCAGTTTAAACAATTTATGCAGGATAAGAAAAAATTCATTGTCCCGTATACGATTTTTTTCCTGATTTTTTACTTTTTGCTGCCAGTTTTAACATCTTACACAACTTTTTTGAACACCCCGGTCATCGGGGACATTTCCTGGGTATGGCTGTTTGCGTTTGCCCAATTTATCATGACGTGGGTATTGTGCACGATCTATGTGAAAAAGGCTGCTTCGTTCGATGAACAGGCCGACCGGATCATTGAAGATCAGATCGGGAATGGAGGGAATGCCCGATGAGCCCGACTGTTATTACGCTGTTTCTGATTATCGTGGCTCTGACGCTTGCCATTACGTTCTGGGCATCCAAACAAACCCAGACAACCGGGGACTTTTACACAGCAGGCGGCGAGTTGACCGGTTTTCAAAACGGGCTGGCCATATCAGGGGATTACTTATCGGCGGCCTCTTTCCTCGGGATAGCCGGATCGATTGCCCTTTATGGGTTTGACGGTTTCTTTTACAGCATTGGCTTTTTAATTGCCTATCTCGTGGTTTTATTTCTTGTGGCAGAACCACTGCGAAATCTGGGGAAGTATACGATTGCCGATATGATCAACGCCCGGTTTGATGCCAAAAAAGTCAGAGGAGCCGCAGCACTGAGCACGATTACCATATCCATATTCTATATGCTTGCCCAGCTTGTCGGGGCCGGTGCTCTTATCCAGTTGCTGTTTGATATTCCTTATACGATCGCTGTCCTGATTGTCGGTGTCATGATGACCATTTATGTATTGTTTGGCGGCATGATTGCCACCAGCTGGGTGCAGATTGTCAAAGCAGTCCTTTTGATGGCTGGTATGCTGATCATTTCGTTTCTTGTGCTATTACACTTTAACTTTAATATCGGGTCCATGTTCAGCGAGGCGAAAACCGCCACAGTTCACGGGGCTGACTACCTGATGCCCGGATTGAAATATACAGCGCCGCTGGACACAATTTCGCTGATGGTGGCGCTCGTTCTGGGAACAGCCGGACTGCCGCATATTCTCATGCGTTTTTTCACGGTTAAAGATGCCAAAACAGCCCGAAAATCTGTTGTTACCGCCACGTGGATCATTGGTATTTTTTATGTCCTGACGCTGTTTCTTGGTTTTGGAGCGGCGATTTTCGTAGGCGATACTGCCATTGTTGAGGCGAACCCTGGCGGCAATATGGCGGCCCCTCTGCTGGCCGAGGCGATCGGCGGAGAATTCCTGTTCGCATTTATTTCTGCCGTGGCATTTGCTACCATTCTGGCCGTTGTTGCCGGTCTGGTCCTGTCCGGTGCATCGGCATTTGCCCATGATTTATACGGGCAAATCATTAAAAAAGGGAAAGCGTCCGACAAGCAGCAAATGCTGGCAGCGCGTTATGCAGCTTTGGCTGTATCAGTGCTCTCGATTGTCCTGTCATTGTTTGCCCAGTATTTGAATGTGGCATTTCTCGTCTCACTCGCTTTCTGTATCGGTGCAAGCGCCAATTTACCGGTCATTTTGTATACGGTATACTGGAAACGATTCAATACAGCGGGTGCGGTTACAGCCCTCTTGTCCGGCCTGATCTCGGCATTGGTTCTGGTATCCATGAGTCCGAGTGTCTTTTCACCAGAACAAGGTGCTGCTCTGTTCGTCGGTGAGCCGTTCTTCCCGCTCAGCAACCCGGCACTCGTCTCAGTACCGATCGGCTTTCTTGGCGGTTACCTGGGCACCATATTGTCCAGCGAACGCGATGCGAAACGGTATGATGAAGTGAAAGTTAAAGCCCACACGGGGTATAAGGAAACGGGAAGCTAAATATAAATGGTGTGAAAACGGCTGCTTGCGTAGCAGCCGTTTTCGCATGCGTTTTTTGGCGGGTGCTGCGCACGTTACATGGATGCTGCGCGCGTTGATGGACTGGTTGCGCGTCCCGGCGTGGTCATTGTGCGAATGCGTTTGAACACGGCGCGCGTTACGACCAGGGGCGCGCGCCTCATGTGGTTGCGCATCCCACAGCCGTCAAGGCACGCCATTCAAATCCACAAACCCACCCCCGCTGCCATCAGGCCGACAGCAACAGAGGTGACGACATACACTGCTGCTGTTTTCACCTGATTTGCCTGCAGTAATAGCATCGTTTCACGGCCGAATGTGGAAAACGTCGTAAAGGCCCCACAGAACCCTATGCCAAACAGATACCATAACCCCTCACCGATGGCATCGGCTGCATAAAGACCGGCAAGCCAGCCAAGCAGAAACGAGCCAACAACATTTACAACCCATGTGCTGGCCGGAAACGATTGTGTATGCCGTTTTTTAATCACATCGCTCAGCCAATAACGCAGTACCGCACCCAATGAGCCGCCGAGTCCAATCAGCCACATCATGCAGCACCACCCGCCTTATGCTGTGACAACGCTAACGAGTAGCCGACATACGCGAGCAGAAGGCCACCGACTGTACTGGCTAAACTATACAGAACAGCATCGAAAACAGAACCTGCCTGGACCAGTTGCAGCGTCTCCAGCGAAAACGTCGAAAATGTCGTGAATGAGCCTGTCAGCCCCGTCCCTATTAGTAAAGACATCTGTCGGGACACACAACCACGTAAACCGATAAACGTCAGAAACCAGCTGAGAAAGAGACAACCGGCTAAATTAATCACAAGCGTATTGAGTGGAAAGTCATCGGTATAAACCCACTCACCCAGCCCATAACGCGCCATCGCTCCCAAAAACCCGCCTGCCATAACGAGCAGAACATCCATGAGCATCACCCATCTTCCCTAAAAATGACTGGCCGATAGAACCTATCTTACCAGCCTAAAGGCCGTCAGTCTGCAGCCTTTGTCTTTTCCCGCCAAGCCATATCCGTCAGTTCATCTTCAACCGTGCGATTCCGTCCGGCGCCATAACCGACTACTGTCATGACGGCACTCAGGACAAGCACAGCAACAAGCGGCACTTGCCAGCCTCCCGTCATGTCGTTCAAAAAGCCGATCAACGTCGGCCCAAGCGCCGCCAAAAAATAACCAAGCGCCTGGGCCATCCCGGATAACTCCGCCGCTTGCTGTGCCCCATACGTCCGCATGCCCAGAAAGGCGAGCGCCAACGGGAACATACCGCCCGTCGCTATACCGAGTAATGTAACACTTGCTACCATCATAATACTTGACTGGCCAAACAGCAATCCAGCTATCCCGGCACATGCCACCAGACTGATTCCCGCCGTGAGGAAGCTTTGCGACTTAAACTTTCCGGCCAGAACCGGCAGTAAACTGGCGGGCAATCCGATAAGCTGTGCATATGACAACAGCCAGCCCGCCGTACCGCTGTCTGCCCCATAATCCTGTAAGAGAACCGGCAGCCAGGCAATCACGACATAATATAACAACGCCTGCAAACCGAGAAAGACCGCCACTTCCCAAGCAAGACGCGACTTCCACATCCGCACATCACTGGCCGTGACGTAATGCACACTTACTTCATTGGCCGCCCGGCGCTGCTTGACAAAATACACCCAGATAACAACACCGGCCAGCGCGGGCAGCCCCCAGACAGCAAGTGACCACTCCCAGCCAAGTCCGGCATTATCTGCAAGCGGCACACTGAGCCCGGATGCCAGCGCCGCCACCAGTCCCATGGCTACCGAATAGACACTGGTCATCAGTGGAACCCGATTCGGGAACCTTTCTTTGATCACACCAGGCAAAAGCACATTGGACACAGCAATCCCCAGCCCAATCAACACTGTCCCACCAAACAAAAAGACCGGCATCGGAATCAGGCGCACTGCAATCCCAGCCAGAAGCACGACCATACTGGCAATCAGCACAATTTCATTTGAGTATTTATTACCGAGTTTCGGGGCAACCGGCGACATCACCGCAAACGCCACAAGCGGCAGACTCGTCAGAATCCCGACGCTCCAGCTGGACAGGCCCAAATCCGCCCCGATCGCATCTGCCAGTGGCCCGACAGACGTAATCGCCGCACGCAGATTAAAGGCGATGATAATAATACCGGCAACGAGCAACGATTGATTATAGCGCTTCATGTCCTCGAACTGATAGATGCCCATAAAAAAGATGCTCCTTCCTCGCAGCTGTCATCGAATGCTTTGTAACATTTTGGCTTCGTATCCTTGACTATTCCATAGAATTGATGCATTCAAACAAAATGAGCTCCCGATCCGACGCGTCTTTTAAAATTAAACATGACCTTTACCATAACGTCAACTGCCGGGATTTGCTCATGTATTAACCGAAAAGGCTATTGAGGCTAGCGGCGATTTCCCGCGGTTTATCAGCGCGAATTGGACATGTATAGCGGTTTTTGCAACAGTCGTTGGCGCCTAGGCGCATAGGTGCTTCTAAACACCTGATCAGATCTCGGAATCGGCCGGTTCGTCGCATAGAGCGCTCCTAAACGACCAAACGACTCTCAGATAACGCCGGTTCGTCGCATAGAGCGCCTCTAAACGACCGAACGACTCTCGGATAACGCCGGTTCGTCGCATAGAGCGCTTCTAAACGACCGAACGACTCTCGGATAACGCCAGTTCGTCGCATAGAGTGCTCCTAAACGTCCGAACGACTCTCGAATAACGCCGGTTCGTCGCATAGAGCATCTCTAAACGACCGAACGACTCTCGGATAACGCCGGAATGTCGCATAGAGTACCTCTAAACGCCCGAACGGCTCTCGGATAACGCCAGTTCGTCGCATAGAGCGCCTCTAAACGCCCGAACGACTCTCGAATAACGCCGGTTCGTCGCATAGAATGCCTCTAAACGCCCGAACGACTCTCAGATAACGCCGGTTCGTCGCACAGAGCGCCTCTGAACGTCCGAACGACTCTCGGATAACGCCAGTTCGTCGCATAGAGCATCTCTAAACGCCCGATCGACTCTCGAATAACGCCAGTTCGTCGCATAGAGCGCCTCTGAACGCCCGATCGACTCTCGAATAACGCCGGTTCGTCGCATAGAATGCCTCTAAACGCCCGATCGACTCTCAGATAACGCCGGTTCGTCGTATAGAGCGTCTCTAAACGCCCGATCGACTCTCGAATAACGCCGGTTCGTCGCATAGAGCGCCTCTAAACGACCGAACAGCTCTCGGATAACGCCAGTTCGTCGTATAGAGTGCTTCTAAACGACCGAACGACTCTCGAATAACGCCAGTTCGTCGTATAGAGTGCTGGTCGGGTTTAGCGGCGCCATTTTCAACTTAGTCGTGCTCGGCAGCCATATAGCAACGAATCGGTCATAGCGTTTACTCGTGGAACCACTTCACCCTTACGATTTTCATTGATTTGTAGTATCATTAAGTCGTGCAGAAATTTGAATGGAACAAAGGAGGTGAATACAGATGATAATTGAGATATTGCACGAACTGTTTGCTGATACGTCACCTTTTTACGTTTATTTCAGCATCTGCCTGTCTGTTATCGGCACGATTAATCTCACCCAGTTCGATTTGCATCAATTCATCGGGCATGCGCATGTCTATACAAGAGAATCTCATGCGATCCAAATCCAGTCAGCCCCCATCCAGGCATCCATCGGAGAGGCGACAGATATCATGGACTGGATTGTACAGAAAGCCAAGCGAATTGACGCGCCGGATGATGACACAGACGACCACACCCTCTCTTTTTTCAAAACGACAATGAAAAAACGAGGAGGGCCACGATGGAACGAACATCTGTATTCACGTTTGCCAAAAAATATAGCCTGATCGGACTGATACTGATCATTTTCCTGGCCGGTTGCGGATCAATTGATGAACCGGTCAATGCTGACACGGAAGGTTTTTTCAATCACTTCTTTGTCTACAATTTTTCTTTATTGATTAAAGGGCTGGCATCCTTTTTCAACGGAAGCTACGGCCTGTCGATCATCGTGATAACGCTTATGATCCGACTTGTCGTAATGCCATTCATGCTGAAGCAGACGAGAAGCAGTTTGGAAATGCAGGATAAGATGAAAGAACTCAAACCAGGAATGGACGCCATCAAGAAAAAATACAAAGATCACAAAGACCGGGAATCGCAAATGAACATGCAGCAGGAAATGATGAAACTGTATCAAAAACACAACGTCAATCCGCTCGCTTCATTGGCCGGCTGTCTGCCAATGCTGATCCAAATGCCGATTTTGATCGCCTTTTACTGGGCAATCCGCCGCACACCCGAAATTGCCGCCCATCAATTTTTATGGTTTGACCTTGGTCAGACCGATATTGTCCTGACACTTATCGCGGTTGCGATCTATTTTATTCAGTTCAAAGTAACGCAAATTGGTCTGGAACCGCAGCAAAAAAAGCAAATGGCTATCCTTGGTCTGGTCTCACCGGTCATGATCGGCATCATTTCCCTGAATGCACCGGCAGCGCTGCCGTTGTACTGGGCCGTCGGGGGATTGTTCATTATCGGACAGACGCTGATTTCCAAGAAAATTTATTTAGCACATAAAAACAGCACAGCTGAGACGACATGACAGCGAAAAACAAGGCGATTGCAATCGGGCAATCGCCTTGTTTTTTATTGACGTTCCATTCACGCATTCATCGACCCTTCGCCGCCGGGATCAATCATCGACTGATAAATGTCATCAAGTGACCATGTTTTGCCTTTTTCATCTTTATAGACAACATGCTCCCGCTTAAAATGGACCGGCGAATCCAAGCCTGCTGCTGCTGCCACCCGGAATAGCCCTTTACGCATGGTGACCAGATAATTGGCAGTCCGGTACTTCTTTTCATCAACGACGAGCGCCTTCTGCAGATCCGGATCCGTCGTCGCAACACCGACCGGGCAAATATTGGAGGCACATTTTAGCGTCTGAATGCAGCCGACCGTAATCATAAACGCGCGCGCAATATTGACCATATCAGCGCCCATGGCCAGGGCAATCGCCACCCGGTCCGGTGAATACAGCTTACCGGAAGCGATGATTTTCACCGGATCCCGAACACCATATTTTTTCAAAGCGTTATCCACCAAAGGCAGGGCGGATTTAATCGGGAGCCCGACACTATCGGTCAACTCTTGATACGAGGCACCCGTCCCGCCTTCACCGCCATCAATCGTAATAAAATCCGGTCCTTTGCCGGTGTCACGTATCTGTTGGGCTAATTCATCAGCTTCGAAATGACTACCAACGACGATTTTCATGCCAACCGGTTTGCCGGAGTGTTCCCGGACCTGTTCAATGAACTCAAACAGTGAGGTTAAATCGCTGAATTCCGGAAAACGGTTGGGGCTGTCAATTGAGGTATACGGCTCTACCATCCGGATACGGGCAATTTCCTCAGTTACCTTTTCGGCATCAACGTGGCCGCCGCGCGTTTTCGCACCCTGGCCCAATTTCACCTCAAACGCCTTAAGCTGCGGAATCTGACTTTTTTCCTTCAGCTCATCCCAGTTAAAATTCCCTTCTTTATCCCGGAGGCCAAACATGCCGGGACCAATCTGCATGATCAGGTCACCGCCACCTTTTAAATGATAATCCGACAGACCACCTTCACCTGTATTCATCCACGCCCCTTTGGCCATGGCCAATCCTTCCGATAAGGCCGTGATTGCGCGTTCACCAAGCGATCCGTAACTCATTGCCGACATACCAATTTGCCCGCGGACTCTGAACGGCTCTCGGCAGGTGCTGTCACCGATGACAATGGCATCATCCTCATCAAGCAGGTAAACCGGCGACTGCTCTTCCTCCAAATGCTCTTCCCGCTGCGTAAACAGCGGATCTTTCGTCAACAAATAACGGTTCGTTGTCAGCTTGGTCTCCCGGTCCATTTTCAATTCTTCCGTCAACTTCGGGAACATACTGTTGCGGATATAGTAACCCTCTTTTTCAAAATCACGCTGGGACCCGAAACCTTCCACATCCCGCTTATATTTCGCCTTTTTCACGATATGCTGGTACTCATCCCGGGAAATCGGCTTGCCTTCACGGTCATTATTGAAAAAATACTGCCGTAATTCCGGACCAATTTTTTCAAAAAAATATCGCGCCCGCCCGACAACCGGATAATTGCGCAAGACCGGGTGCTGCCGTTGCGTTCGGTCGACAAAGAATATGTAAACAGCGATTATGAGAAGCATCAGAACGATAACCGTCACAACCACAAAACCGATTACGGTCATAATATCTGCTACGTTCATGTAAATCCCCACCTTTTCAAACTCTCTACTGGTAGGGTTTGTCATTGTATAGAATTTATCCGTGGCAAACGAAGATGTATTTCACCGCACAAAAAAACAGCAAGGATTCACCTTACTGCTGCCTGCTTAGGGTTTTCATTTCTGTTTCCACTTTAAATACGCGATTGTTCAGCACATCTGTCTTATCATCAAAGTGATTAATAATCGTTTCTGAATATTGGCCCAAGCTGACAACCAGGTTTTTCTGAAGATTTTCCTGACCTTCTTCAAGTCTTTTCTGCCCAGCTTCCAGTTTCTCTTGTTGGTCTGCCAGATTTCTTTGCCCAGCTTCCAGTTTCTCTTGACGGTCTGCTAAATTTCTCTGCCCAGCTTCCAGTTTCTCTTGACGGTCTGCTAAATTTCTCTGCCCAGCTTCCAGTTTCTCTTGACGGTCTGCCAGATTTCTCTGCCCAGCTTCCAGTTTCTCTTGACGGTCTACCAGATGCCTCTGCCCAGCTTCCAGTTTCTCTTGACGGTCTGCTAAATTTCTCTGCCCAGCTTCCAGTTTCTCTTGACGGTCTGCCAGATTTCTCTGCCCAGCTTCCAGTTTCTCTTGACGGTCTGCCAGATTTCTTTGTCCGGTTTCCAGTTTCTCCTGTCGATTTGCAAGATTTTGCTGGCCTGCTTCTAATTTTCCTTGTCTGTCTTCAAGTCTTTTCTGCCCCTGTTTCAAGTCGGTTATATCTGTGCGCATATCAGTTATATCTGTACGTACGCCATCTAAGCCAGTTCGTAATTCCTTCAATTCACTTAAAATTTGGTTTAACGTCTCTTCCATCAGCCTTCTCCCCCCTTTTTTGCTTATTATACCATTGATTAAATTGATATGTTGGCTTTCGTTTGAAAAAGGCTTTTTATTATAACACAACCTTTAGCGTTCCCCTGCAAAGATAATTCGTAAAATCGTTCTATATCATAAATGGCTTCTCCGGCCTTGTTTTCGGATAGCCGTTTGATTCACGATACGCTTTACGTTCTTCGGTAAAATCAAACCATTGCTTCGTCGATCCGGGATGATTGGCATGATGGATAACACATCTGATTTGATCCTCGACACAGGGATCAACCCAATGCCCCAGATCGCGCTCGAGCTGATCCAACAATATTGCGCCATCTTTGCCTTTCAATTCGCCCAGGCTATGAAAACCAAGGTTATCAACAAGTGTATCCGCGAATTGATGGCCGATTGAAGGGATCTGCTGAAACGTGGCTAAAGCCTTGATAAATTTTGCCCGTTCCTCTGACACCTTCAAACTATGGGCTAGATCATCCATTTCCAGTTCGCGGATATCACCTATTTTGATTTTATATTTTCTTAGATGCTCTTTTTCTTCAGCTGATAAGGGTAGTTTTGGGTTTTTATTTGGCATAAAAGTCACCTATTTTCTTTATTATTTGCTCAACGATTGTATCCAGGGACATTGATCCATCAATAACAATGTCTGAGTTCGGCTTAACATTCTTTTCCATTTCTAAATAAGCTTTTCTTCCACTAGATAGATAATTTATTAAAGCCTTATGAACGTTTTCAATTGGACCTATCGCAAAATCTCTGAGTATCCGCCTTCCCATCGCTATATCCAGTGGTGTATCAATGTAAATGGAGAGATGAATGAGACCGTTCATATCGTCATGCAAATAAGCGAATGGATAATCCAGAAAAATATAATGAAGGTGATTGCTGGTAAGGAGACATTCAACATCTTGAATAAGCGGTGAAAGATCCCAACCGTTATAATCCGCTCCATTTTCTGCCCATTTCCCAAGATCATCCGGGCCTTCAAATACATAGTTGTCAAAATACAAAGCCTTTGAATAATCAACCCGTTCAAGCAATCGGTTGATGACAGCAGTTTTCCCTCCGCCGGAAACAGCTGCAACCGAAACAACGACTGGCGTCCGATTCATATCGCCTTACGCCCCCTCTATCTTATTTATCCCCGTCATTTTTGGCATGGAAAAATCCCGTACTACCTGCAGTAAAACTGGGAGATAAACGCCATAAAAAGAAACCCCATCTTTCGGTTATAAGTGTGATGATTAAAAAGAGAATCGGAACACCAATTAACACAGTTAATGATATCTTTTGATCGTTATTCATCGGTAAAATTTTCCCTCTCACCCTTACTTAATACATCAGGAACATGCTGCACATCTATACCAGCTTATACATATAATACTCATTCACTGGTTTACCATCTATCATCAATGAATGAACCTTTTCTCCTTCAATCTGAAAACCCATTTTTTGATAGAGCTTAAGGGCTTTCACATTATCTTTGATGACCGTGAGCTCCAGCCTGGATATGCTGATAGCTTCAGCCCATTCATACACCTTCGTGATCAGTTTTGTTGCCATGCCTTGTCCGTGGAAAGCATCATGCACACCCAGTGCCAGATACGCCGAGTGCTGATTCCGTTTCATTTTGCCGCCAAATGCTGCAATGAAGCCGGCAAGTTGATAATCAGATTCCGCCACAAAAAAGGCGGACCGCTCTTCGGATGAAGCCCGTTCAATTGCCTGTTTTTGCTGCTCGACTGTTGTTTTTCGTTCACCGGGCTCGTGCAGCATGAATCCGGATTCATCAATGCGCTTGTTCAGTTCTAAAAATGCTTCTGCATCACTTACGTCAATTGGCCTGATGATCATCGGCATGCTCTTCCTTTCAGCCGTCACTTTCTTTCATGTTCCCCTCGCTTGTCAGCACCTGGGGCTTGATGATTTCGGGGTTATCCTCCGTATCGTCATCATCGGCTTTTTTGTCGTCAAGTCCCCCCGATTTGGATGACGAATTGAACTGGAAACCGTACGCAAGCTCACCGTTTAATTCGGCAATCGCCATCGGATACGTGAGCGCCTGAATGTTGAAACTGCCTTCTTCCGGTTTCGTGACATGGTAGGTGACGTTGACCGTTCCTTTACCCTGCTTGGACTCGGGCGATACAATTTTAGCGAGTTCCATCCGCTCAATATTAACCGCATACCCGCCGGTTGACTTTTGACCCAGCAATATGATCACATATGTCTTCCCGTCCGCATGGAATACCTTTTTTGCTTCCTCTGATCGATTTTTCTCCAGCCATGTTTGCACCCTGGCCGGTGCTTCATCCGGATCAATCATTTGAAATGACAATTCCGTTTTTTCCCGAGCAATTGGCCCTTCTTCTGTCATTGTTTCATCCTCCGTTGTTCCTGACCCGCAGCCAGTTAATAATAGGGCTGATAAAAGCATCAATAATAAACTACGCATAACAATTCCCCTTTATAACTGGAAAAGCCCGCTATTCATATTTCACCGCTTCGATAAATTTTTCTGCCTTATCTTCCGCGTACTTCCCGGTAAATTGAAATGACTCACCGTCCATGACGGCCTTAATATGCGGTGACGATAATAATTCATCGCCCAAATATATGTGGATTTGTCCATCCAGGTGGTTTTCGGTGATTTCCTTCAGTTTGTTTTCTTCTGCCATATCTTCCACCGCTCTCTTCTACGCATTTGACCTCGTCCCTCGCCCTTTGATGCGTAATACTGTCTTCTGCTTATTTATATTATACAATACCATCGCCCGTTAAAACATAAATCCAAAGTTATATTCCTGTAAAGAACAATCCGATGTATCGTGTGACATCGTAAGCGTATTAAGAAAATACGCTGAAAGTGCAGTTGATCTTATCGGACGACGAGCTGGCAGTTTAGATGAAATGGGGGATCATTGGAGATAAACTATAATCGTGGCAATTTGGCATAAGCGATGAACCGATCGGACTGCTTTGGTTTGCAAAACACAGTTCTATAATTTGTGTATCCAAACGTTTACTCGGTTTTTCATACCATTTTTGTCGGGACCCATCCTTTCATCGACGGAAATGGTCGCGTGTCACGTTTGCTATTAAATCTGGAACTCATGAAAGATGGCTTTCCACCAATTGTTATCAAAGTTGAAAATCGATTGGACTATTATGATACTTTGGCTAAAGCCAATACCCAAAAAGAATATGATGATTTTATTCAACTGGTCGCCAAGGAAACAGAGGATTCTTTGGATCTGTATTTAAAGGCGATAGAATGAAAAAAAGGGACGTTACAGACAGAGAGAGAACAAATCCAACATGATCACCGATAGGTATCAGCGACGAATGAAAGATGCGATTAAAGGAGCGGTTGGAACGTTGATTGCGATTCTTGCCTAAATCACAGGTTTTAAAAGCCACGTTTCACGTGATGATCAAATCCAATGGCGGTTACTTATTGGTTTACGTTCCTATTCGGCATTCGCTTCAGCATCATCATCCCGGCCGGAACTAACAAGAGAGGCGTCATCACTGTGAAAAATGAAAGAGCACCAACCACTATGAATGTAACGGCAGAACCATAAGGGTAACGCTTTGTAAGGAAAAGCGCCGTTCCATTCGCGATGGTTAACAGCCCTAAGTAACCAATGGGGAAGATTAATATCCCTTTTAAGAAAACGATCGTATCCCCCGTAATGTTTTCAATGACAGCAGCATCCACGTTTTCCCTTTGAGCCTTAGGGTCGTTGCTGAAGAAATCGGTAAGCAGTGTGCGCAACGTTATATTATCTTCTAGTGTTATCGTGAACACTGACAAAGCAGTCATAGCGGCTACCAGTAATACAAGCGACATACCCCCTAGGATTCGGGGCGTTTTCAAACGTTGAACCACGATTAATGCAGGCCACCTTTCGTTTATTCAGTTTTACTCAAAGACGACGCAAAACATAATGCTATACCCAAACATATAAAACCCAATGCCTGATAATGCTCTTTGAAAACGAAACTTCCGTCAAATCGTTGAATCAAGAGATAAATCCCCATAATGGAGAAGATGATGCCCAGGCCAAGATTCAGTTTGCCGAACAAAGATAGATTCTTCATATTGTCCTCCGTTAGTGCTATATTCAGTCGCCTAAACGCTCCAACCATTCCCGCAATTTCTTTCTCGGATAATAGACTTCGCCGTTCAATTTAATGTGCGGCACATCTGGATAATCACGAAGTAACATCTCGGCATCCTTTTTGGAGACACCCATGAAATAATGGACATCACTATGTTTAATTAATTCGTGATCATCGTTTCCAAATATACTTTCCATCGAGTCGATCGCTCTTGGATTCTTAAAATTCTTCAACCCATCACCGATAAAATAACCAGCTGCAGCAATGCCCAGGGCCAATAATGTGAAATCCATTAATTTTCTCCCCTCCTTGACAACTTATCCGCCTCAGATGCGCTGTCCGCCTGCTCGTGGTAAACTTCTAGCAATTTATCTCGCCGGACGAATAATGTTATGATAAGTGCCACTTCACTGATCACCAGTAATACAGATCCCAGCATTAATCCGCCGAAAAAGAGTCCGACGCTTACCTTAAATGCGTAAAAAAACCAGATAAATATCGTGCACGCCCACAGAAATAGATTGATAACACTTGCGACAAAAACGTGCGACCCAAACCAGCCGGTCATTTCAGTCATCTTCCAGCCATATAGGTAACTGGCAGCCAACGCAATGATAATCGATATAATGAAAATGATCATAGCTAAACTACTGCTGCCTTCTAACGTCATGACATGAACACCTGCCATTTTGCTTGATTAGATTTGGAATATGAGAACCTTTCAAGTCTTTTCCCGTTTCCACATAACATCATTATACCAGATTTGCAGCACGGATATGACAGCCAAAAGCACGAACCAAATAATCGTTATGGCCCAGAAGATCGGCGCAGCTAAGAATTACGACAACCAAAACGGCAGGAATGATTCAGAGCGTCCCGTCATAAACATTTCATTCCTTTTAATCCCCCGCTTACATTCCCATCAAATAAACGATATTAAGCATTAAAACCATATCGCCTTATTAGCAGCATAAACAAGCAGCCCTAGCCCGGTGTAAACAAGACCATACCGAGCAGGTTTAGGCAACGAAAACCATTTTACTGTTACACGTTGCCCAAGATGATTGATTTTGCGGTCTTCATGACGCATACAATTCCTCCTTCAGTCAATAGCCAGAAGGGCGCCAATAGCGCCACTATATTCGCCATTTGGTAAAAACACCGGTTCCTTCCCAACCAGCCTCGTGTATGCCACTAAAATATCTTGCAGAAGCGGATTCGAGCGGAATGATGAGCCAATATAAACGATCGCTCCAGTGTCATATTGTGCTGCCGCCTGTGTGCTGATTGTCACGATGACTTCGCCGATAAGACCAATGATAGCTGCCAGCATATCCGAATCGGAGGGCTTGTGTTCCCGCATCCATTCAGCTTTGCCGAAATTGCTGGCGGTCAAATCGCCTGAAATCGGCGGCAGTAATCCTTCAAAAATATCCTTTACCTTCAAATCCACGTGTTCCCGGTTACCATCGCTGGCCGCTCGAACAATTTCTTCATAGTCTTGCATGCCCGTCGTCAAATAGGCAAGACCCAATAATGTCCCGCCGCCGATACCTGATCCACCAATGCGCTCCTGTCTGCCATCTGTCACATGATGAATCGACGTCCCAGTACCGACATTGACAAATAAAAATTGACGCCCAAGGGTTTGCGGGCCTGCCAGATAGGTAATCCCCTCTGTTGTGGCATCAAATTCGACAACCGTTTTAGCTGGCACGTTCAATTTTTTTGCAAGCACCTGGCTTCTTCCGCCTGTCACACATATAGCCGGCTTTTCGAAATAATCATGCAGCCACTTGATGGCGTCATCAATGGCCTGTGACGGGAACGACCGGTATTGAATCCTCTCATTTTCAATATATGCAGTTTTGATGAGTGTTCCCCCAGCATCGATGCCTATTTTTGTTTGGGTCATATTATTTTCCCCCAAGATTTTAATTTGAACAAATTTTATCAGCGCATTTTAGAATCTATCAGTACAATCATTGTTGTAGATTGAAACCTAGTTGATTTGAACGACCCGTGCTGAAAGATATTCACGGGCAAAAATCAGCCATACTGATCCCTTTTAATAATGCACACAAGACTACTTCGCCAATATGAATTGAACTTCCTTTATCTAATACGAATGAAACCATTTAAAGTATTCATTTACTAGGAAATCGGATTTCGCTCAATGATTCATAGGATTAAAATGACCGCTGTTAAACTTACGACAGCGGCCGATGACTGTTATAACCTATTTCTCAGCTTTTCAATTTCAACTTGTTCAAGATGGGTGACTTCAGCGATAAATTCAATTGAAACTCCCTTTCTCAACATTTCAACAGCAACTTCTTGCTTTGCTGCCTGTTCGCCCTCAATTCTTCCTTCTTTTCTGCCTTCTTTCTTCCCTTTTTCCTCATAAGAAATTGTTAGCTCCATAACCTTCTCACCATCCTCCATTTTACCTAACTCTTCGTGCAATTTTGCCTCCTCCTTTTCGTTAAGTTTTAGATAACTTTCAAAAAAGCCGTATATCATATTTTCCTTGGCCGGGTTTAATGGCATTCTTACTAACATTCGTAGAAATTCCTTTTTCACTTCAATCCGTTCCTGATTGGTATACCCCATTTTGCTGAGCAATGCCGCAGCTGCGGGATTGTCTGATTCGATATAGTCACGCCAATTCTTTTTTCGAAGCTCCAATGTTAAAAAATTAAACGTCAAAACATGGAAAAAAGGAAACTCAATTGTAAACGCATCCTGCTCATAACGCTTTTCGTCATAACTGAAAACAGCAATCGGAACAATAGGCTTACGATACTTATTATACAGTAGACTATAATAGTGAAACATCCGTTCATGGAAGTCCGGCTGCCCATAGCTTTGCGGTTCGACATGAACGATAATGACAGAACCTTCGCCTTTAAGCTTCGTTTCAACGATAATATCCAGCCTTCGTGTTTTTCCATCGTGCAAGTCGGTATGCACTTCTTCGGACAAAAATGTCATGTCATGATAATCGATATGCCTGTGAACATCCGAGAAAAATATGTCGATAAATTCTTTGAAGAAGGTTTGAATAAGTTCTTTGAATAGCAGATCGTGTTTGGTGTACTCAGAGGTTTTTGTTTGTTCCCGTACGACAGTAGCTAATGGCATTTTAGCACATCCCTTGTGGTTTATGAAGTGGAATGCCAAGGTGTCTTCACTATAAAAATAGTAACACAAATCATTGTTTAGAACAAGTGTTCCCATGATTTTTTATTTATCTTTATTTTTTTACCGTGTTCATTTGCTGCGATATTCGTTATACTATAGATAAAGAAAATGACCGCCAATGCTGAGCACCGGCGGCCGTGTACAATAGCCCTACAAAGGGGCGACTTACATGCCGCGTAACGTAATCACCCTACATGCTTGCCAGGCTCATAAGGTGGTTATTTGTTTTGGTCAGACAGTCAGTTTAGACAGCCTTGCGCTGAAAATAAAGCCAGCCGGCAGCAAAAAATACAATCAGACTACCGCCCACAACCGTCAGCACCTGCTCCCACGGAACAAAGAACACACTCTCCTGCGCCCCGCCGCCGTACATCATTAAAAATGGCTGACCCCACGGATAAAAAGGACCGTACGTTTCAGAATTAACCGCTAATATCGATGGAAGGGTAAAAATGACATTCACCGCAAAAGGCGCCGCGAAGCTTTTCCACAGGATCGACAGCGTCAATTGCAGGGCTACAAGCGGCAATGTGGCTACCCAGCCGCCAAGGACACTTTTCCAGATAATCATCATTGGAAACGGGTCGGCTACTTCCTTTACAGTGCCTGCCAGATAAACCGCACCGAGAAACAACAGCTGAATAACGAAGACAACTGCCATCAGTAACAGGAATTTCACAGTGAAGACACTGCCTCTCGAGACCGGCAGCGACAGAAATTGCTTCCAGCCGCCTGCCTGGTGCTCATACCGGCAGATTAAACCTGCCAATATGCCTGTCATCAGCGGCAAAAACAATAACGCATATGGCAGGATCATGAACTGCAGCAGCAGATACCAGTCGTTCGCCCCCGTCTCCATGCCGGCGAGATTGGTCATGAGACCGGTCATCAGGGCGATGGCTGGCCCCACAAATAAAACAGGCAGCATCCCAGACTTCCGGAACTTAAACCATTCCGACTGCAAAACTGAAAGAAACATATCACGTCACATCCCTTCGCGCAAAATCGATCATCCCGGCCACATATAACAGCACGCCAAAGCCAATCCCAAGCGAGACAATGGTGAGCGGCTCCGCCCAGCCATTCATCAGCGCCGGCCACTTCCAGATCAGCCAGTCCGGCAAGTTATACGCCATATAGTTTAAAATGACACCTACTACGCCCGCTGTCACCGGAACACCCTGATGACGGCTTATTAACGCAATCCAAAGATGTAATGCCAGTACCGGTAACGCGGCCATAACCGGATAAAAACTAAATTTTACGGCTTCAAGGTATGGAACGTTATCACCCAAATCAAGATACATACCGAAACCAAGTGTGAAAATCAGCAATAAAATGGACGCCACCAGCAGAAGCGTGACAATAACGGTAAACTTTGATAAATAAATCGCCATTTTAGAAACGGGCAAGGCCATTAGCTGCTTCCAAGCATTCGTTTCATTTTCCACACTGGCCATGAGCGACGTCAAGATTACAATACCCAACACCAATGCAAGCGGCGTGAACATATTCACATTCGCCAGGTAATGGCTCCAGTCATCATCACTTTGCTGGAGAAGATAGTCTTTGCGGACTCCATAATTGACCATTTGCAGAAAAACAACACCGAGCGGACCAATCAGCGTTAGTAGCCAAAATCCTTTCCGCCTGATTTTCAAAAATTCCGAATGCAGTAGTAGTCCGATCATAACGCATTCCCCTTTGTCATCTGCAAGAAAATATCCTCGAGTGACCGCTTTTCTTCTTCGGCCCGATAAACCGCATAACCGTCCTGAACAAGCATCCGTATGGCTTGTGCGACGTGCTCATCCGAGTTTTCATGCAGGTAAACACACCCGTCCTGGCTCTCCGCGTTAATGCCCCTGATCAGGAGTGCCTGACTTGCCTCGATGCTGTCACTGACACGTAGGACAACACTTTGCTGCGCGTGTTCACGCAGTTTTTCAATCGAATCCTGAAAAATCATCTTCCCTTCCGAAATGATCCCGACCGATGTGGCAATCTGATCAATTTCAGATAACAGATGACTTGAGATCAGGACGGTCATGCCGAATTCTTCCGGCAGGCGTTTAATCAAATTACGGATTTCAATGATACCAGACGGGTCCAGTCCATTCGTCGGTTCATCCAAAATCAGCAGCTTTGGCTGATGCAATAGGGCAATCGCGATCCCGAGCCGCTGTTTCATGCCAAGGGAAAATTCTTTAACCTTTTTGTTGGCCACATCCTGCAGGCGGACAACTTCCAGCACTTCCCCAATCCGTGATTTGGGAACTCTATAGATTTTCCGGATCGCTTCAAGATTTTCTTTTGCCGTCAAATGTGGGTAATACGATGGATTTTCCACGAGCGATCCGACATGTTTTAAAATCCCAATTCGTTCTTTGTTTAAATCCTGGTTAAAGATATGAATCGAGCCAGATGTTGGTTTCATCAGCCCAAGCAGCATCCGGATGGTGGTTGTCTTTCCGGCTCCATTCGGTCCGAGAAAGCCATACACTTCCCCTTCAGTTATGGCCAGACTGATGCTGTCCACTGCCTTTTCACGCCCAAATTGTTTGACTAATTGATTTGTCTGTATCACATGTCCCATTTGTTTCACCTCTGCTTTAATGATAAATGACAAGGTTTAAATCCTGGTTCAACAAAGGTTAAATTTTGTTTAAAAAAGCTCGAGCGCTGTTATGGGTTTGTTGATCTCCGTTCATACGCCTCGCCCCCGGGAACTGTCCTGTTCGCAATTCATTTAGTCACTAACATCATTCATTACACCTGTTACAAGCAAAAAATACGCACGGAACATATTGGCCCGAGCGTATTTTTGATAAATTTTTTGTTCAACTAAAGCGTCCATCTATAGAGCATCAGAAAATAGTCTTTTTGAAGTAAAGACAATAAAGCTCCCTTATATCTTGTAAGAGAACGTATCGTTGGATCTAAATGTCTTACTTTTCCTGCACTGTATTTTCTCCCTCGTGTGTAAGTTTTAAACACCAAGGGCGTGATACCCTAACGTCTCCTCGCGTAAAACTGACGATGGAGTTGGCGAACTTGCTCCGCGAGTTCAGGAACAGGGCCATCTATTGTGGTATCACGAATAACATCTTGGATTGGAAGATGACGAACGCGCGATTGCGATGCAGTAATCCCCATTTCACTCAACCATTGTACCAGCTGTTCGGACGAACTTGCATAAACGATTCGACCCAGACCAACCAAGCCGTGGGCTGCAGCGCACATAGGGCAATGTTCGCCTGAGGTATATACTGTCGCCTTGCTTCTGTCTTGAGGTGTCATATTCCTGGCTGCCCAGCGCGCCAAAGCAAACTCCGGGTGTTGAGTATGGTCACCACTTGCAACGTGGTTATGGTCTTCCGCAAGCACGTCTCCGTTGGCTGAGACGAGCACTGAACCAAATGGCTCGTCACCATTCGCCAGAGCAGCCCTTGCTAGTTCAATGCAACGTCGCAGATGCTTCAAATCCGAATCATTTATCATCATTAATCCTCCTCGTACCATTTTTATTTTTACATCGACTTTCCGTCAACCATCTTATTCCAGATAGGCGCCATCCTTTAACCATTTCGCTGTCAATGTTTCTGCATTTAACATCTCTTCTGGTGTACCTTCACATATAATATGTCCGCCTTGTTTTCCTCCTCCTGGACCCAGTTCTATTACCCAGTCGCTCGTCGCTATAAAGTCTAGGTTGTGTTCGATTATTATAACGGAATTACCTCTGTTTACCAGATTTTGAAAGACATCTAAGAGTGTTCCATTATCTTTTGTGTGTAGTCCTAAGGATGGTTCATCTAATAGATAGATTTGTCCTTCTTTTTTTAAATGGCTTGCAAGTTTTAGACGCTGAACTTCCCCGCCGCTTAGAGAGCTTGTCGTCTGTCCCAAGGTTAGATACCCTAACCCAACGTCTTTTAGTGTAGTCACTCTTTTTATAATCTTATGTTCTTTAAAATAATTCATAGCCTCGTCTATCGTTAAATCTAAAATCTCGACTATATTTTTATCTCGATATCGATATGACAGTGCTTCGTCTGAATATCTCGTTCCGCTGCATGCTTCACAGCGAATAGTCACTGGATCTGCAAATGCTACATCCGGTGTTGTGACCCCCTTTCCTTTGCAGACAGGACATGCACCTAAGGAGTTAAAGCTAAACAAACCGGCTGGTTGGCCTGTTTCTTTTGAAAATATGGAGCGAATATCATCCATCATTCCCATATATGTAGCGAGTGTCGAACGGTTAGAGATGCCTATACTGCCTTGCCCTACCATGATGGTTTCTGGATAACTTTCTGGAAATGCTTCCAACATTAAGGTGCTTTTACCAGAACCAGATACGCCACATACAGAGACTAAGGCATTTTTGGGAATATTGACGCTTATATTTTTTAAATTATTGTGATTTGCTGGGTGTGTCAATAATCTTGTGTAAATGACCCTTTTCCTGTAGAAAGTTCAGCTGCCGTTTTTTTGGTAAAGCGTCATCATTAAGAGATTGCTCTGAGCCACAGCGCCAGCTGCTTGTCCTTGACCT
>NZ_JBHTNH010000007.1:0-80826 GCF_042679865.1 Lentibacillus salinarum | reverse complement strand
ATGTTGGTGCGCCTCCGGTTGATGTTGGTGCGCCTCCGGTTGATGTTGGTGCGCCTCCGGTTGATGTTGGTGCGCCTCCGGTTGATGTTGGTGCGCCTCCGGTTGATGTTGGTGCGCCTCCGGTTGAACAAAAAATCGGGCGGCTGCAAGCAGCGCCCGATTTTTTTCAATTTAATATGCTCTTGCCCAGTAAACCATTTCTTTAGCTTCTCTACCGCAGCACACACAGGAATCCGAAAGCTCCTCCTGCTCAAACGGAATGCAGCGGGATGTGGCAGATGTTTCCTCCTTGATTTTTTCCTCACATTCCGCATCGCCGCACCACATGGCCTTGATGAATCCTGGATTTTCATCCAATGCCTGTTTGAACTCGTTCATGTTTACGGCTGTCGTGGTTGCTTCTTCACGATGTTCCAGCGCTTGATTGTACAGATTCTGCTGTACTTCCTCCAACAGAGCCGGCAGCCGCTCTTCCAGTTCAGCTAATGGTACAAACTCTTTTTCACCGGTATCCCGCCGAACGAGAACAACCTGCTCATTTTCAATATCTTTCGGCCCCATCTCAATCCGGACAGGGATGCCTTGCATTTCATATTCGTTAAACTTCCAGCCTGGTTTCTTATCGCTACCATCAATATCAACACGAACCAGGCTTTGTAGTTGATCGCGCAGGTCGTATGCTTTATCTAGCACGCCTTCTTTATGCTGGGCAATCGGTACAATCATCGCCTGTGTTGGTGCAATTCTCGGTGGAACCACCAAACCGCGGTTATCCCCATGCACCATGATCAATGCACCCATAATCCGGGTGGACATGCCCCAAGATGTCTGGTGGACCGGCTGCTGCTCCCCGTTTTCATCCAGATAGCGAATGTCGAACGCTTCGGCAAACCCGGTTCCAAAATAGTGTGATGTACCAGATTGCAATGCCTTACCATCATGCATCAGACTTTCGATTGTCAATGTATATTCGGCGCCAGCAAATTTTTCCTGCTCGGTCTTCTTACCGCTTAGAACAGGAATGGCCAGGTAATGCTCACAGATTTCAGCATAAATGTCGAGCATTTGTGCTGTCTCTTTTTCCGCATCAGCTTGTGTCGCATGTGCGGTGTGCCCTTCCTGCCACAAAAATTCCAGTGAACGGAGGAACGGCCGAGTCGTTTTTTCCCAGCGAACCACGTTGCTCCACTGATTATAAAGTTTTGGCAAATCGCGATAGGAATGAATATTTTTGGCATAATATTCGCCGAAAAGCACCTCAGATGTTGGGCGGACACAAATCCGTTCTTCCAGTTCTTCTTCGCCGCCGTGCGTTACCCAGGCCACTTCCGGTGCAAAGCCTTCAATATGATCTTTCTCCTTTTGCAGCATACTTTCCGGAATGAACAATGGGAAATACACGTTCGAATGACCTGTCTCTTTGAAGCGTCGGTCGAGTTCGTCACGGATATTTTCCCAGATGGCGAATCCATATGGCTTAATAACCATCGTTCCACGGACTTCACCATAATCGACCAGCTCAGCCTGTTTGACAACGTCTGTATACCATTGTGCAAAATCATCTTCCATGGCGGTGATTTTTTCAACAAATTGTTTATTGTTTTTACCCAATGAAAACTCTCCTTTTTGAACACGCTTTATATCAATTAAGAAAAACTCGGCTCCTGCCTCGTCTTTCTAGAGGTCAGAGGCTGGAAGTCAGACTTGAGGAAATCGGCGAACCAGCCGATTTCACGATTAAAGCCTTCACCTGAAATGTTATACTTTCTGATCTTATAAAAAAGCCTCCGTCCTGAAAAAGGGACCGAGGTCTGGTGGTACCACCCTTGTTTGCAGCCGCCCTGACGACTGCACACTTCATTTCATAACGGCCGAAAACCGCGCACATCTTCCGGCAAAACGCCTTCCAACGGCGAACTCAGAGGCAGGTTCCAGTTTGTGCCTTTGGAAATTTCCACCAGTCATTCCCTCTCTATCAAAGACATTCAAACTATACTAGTCCCCATCAGCGTTTCATCTATTGTATGTTTAAATATAAAACGATGTCCCATTAAAGTCAAGCCTGACCAGCAGTGGTTTTCCTTCAGCCCCTACTTATCATTCTTGTTTTTAGCCCACAGGCTTGTAACAGGGGATTTCGGCCAGATAGATCCGAGAGTTACTCAACCCAAACAGTCATAAAAGTCAAGCATTCAAAGGCTTTTCATACCGGGAAAACTGAATTTTCATTGCCTCGGCGTATCCGGAAAAGGTAAATCCAGCCTTCACATAGAACTGATTTAATTCTGGATTGTCCGCTACGCAATCCAGACGGAGCACGTGGCTGTCAGTTTGACTATTTTCCTGTATCCATTCCAATAGCTTTTTTCCAATTTGCTGATGACGATAGTTTTTGTCAACGGCCAGCCTGTGCAAGTAAAGCGCATTATCATCCCGATTGCCCCAGACACTGGCATCAAGTTCGCTTTGCTGGTGAGAAAGATTGAACGTTGCGACCGGCTGATGATTGTCTGTCACCAGATAGGTTGTCCCAGCCTTAATCGCTTGTCTTACTTCCGATGCCGCTTCGTCAGTCAAGTAAAAATCCCACTGGTAAATACCCCTATCACGCAGCCACCCGGCCGCATCACGTAATATCCGGATAACCGTATCCACATCACTCGCTGTCGCTCTCCTGATTATGTAATTTGCAAATGTGTTCTTTTTGAAAAGACTGACCATTTCCAACCTCCGTTCAGCTCAATCATGGATAGCTTTATATAATAGGAAATAAAAAGACAATTGCTTCCATTTATCAATTGGAAAAGCCAAGACCAGGACCGGACTGGCCCTTCCTCAGCAATTATACCACTTTCGCACCTAATGTTTCTTTAAAATGACCAAGCGCCCAGTCATGCCCGACTGCGTTAAAGCTGGCTACCGCATCTTGATGCACCACAATGTTGAACCCTTTGTTGTACGCATCGACAGCGGTATGCAACACGCAAATATCAGTACAGACGCCGACGAGATGGAGTTCATCTATTCCGCGCTCACGCAGTTTGATCTCCAAATCTGTCCCCGCAAACGCACTATAGCGTGTTTTATCAAAATAATAGACGTTCGCCGCTTCCTTATGCTGGTCATAAACCGAAGCCAGATTACCGTACAGACCTTGACCCTCTGTTCCAATAATATTGTGCGGCGGGAAAAGTTCCGTTTCCGGATGCAAAGTGTCCCCATCCTCATGTGCATCAATCGCAAACACGACATAATCGCCCGCAGCAATAAAATCCTTCGTAATCGAAACAATCTTTTCCTCAATAGCCTGTCCCGGTTGGCCGCACGTCAATTTCCCTTCTTCCGCCACAAAGTCGATCGTATAATCCACATTGATTAACGCCCGCTTCCCCATTCATTCCACTCCCCTTGTTAAATTTTTCGCTCATTGGCACTGCTCTTGCACGATTTGGTGCAGCTCTCGCACGTTTGGGTACTTCCATCGCACGTTTGGGTGCTCCTCTAGCTCGTTTGGGTGCTTCCATCGCGCGAGTATCAGCATTCCATCAAAGCTTTTCCACTTTAATCTTATGCGCTTCACCTTTCATACGCTCTGCCGCATGGTATGTCGGTCCAACCATATCGTTATAGGAAAATCCATATTCAATGGCCGTTGTGACAAAGCTTTTCGCCAGACGGATCGCTTCCGGAACCGAATGCCCTTTCGACATATAGGACGTGATTGCTGCCGAATACGTACAGCCTGCCCCACTCGTATTTTCTGTAGCAATCCGCGGTGCTTCGAATGCCGTCAGCGTCTTACCATCATATAGAACATCAACGGCTTCACCTTTCAAACGCCCGCCTTTTACCAGAACATATTGTGGTCCCAACTCATGCAAGTCGACAGCCGACTGTTTCATATCATCGACAGTCCGCAATTCCCGTCCATCCAAAAGATAAGAGGCTTCAGGCACATTCGGCGTAATGACATCCGCCAGTGGCACCAACCGCTCCTTTAAAACGTTAATCGCATCATCCGCGAGCAGTTTCGAATCAAGCTTACCGACCATGACCGGGTCAACCACTTTTGTTCCTGCACTTGACCCAGCAATCAAATCGGCTGCTTTTTCAATGATCTCTTTGGAAAACAGCATGCCTGTTTTAAGTGCGTCAATGCCCACCTGCTTTGTCGCCGTAGCAAATTGTGCCTCGATTGCTTCAATTGTTTGCAGATGGACGTTTTTATCTGTTTGGGGATGACGACCTACAATCGCTGTCACCACACTCATCCCGTATACGTCCAATTCTTGAAATGTCTTCAGGTCTGCTTGGATGCCGGCGCTCCCACCGGCCGCAGACCCAGCAATGGTCATCACGCGTGATGGTAGATTCATACTGCAAAACCCTTTCTACTTAAAATATGATCGTGACAACAAACCATCCAATCATCGCCAATTGGATAACGACTTTAGCTGCTGCCCCGCTAAGAAACCCGATTAACGACCCGATTGATGCCCGGATTGCCTCCTGAAATGTCCTCGCCTGCATCAATTCGATGATCAGTACCGCTAAAAATGGGACGATCAGAATCCCAAATGGCGGTATGGTGAACGAACCCACAATAACGGCAATCGCAGCGGCACGTTCCCCCCACTTGCTTCCGCCATATTTTTTGACAAAATAACTGTTGGCAATAACATCTGCACCAATTAAAATAATCGTCAATACAGCCATTGCCACCCAAAAAAACCAGGTCAGTTCATCAGCATTGATGACAAAATGATAAAGCAGAAAACCGACCCAAAGCACTAATGGCGATGGAATAATCGGAAAAATAATACCGGCAAAGCTTGCGATAAATAATATGGCGATAATGATCCAAATGATAATGTCCAGCATGGGTGCCTCCATTTTCTATGGCTGTTTCCGAAACATACTCGATAGTCGTGTTTCTTCCCTATTGAAGATGCGTTTATAATTCTCCATATGTTTGATGATGCTCATAACCGATAATAACACAACGATCATTGTCGGTTCGATTCCAAAGAACAGATAAGTCGTTACCAGAAATGACATATACATGAAAAGAACGCCGACAACCAGGTAATCCGTTGCCAGAGTCAATAAAAGCAAAATTCCAATTCCGATAATGGCTATTTGCCAATCAACAGCCAGCAGCACACCGACCAATGAGGCAGTCCCTTTGCCACCGCTGAATTTCATGGTGACCGGATAGTTATGACCGATAATGATAAATAGGGCATTAATATAGACCAATAAGATTTGCTCAGGCCCGGTTATCCCTTGTCCTTCCAAAATGTATAACACCAATAATATCGATAATGTCGCTTTTAGAATATCAATGAGTGCCACCAGAATACCATACTTCCAGCCTAACAATATCGTTGTATTGGACGCCCCGGAATTATTGACGCCCTTGTTTTTGATATCCAGCTGCTTATACTTCCCAACAATCTGTGAGCCATGAACACAGCCAAACAAATACCCGATCAGAACAACAATCAGGACAGGCCCCATCACGATCCCCCCTTTCTCATATCTTATATTCGGAATAATGATAATTCAAGACAATTTTTTTCAGAAATCACGTCCCTTTTTGCTGATTTCTTTCGATTGTATATATAGAGGCAGGCAACCATCTTTCCTAAAGGCTGTTTTCTAAAAGGTTGTTGTTTTTGATACAAAAACCATAAACTACGACGTAACTATTGGAAAGTCTTCCTCCAAGTCTATCAGGGCTGAGTGCTAGTTCGTCGCTGCGGAAAAATACTCGCTTTCCGCGGGGAACGCTTCAGCCTCCTCGCTCGCGGGCCAACACGATGTTGGTCACAAAGGCGTTGCCACAGGACGTGGCGTTCTTAGCCTTTGTTCCTTAACCGCTCGCTGCGGGGTCTTCAGACTGTTCCTTTCCCGCTGGAGTCTCGCATTTTTCCGCAGCTTAATATCGTGTTATGCCATAGTGAAAGAAAACCCATTAACACTTTTTCCATGGTTTTCAACATTCAATATGTAGAACGTCAATACCAGCGGAGGAAATACACGAAGACTCCTGCGGGAACAAAGGCATCGGTGAGACCCCGCAGTGCGACGAGCGAAACATCCACCGAGTACACTGCGAGTTGCGAGGAGTGCTGCTTCACCGTAAACACTTGCAACACGACGAGCACCCAGCACGAGGAGGCTCACCAGCCGCCCGCGGAAAGCGTAGTGTATTTCCGGAGCGGTATCACAGCACTTAAGTATGCTTTTTCACTGTGTCGCAGTTTTTATCAACTCCGAAAGTCTAAGAGCAACAAAATCTACGAAAAGAGCTTCTTTGAAAGGTGATTATGATCAATGAAGCAATGAAAGCCCATCTGGGACCATACATGTTATAATGTCACCCAACATCTTTTCTCAAGGAGACAACGAATTTGAAACGTTACCGCAAAGATATGACAGCATGGCTCATGATTATTCTGTTTCTGGTCATACTATTCTATCTATATAACCAATTAAAAACAGATCGGTATATCGATCAGGGAGAGGATGCGCCTCTCCCTGAAAATCTCGATCCGGTCGTCGCCGAAAAAACTGAGGAACTTGTCGGTCGGGCTGCCGAAGAAAATATCGATATCGTTATTACAGAAACCACACGTTCGAACGAGAAGCAAGATGAATTATATAAGCAGGGCCGCACAAAAGACGGAAGCATTGTTACCTATGCGCAAGGCGGTGAGTCCTACCACAATTACGGGCTCGCAGTCGATTATGCGTTGCGCAATCATAATGGGGACGTCAGTTGGGATATCCATTATGACGGCAACAATAACGGTGAATCAGACTGGTTTGAAGTTGCCGATATGGCAAAGGAACTTGGGTTTGAATGGGGTGGTGATTGGAGCAATTTCAAGGATTACCCGCATTTACAGATGGACTTCGGTTTGAGCATCGACCAGCTGAAGCAGGGGCACCGTCCAAAGCATGGTGAATCTGATACGTGAGGCAACATTCTGTACACGCCACTAAAATCGATTTATACTATATTTATCATTTATACTGAATTCAATTAACCGTAATTAAGTATAAATAACCAATTCATAAAGGAGTCATTTTTATGGAACTAAAAGGCATTCACCATGTATCCGCCATTACAGCGAGCGCAGCCAATAATGTTCATTTCTACACAGATGTTTTAGGTATGCGTTTGGTCAAGAAAACCATCAACCAGGATGATCCATCGGTTTACCATTTGTTTTATGCGGATGAAATCGGCAACCCTGGAACTGATTTAACGTTTTTCGAAATACCCCGAGCAGGCACCACCTATCCGGGAATCAGTAGCATATCCAGAACTTCCTTGAGAGTTCCAAATGATGGTGCGCTGAAGTATTGGAACAACCGGCTAACCGAATACGGTGTTGACCATGATGGGATGACAGAACAGGGCGGTCGTCAAGTCATCCATTTTCGCGACCCGGAAAACCAGCGATTAACGCTTATTTCCGATGAAACAAACGCAGGGGTAAAGGGTGGCAATGTATGGGAGCATAGCAGTGTTCCGGCTGACAAAGGCATCATTGGACTTGGACCTATCAAACTGACAGTTCAAGACCCCGCACCGACCATCAACGTATTGACCCGTATTTTAACATTCCGGGAGACCGGCAGCTATCCATCCCCTATCCAGGAGCAGGACGATATACGTGTTTTTGCAACTGGCGAGGGTGGTACTGGTGCAGAAGTTCATCTGGAAGTACGTAGCGACCTGCCAAAAGAACGGCCCGGCCGAGGGAGTGTCCATCATGTGGCCTTTCGTGTTGATAATGAGAATGAATTAGCAAAATGGAAAGACCGGATTCAGGCTGAACGCATCCCTAATTCCGGATTGGTAGACCGTTTTTATTTCAAATCCTTTTACTTCAGGGAACCGAACGGCATCCTATTTGAATTAGCAACAGACGGACCTGGATTTGCGACAGATGAGGATGTCGATCACCTTGGCGAATCACTGGCACTGCCACCATTTTTTGAAAATCAACGGGACGCGATTGAAGCAAACTTAAAACCGTTGGATACGACGAGACCATACTGAATAGTGTGGTCTTGTGCTATACATATTTCCTCGTTAAATCCAAATAGTCATTAATCGCATTCATAACTGGCTGAAGCGAGGCATCCCAACATGTCTATTCTTTAATATCCCACCTAGGTAGCCAGACCAATTATTCAACAGTCATTCAAGCAGTATCACGCAATAGCGCATCTTTTCCATTACACCCCCTAAAGTCCCATTATCCACTGGATTGAATAGTTGTATAGCCAACTCGTGACTGAAAAAGAAATATACGTGACACCGTCATGAGTTAATTGAATTTTCTGTAATAATTGTTATTTCTGAGCATATAACAGTAATACAAGTTATTTGTAAGCATAAATTGGTATATGAGCGTTTTATTCATTTAGTCGAATATAATAAAGGTATATTCCAAATTATCAAAAAATACAACGTTTGAACCGATGAATAAATCCCTATAACATTGTAGTATGACAGATTGCAGTAATACGCTCACCGTTCTGCTGTTCACAAACTGGTTAAAAAGTCGCACGCATAAACTGCTTCTTTTTGCCTGGGGGTGACCACAAACACTATTTACTGTCTTATCATCACTTAAGGCAACACTATTGAAAGAGAAAAAGTAAACGGGCTTATCGTCATGATTGCCGGACGTTACCCGATTTTACTTAAAAAATTACGGGAGGTCATTTAGGAGATGAAAAAACTATTAGCAGCTTCAATCGTTGGTATCTTCATTCTTGTTCTGGCTGCTTGCGGCGGCGGTTCTGATGGTGCAAGCGGCGATAACGGGGATAACGGAGGTGACAGCGATTCCGGCGGCGATTCAAAGCTAGCCGAAATTCAGGAAGCCGGAACCGTTCAGATTGGATATGCGGACGAAAGGCCATATGGTTATAAGGAAGACGGTGAAATAAAAGGTGCATCACCGGATATTACGGCAGCGGTATTTGCGGAACTGGGCGTGGACAATGTTGAAGGTCAAATACTCAATTACAACCAGTTGATCCCTGGTTTAAACGCAGATAAATTTGACGTTATTACATCAGGTATGGCGATTAACCCGGACCGCTGTGAAAACGCAGACTTCGGTGAACCGGAAATGACGTATGGGGAAGGTCTGGTTGTTCAAAAAGGCAACCCGTTGGATCTGCACAGTTATGCGGATATCGCCGAGTCTGATGCGTCGGTATCCATTATGTCCGGTGCGACAGAAATTGAATATGTCAAAACAGAGGGGGTCAGCGAAGATCAGATCCAGGAAGCTGATGACATCCCTGCAACGATCTCGGCTGTTGAATCAGAGCGTGCCGATGCAACAACCGGTACAGAAATGACTGTGAAGATGGCAGTGGAATCAGCTGATAGTGACAAGATTGAATTTGTAGATGACTTTGAACATCCGGATATCGATGGCGTTCCAAGCTATGGTGCTGCTGCTTTCCACCCGGATAACGATGAACTGCGTGAAGCATATAATGAAGAACTGCAAAAGCTGATTGACGATGGAACAGTAGCTGACATTCTGGAAGAGAACGGCTTTGATCCCGAGAACAACGCACCACCGGAAGATATTTCGACCGAAGAAATCTGCAGTGGTGAAAAATATTAAGCCAGGCATAAGAATGTACTTAAATATTCTACAATGACTCCATAGGGTCCGACTCCCTCACCCAGGGGGTCTGACCCTATTATTTTTCAATACAACCGTCTCTAAGGAGTGATTATTATTAACGCAATTGCTGAGATATTCCCGACATTGATGCAAGGATTGCGTATTACCATCGAAGTACTGATCGGGTCCATCATCCTCGGCTATTTAATGGCGTTTATTGCCGGCTTTTGCCGCCTGTCCAAAAACCCGATTATAAAGTATGTAACCATCTTCTATGTCGAAGTATTTCGCGGCACTTCATTGATTGTACAATTATTCTGGCTTTTCTATGCCCTGCCGATATTATTTGGAATTGAATTGGGAAGTGACTACATGGCAGGTGTCCTTGCGATTGCTTTAAACTATGGGGCCTATATGTCAGAAATTGTACGCGGATCGATTCTCTCTGTAGCAAAAGGGCAAACAGAAGCTGCAACAGCCCTTAATATGTCGCGATTTCAGCGTATGCGCCTGGTTATTTTTCCGCAGGCTGTCCGCATGATGCTGCCGGAATTCGGCAACTATCTTATCCAGATGCTCAAAGCAACATCACTTGTCTCATTAATTGGTATGGGCGATATTTTATATTACGGTGATATCCTGCGCGGCAATGACTTGTCCCAGGCTCCAACTGTCTATTTCTTAGTACTTGTATTCTATTTCGTTATGGCGCTGCCACTCATCTGGCTGACCAGAAAAATGGAAGCAGCATCAAAGAAAGGAGTGGCTAGCTAATGAATAATGGAAATTGGCAATGGGATACATTTTCTGAAGCCTTTCCAATCATACTGGAAGGTCTTCACATTACATTAGGTCTAACCGNGGTGGATCATGGAATTTATCCGCTCAACACCACCACTGGTACAGCTGTTTTTCATTTTCTATGCATGGCCGATGGTACCGGTTGTCGGGTTTGCCATGGACCCGTTCACAAGTGCCATTGTGGGCTTAGGTGTTCATTTCAGTACGTATATCGGTGAGGTCTACCGTTCTGGAATCGAAGCTGTTGACAAAGGCCAATGGGAAGCAGCCCGGGCACTCAATTTTTCAACCGGGCATAAATGGAGCAAAATCATATTGCCGCAAGCTATTCCACCCACCATACCAATGCTTGGGAATTATTTAATTATTATGTTCAAAGAAATTCCCCTGGCATCGACCATTGGTGTCGCCGGAATATTGAATCTGGCCAACTCTTATGGAGCAGCAAACTTCAGATATCTGGAGCCATTAACGATTGTCGCCATTCTATTCCTTGTGCTCAGCTATCCGTCCGCCATTTTGATCAATAAACTGGAACGTAAAATGAACCGCCGTTTTGATAAAAAAGCACCGACCGGTAGTAAACCAGCCAACGAAAAGGAAGGAGCTGTATCATAATGACTGAGGCGATTGTTAGTTATAAAGATGTGCATAAATCGTTTGGTGATACAGAAGTATTGACAGGCATAAACCTGGATATAAAACCAGCTGAGAGAGTGGCTGTCATTGGGCCAAGCGGATCCGGGAAAACAACCATTATCCGCATGCTTATGACACTGGAAGAACCGACATCCGGCGATATCATTGTTGACGGTAGTAATTTATGGCATATGGAAAAAAACGGCGAACTTGTGCCTGCCAATGAAAAGCATTTAAGACAGGTTCGCGGCGATATCGGAATGGTTTTTCAGCACTTTAACCTTTTCCCGCATATGACTATTCTGGAGAACTGTATGTCAGCACCGATCCATGTGCAAAAAATCGATAAAAAAGAGGCCAGCCAGCGGTCCATAGAAATGCTGGAAAAAGTCGGACTCGGCGACAAGCTGGATAATTATCCAAGCCAGCTTTCCGGCGGCCAGAAACAGCGTGTAGCCATGGCCCGTGCACTGGTGATGCGTCCAAAAATCATGTTGTTCGATGAAGTGACCTCAGCACTTGACCCTGAGCTGGTCGGCGAAGTATTGGAAGTTATTCGTGACATCGCTAAAGAAGGCGAAATGGCTATGGTGCTGGTGACACACGAAATGGAATTTGCCCGTGATATTGCGGATCGTGTCCTGTTTCTGGATAACGGTGTGATCGCAGAACAAGGCCCGCCGGCAGAAGTATTGGAGAACCCCACAAATGATCGGCTGCAAAGCTTTCTACATCGTTTTAGATCCTAGACATAAAAAGCTGACCCGCTTAATCGGCGGGTCAGCTTTTTTAGAGGTTGTTTTTGAAC
Organism: Lentibacillus salinarum; assembly: GCF_042679865.1. NCBI lineage: Bacteria > Bacillati > Bacillota > Bacilli > Caryophanales > Bacillaceae > Lentibacillus > Lentibacillus salinarum. The sequence continues at coordinate 68,904 of NZ_JBHTNH010000007.1, read as the reverse complement.
ACACACTTTTATGTCAAAATTCTTGTCACCCCGGGTCTTCTCCGATAATTTTTACTTCGCGTTCAAGGGTAACGCCGAATTTTTCTTTCACAGTATCCTGGACAAAATGAATCAGACGGATGTATTCCGTTGCGGATGCACGTTCCAGATTAATGATAAAACCAGCATGCTTTAAAGACACCTGTGCCCCGCCGATCTGTTCGCCCTGCAGATCACTGTCCTGTATCAGCTTCCCGGCAAAGTACCCCGGAGGACGTTTGAATACACTGCCGCACGACGGATATTCAAGCGGCTGTTTGGACTCCCGCTTATAGGTTAAATCATCCATGACAGCCTTAATCGCCTCATACTGACCTTCCTTCATGCGAAACGTGGCTTCCAAAACAATATAGCCTTTGTCCGGTATGTTGCTTGAGCGGTATTCCAAGTCAAGGTCATCAGCGGATAGTGTGAGCAAGTCACCATTCCTATCGACGACAATCGCACTTTCTAGCACATCTTTAACCTCACCGCCATACGCCCCAGCATTCATAAATAGCGCACCGCCAACTGATCCCGGAATACCACAGGAAAATTCGAGACCTGTCAGGGAATGGGACAGAGCAAATTGTGACGTGTCAATAATCCGGGCACCACTTTGGGCCACTATCCGCATGCCTTCTCGGCGAATGTCCGCCAAACGTCCCGGATTCAATACAATACCACGGATCCCACCATCCTTCACAATCAGGTTGGAACCATTCCCCAACAGGGTGAACGGGATCTTTTCTTTCATGGAAAGTTTCACAATTGCCTGTACTTGTTCATATGTTTCCGGTGTCACATAAAAATCGGCTTTACCGCCCAGCCGTGTATACGTATGGTTATATAAAGCTTCATCAACCAGCACATTACCCGGTGATGTTATAGCTGTCAGTTGTTTGTACGTATGGTGATCATTTACCACAAACATCAATCCTTTGCTGTTCTTTCGGTCACCTTATCCTTTTGGAGAAAGGAATAAACCATTTTATCAACCCGTGCATCTTCATGCAATGCACTATGCCCCAGTGAAGGGTCTTCTATCATTTTATAAGTCAATTGTTCTTCGCGGGCGATATGCCGGATCATAGCGACACTTTCCGGTTCGGCAACCGGATCGCCCGTACTGCCGATACTTAAAACCTCCATTTGTGCTGGTATAGCATCTTTATTCAAACGGAGCGTCTTAAGTGCAAGCGAGGCGGGCTTGAGATTCTCTGCCGCCGGATCGTGATGGATTTGAAAATAGGTGTCACTGTATATACCATCAAACGGACTGCCTATGGCTATCAATTTATGGACCCTAGGATATGTAACATCATCCTGGTAATGTTCAATGTAATTTGTCGCAACAAGTCCGCCCATCGAATGACCAACCAGATTGATCGTCGGTATCTGGTATGTTTCTTTCAAATGGGCAAGGGCCCCGGCCAGCCATGCCGACGTTTCTTGAAAATCGGCCCGATTATTTTCGAAAATAACTTGAATAAACATTGTCTCCGTAAAACGCCCATTGTTAAGCTGATGGACATTCAATTTTCCCGTTGGTGACACTTCATAAATCAGAGCCGTCTGCCCCCATCCATACGACTGTTCAAATCGGTTCAGCATATTTCCAAACGAGTTGTATGTCCCTTTGTAACCATGAACAAATACGGTTGGGTTGTTTATCGTCTTTTCCGATTTTGTCTTATCCGGCGCATAAAACCAATGAATGATACCCATTACGACTATAAATAACAGGACCATACTGAAAATATGTTTCGCCTGCATAACCTGACCCCACTGACTATTGTTCTTTTTGCAATGTTTTTTGTTTCAGAATAAACCACGTGAAATAGCTGCCGATAGCGGCGAGCAGTATTTGGACAGCCGGCAGCGGGATGATAAAAACAATGGAATAACCCATGGCCAGCCATAAAACAATCACACCCGTTACTTTCGCTTTTAATGGTATGCCCTTTCCATCCCGGTAATTCCGGATATAGGAACCAAAATATTTATTCGTTATCAACCAATGATACAACTTTTCCGAACTTCTGACATAACAGGCAGCCGCCAGCAATAATAAAGGTGTTGTCGGCAGAAGCGGCAGAATGATCCCCAATATGCCAAGTCCCAGCGAAATCGACCCGGCTATCATTAAAAACAGTTGTTTAACTTGTTTCATCTTAAACACCAGCTATATTGAAATACTGTATCATTATTTATTATAGCATTTAGCCGTTTATTATGCTTTATGGATTAAAGAATTTTATATGACAATTCAACCCGAAATTTCCGCCGATTATTTTTTCTGCTTTAATGCCCCACTTTTTGGTTGACTTTTCAGAAATGACACTTTAAAATACAAATTAACTTTAATTAGATAAAGCGATAAAGTAATAAAGTAATGATTGGAGTTTTGACCATGCAACCGTTCTTATCCGGGACCGGTGATAACTTAAGCCTGACCGATTTTCAGCTGCAAACCAGTCTGATTGACACGATCAAACATCGTTTCCATACCTATGGTTACCAGCAAACGCGGACTGGTACGTTTCAGGACTATGAGCTGTATGCCTCCATGACCGGAACTGTCCGTAAACGGGACATGATCAAAACGATTGATCCTTCGGGTGACGTCCTGGTGTTGCGGCCTGACGTCACGATCCCGATTACACGGAAGATGGCATCGGAAAAGGAACGTCACCACAGACTGTTTTATGTGGAAAATGTTTTCCGGCAGCCCAGTTCCGGAAGTCAGCATCAGGAGTTTACCCAGGCCGGGGTCGAGTGCTTTGGTGAAAACAGCCCTGAAAATGACGCGGAATTGATTGCCATGGCTGTTCATCTATTAAATGACCTCAGTTTTGACCAATTTAAAGTCGAGATCAGCCATGCTGGTTTTTTTAAAGAATTGATCGATGAATTGCCACTATCAGCGGAGGAGTCGGTAAAGCTGCAGAGACTGATCCAATCAAAAAATCTGGCGGAAATTGGGCCTTTTCTGGACCGTTTGCCTGCTGAAGCTGAAACCGTAGAAGCGGTTAAAGCAATTCCACTGTTATATGGCAATCCGCAAACAGTAATGGACCACGCTGCTGCGATCGCCCTGAATGACAGCATGCAACAAACCATTGACGAACTGAAACAGGTTTACGCAGTGCTGAACGCTTATGGTGTGGCAGATTCGGTTGTTTTTGACCTTGGATTGATCAATCATATGACTTATTACTCTGGTATTATTTTCCAGGGTTATGTGACCAGCTCGAGCAAGCCTGTCTTAATGGGCGGTCGCTACAATGACTTGGCGGAACAATTCGGTCAGAAAACACCAGCGATTGGTTTTGGTTGTATTATTGATTTTCTATTTGAAGCCCTGAAAGCAGCCGGGCAAGAGCCGGCTATGCATCATCCGGCCGAATTGATCATGTCCTACGAGCCGGACAGAATGACAGATGCCTTGAAAGCTGCCAGCACACTCCGGAATAAAGGTTTCTGTGTGATGACACAGCATTCAGAACGCCGCCCAATCGATCATGATGTTCCCGCAGCCTTCACTGTTTACTATGAAGCCGACCGTACCACTCTTTGCCATGAGCAAAACCAAGTGGCGTTTCAGGGGACGGATGAACTACTTAGCCTCTTGCAGGAAATGAGGGAGACCAAATGAAGCCAATCACACTCGCACTGGCAAAAGGACGGACAGCTGACGATTCTATTAAGCTATTGGAGAAGGCCGGTGTTCCTTTTCCCAATTTCAGCTATGATTCCCGAAAGTTGGTATTCTATGATACGTCCGGATCGATCAAACTGATTTTCGTGAAAGCCGTCGATGTCCCGACTTATGTGGAAAATGGCGCAGCAGACCTTGGTATTGTCGGTAAGGATAACATTATGGAGGCGCAGGCCGATATATATGAAATACTTGATCTCAAACTCGGAAAATGCCAATTCGCTGTGGCCGGTTTTAACGGTGACCACCCACAGAAAAACCATATACTGACCGTTGCTTCCAAGTACCCGACCGTTGCCCGCAACCATTTTCAACAAAAAGGCGTGCCTGTCAAGGTCATCACGTTAAATGGATCGGTTGAACTAGCGCCAATCATCGGGCTGGCGGATATGATTGTCGATATCGTGGAAACCGGCACGACCTTACGGGAAAACGGTCTGAATGTCCTTGAAGAATTGGAGCCAATCAGCACCAGACTGATTGTGAATAAAGCAAGTTTCACAACCAGGTCCGAAAGTGTGCACACATTGATTCATACGTTACAAACTGGTTTGGAGTGACAGAGATGAAGGTGTTATCAGCCGAGCACTATTTGCAGGAAAAACAGAATAAATCAAGTCAAACTGATGATAGTCACCTGGATGAATCCGTCATGGCCATTATTTCTGAGGTGAGACAGGAAGGCGATAAGGCTCTAAAGCGAATGACGGAAAAATTCGACGGTGTCAAGCTTGACCGGATCACCGTTTCCGAGGAAGAATTTTTGCAAGCAGAAAGCGCGGTCAATCAAGCGTTTAAAACAGCCCTGAAAACAGCACGGGAAAACATTGAGGCGTTTCATAAGGAGCAAAAGGAACAGTCCTGGTTCATCAATCAGCCTGGGGGCATAACGCTCGGCCAAAAAGTAACACCGATTGAACGGGTTGGGGTCTACATTCCGGGCGGGAAGGCCTCTTACCCGTCATCGGTCCTGATGAATGTGATCCCAGCCCAATTAGCCGGGGTAAACGAGATAGCCATCACCACCCCGCCCGATCGCGATGGAAAGGTAAGCCCATATGTCCTTGCTGCTGCCAGAGAAGCCGGTGTCGATACCGTTTATAAAGCAGGCGGTGCCCAGGCGATTGCTGCGCTTGCTTATGGCACTGAGACAATCCAAAACGTGTTTAAAATCGTCGGCCCCGGTAATGCCTACGTGGCCCGTGCCAAGAAATGGGTATTCGGAGATGTTGATATTGATATGATAGCCGGGCCAAGTGAAATTTGCATCATTGCCGACGCTACAGCAAATCCCCGTTTTGTGGCGGCCGATCTATTGTCCCAGGCGGAACACGATGAGGCGGCCCGCCCGCTGCTCGTTACGACCAGTCAGCAAATGGCCGACACGGTAAGGGACGAAATAACGCAGCAGACGGAACAATTGGAGCGACAAGCGATCATTCAACAATCACTCAAACAAAACGGCCGCATCATCCTGGCTGAAACACTTTCCGAAGCGTTCGCGACTGCTAATGCGATCGCACCAGAACACTTGCAGCTGATGATCCAGGAGCCATTTGTAAACCTGGCGAACATCACCAACGCAGGCGCGATTTTTCTCGGCGATTATTCACCCGAACCGCTTGGCGATTATGCCGCCGGCCCGAATCATACATTGCCGACCAGTGGAACCGCAGTCTTTTCCTCGCCACTCGGGGTCTATGATTTTGTCAAAAGATCAAGTGTTATCCACTATCCGAAAGAAGCCTTGAACCAGGTGTCCGAAGATATTATACGCCTCGCTGAAGCTGAAGGACTTACCGCACATGGCCAATCGATAAAAATTAGAAAGGATGATGATCATGCGTCAAGCGACCGTCAATCGCAGGACAGCTGAAACAGCCATTACGGCACATATCGCTCTGGACGGTAATGGGACATCACAAGTTGAAACAGGTGTTGGGTTTTTGGATCATATGCTGACCTTGATGACGAAACACGGCATGTTAAATATGACGTTGAACTGTGACGGCGATCTGGATGTTGACCAGCACCATACCGTCGAGGATACGGGCATTGTACTCGGCCAGGCCTTTAAGGAAGCACTTGGTGACAAAGCCGGGATCACTCGTTATGCTGCGGTAACAACCCCAATGGACGAGGCGCTCTCGTCTGTTTCTATCGACATTAGTGGACGCCCGTATCTCGTCTATCATGTCGATGGGCTGAAAGATAAAGTCGGGACATTTGATACAGAGCTTGCCGAGGAGTTTTTCCGGGGTTTTGTCAATCACGCCGGTGTCACGCTGCACATTAACCTAGCTTATGGCTCGAACAGTCACCACATAATTGAATCGATTTTTAAAGGAGTCGGGCGAGCCATCGGCCAAGCTGCCGCGTTGAATGAAAAAGTGGATGGGGTTCCCTCCACGAAAGGATCGCTTTAAGCACGTGTTCAAACAACTGTCAGATGAAAACTTACGACCAATAATGGGGGCGATGCAATCATGATGCTTTTTCCAGCCATCGATATCAGAAACGGTAACTGTGTCCGTCTTGTTCAAGGTGACTATAAACAGGAGAAAATATACAGCAACTCCCCTGCAGATGTAGCACGACAATGGGAAAATGATGGTGCTGACTATTTGCATATGGTTGACCTTGATGCTGCCAAAGATGGGACGTCCGGCAATATCGAAACCATTCGCGGCATTGCCGGGACTACCACTATTCCTGTCCAGGTCGGCGGCGGGATCCGTTCGGTGGACACGATCCGTTCATACCTGTCAGCAGGTGTTGACCGTGTCATCATCGGTACCGCCGCCATCAAAGACAAAACATTTTTAAAAGAGGCGGTACGGCTATTCGGCAGCCAAATCGCCGTGTCGATTGACGCACGAAACGGCTATGTCGCCAGTGATGGCTGGACGGAAACGAGTGATGTAAAAGCGGCAGATCTTGTCAAGGAACTTGAGGCCATTGGCGTTACGACCATCATTTATACCGACATACTGAAAGACGGCATGCTGAAGGGGCCCAATTTTCAGGAGCTCGATACCATCAACCAGCTGACATCGCTTAACGTTATCGCATCTGGAGGTGTCTCTTCCAAAGCAGATATCCGTCAATTGGAACGTATGGATCTATATGGTGCCATTATCGGCAAAGCCTTATATGATGGTACATTATCTTTCAAATCACTACAGGGGGACGAATGAATGAAAGCAAAACGCATTATTCCGTGTATCGATGTTGACAAAGGGCGGGTTGTCAAAGGGCAGCAATTCCAGAATGTTCAAGATGTCGGCGATCCGGTAAAACTTGCTCGACGCTACAATGAAGCCGGAGCGGGTGAGCTTGTTTTTTATGACATTACCGCCACGACTGAAAACCGGCCGATATTTCGTGAGGTTGTCGAACAGGTGGCAGCCGAAGTCTCTATTCCCTTTACGGTCGGCGGTGGTATCCGCAGTATCCATGATATTCAAGAGATAATCGAAGCCGGCGCGGACAAAGTATCGATCAACAGTGCTGCCGTCAAAAACCCGGATCTGATACGGGAAGCGGCTCAGGCGTTCGGCACTCAGTGTGTCGTTCTGTCCCTTGATGCCAAACAGACCGGGCCGCAGCAATGGTCCATTTTTAAGAACGGTGGCCAGGAAGACACTGGTCTCGATGCTATCGACTGGGCCAAACAGGGTGAACAGCTCGGCGCTGGCGAAATCGTCGTCAATGCCATCGATGCTGACGGGGATAAGAACGGCTATGATCTAACACTGACAAAAGCCATCGCTGAAGCTGTCACTGTCCCTGTCGTAGCAAGCGGCGGTGCCGGAACGAACGAGCACATTGCCGACGTGCTGACAAAAGCTGGCGCTGATGCCGCATTGGCAGCTTCAGTTTTTCATTATAATACGATACAAATACCTGAATTGAAAGACTACCTCGGCCAAAATGGTACGACTGTCAGGAGGTAATTAATCATATGAATCATGCACAACTAAACGATCTCACCTTTGATGAACAAGGTCTGATACCGGCAATCATTCAGGACTTCGAGACTGGCGACGTGCTGACCCTTGCATATATGAATCGAGCATCGCTGAACAAGACAATTGAAACCGGTGAAACATGGTTTTTTAGCCGAAAGCGGCAGCAACTTTGGCATAAAGGGGAAACATCCGGCAACCGGCAGCTTGTCAAAGATATCCGCTGCGACTGTGATACGGATTCATTGCTGATCAGGGTTGAGCCACTCGGACCAGCTTGCCATACCGGGACCAGATCATGTTTTAATCAAACACTGCAGGATCGTGACGCAGATGAGCAAATGACACTGCAAGAACTGGCTGCCCTCATTCAACAACGGCGTAACGAAGCACAGGAAGGATCCTATACCACTTATTTATTCAATGAAGGCATTGATAAAATCCTTAAAAAGATTGGTGAAGAAACTAGTGAAGTGATCATCGGGGCGAAAAATAACGCCCATGATGAGATGGTCTGGGAAATTGCCGACCTCACCTATCATACCCTAGTCCTGATGACGTTGATGGGCGTCTCTATAGCGGATATTAAACAGGAATTGACTAAACGGCACACAGCGAAAGGACGTGTTGACGCTGACTAAATTTTGGAGTGACACAGTCAGACGTACAGAGCCTTACGTACCGGGCGAACAGCTGAATGATCCGGACATCGTCAAACTAAACACCAATGAAAATCCATACGGGCCCTCACCCCGTGTGATCGAGGCCATTCAATCTGAATTGACACGGAAACTGCACCTGTACCCGTCACCCGGTGTTGAGACACTTCGCGATTCAATCGGCCGTAATTATAATCTCGATCAGGATTATGTGTTCGTCGGTAATGGATCAGATGAAGTGCTCGCGTTTTCATTTATGGCCTTTTTCAACCAGGATGCAGCCATACGTTTCCCAGCGGTGACGTATAGTTTTTATCCGGTTTACAGCAAATTGTTTCGTATCCCTTATGAACAAGTGCCGTTAAATCGGGACTTCTCGATACCGGCAGAGACGTTTTTCGGAGCGGAAGGCGGCGTGATCATCGCCAACCCCAATGCGCCGACAGGGTTATATTTGGATGTGAATACGATTGAAGATATCGTTGTAAACAATCCAGATCAGGTGGTCATCATTGATGAAGCTTATATCGATTTTGCCCCCGCTTCAGCTGCATCCCTGGTTCAGCACTATCCGAATCTGCTGATCGTCCAGACAATGTCCAAATCCCGGTCGCTGGCTGGCTTGCGGGTCGGTTTTGCGATTGGTGATCCGGGGTTGATCAAAGCGCTCATCCGGATCAAAGATTCGTTCAATTCCTACACGGTTGACCGTTTGGCCATTGCCGGTGCGACAGCCGCCATTCAGGATAACACGTATTTTCGGACAACAACCGAAAAGATTATCAGTACAAGGGAGTGGCTCATCCCGGAAATGAAAAAGCGCGGCTTTCATGTGCTCCCATCCCGGGCCAATTTCATTTTCGCTTCACACTATAAGGCGCCAGCCGAATTCCTTTATCACAACCTGAAACAACAGAAATTTCTGGTGCGTCATTTTAATAAGCCGGAAATCGATGGCTATTTACGGATTACCATCGGGTCAGATGAGCAGATGGCACATTTTTTAGATGCAGTGGATCACATCCTATCTTCAGCAGATCTGGCTGTTCGGGATTAGACCATGGAGGGAAACGTGGCTGACGGCCTCGTCTTTCCAGAGACCCAAGGGGAAATCGGCGCATCAATCGTTTGACAACATCACTCAGGATGGTATCATTTCTTATCGTATAAAAAAAACCAGGTTCAAAAGGAGAACCTGGTTTTTTTGCGTTTTTATATATTAATCGTTACATCAGCATCTTCACGAAGTTGTTCAACAATGGTTTGCGTTGCCTCTGCTTCTTTTTGGCGCTTGACCTGGGTTTTTAGATCTGACTTCATGTCATCAAACGATGGGATATCGCCCTCTTCACCATCTTCACTCATTTGTTCTTGCTGCGCTTTCCACTGATCGTACGTTTCCTGCAGTTCCTCATCCGTCGGTTCAGTGTCCCCAGACTCTTCAGCAATCAGTTTGTCCACTTTTACCTGCGTTTGAATTTGGGACATGACTTCTTCCTCTTTCATGCCCTGTTCTTCGAGAGCAGATATAAATTCATCTGATGATTCAAGCTGGTTTTGTTGAGCCAATTCATTCAACGTATCATCGATGTCTTGTTCTGAAGCCTCATAATCACGATTATTGGCTTCCTGCGTGAGAAGTTCGGAACCAACCATGCTTTCTGCTGTCTGTTTTTTCAACTGATCCTGGTCAAGTTCCTGCCCGCTCATCTGCGATTGCATGGCCATTTGCTGAAATTGCCCCTGGTAAGTACTTTCAAATTCTTCTTTTGTGATTTCTTCACCATTGACCTCTGCTACAACATCAGGCACACCTTCCAGATTGGGTTCAGGCATTTCCGGTTCCCCGGAAGCCTGTTCTTCCTGACTTTCCTCCGAACCGTTTTCCTCATTATCGCCAGAGTCGCCGTCATCGCCGCCACATGCTGCGAGCAGAACAGCCAAACTCAATGCCATCACAATTATTATAAACTTCTTCATAGACTTGTTTCCCTCATTTCCTATTTATTGTTATTTCATTGTTCCTTCATTCAATCATATCTTATGGGGGTACTGCAAGTTTTATTATATACAAGCTATTTCCGGTCACATCCCATGACAGCAGTTCTGGTGCCCGTTATTAACATTTCATTTACATTTTTTCCGGATTTTCACTAACTTTTGCCGTAAGAAAAAACGCTGACGCGTCTTTTCAGATGCCAGAGGTCAGAAGTCGGATTGGAGGAAATCGGCGAGGTAGCCGATTTCAAAATTTTATATACTTTCTTATCTTTTAAAAACAGGAGGGTTGGCACCATCACCAACCCCCTTTCTCTCACTAATCCAGACTTTTTGAGATTTCACTTACCATTTCCTGTACAGAGGCCAATCCCCCGCCGGAAAGATACCAATAATCCGGGTTCAGGTACTCAATATTATCATTCTGGTAGGCTTTTGTTTTCTCAACTAATTCATTTTCGACAACTTGTTGTGCGGATGATTCACTGCCGACAACGGCACCGCGGTCAATGACGTAAAGCATTTCCGGGTCCTGTTCAACGACATATTCAAAGGTAACGTTCATACCGTGTGTAGAAGCTTCAATGCCTTCATCAACTGCCGGCACACCAAACACGTCATGGATCAAGCCAAACCTTGAGCTCGGGCCATATGCGCTGATCTTATCATCATTAGCGAGAATGATTAAGGCGTTGGTGTCAATGGAAGACGCTTTTTCGTTCAAATCATCGATCGATTGGTCGATACGCTGCAATTCCTGATCAATTTCATCCTCTTTAGCAAAGATATTTCCGACAGTTTGCATGTTTTCTTTAAATGATTCCATATAACGGGTTGTCTCAACGCCAAGATGAACCGTTGGGGCAATATCCGCCAATTGATCGTATAACGATGCCTGCCGTGCTGAAATAATAATCAGATCCGGATCAATTTGGGCTATTTTATCAAAATCCGGCTCTTTTAAACTGCCGGCGTTTGCATAGTTGTCACTTTCGTATTTATCCAGATAATCCGGAATGGCATCTTTAGGGACCCCTGTGACATCAATATCCAGTTTATCAAGTGTATCTAGTATCCCAAAGTCAAAGACGACGACTTTTTCCGGATTTTTTGGTACATCCGTTTCCCCGAGTTCATGTGTAACCGTTAGCGTTTCTTGTTCGTCGGAGGAACCAGTCGTTTCATCCTCCCCGGAATCAGTTGAAGCACCGCATGCTGCTGTTATCACCATTAAAATACCTAGAATCGCTATCAACACGTATTTTTTCATGTATTTCATCCTCCCATTTAAGCAAAGTAAACGCAAATTCTTTGATTATTAACATGTTTAACGTCAATGTCCATATCATAAATCTCTTTCAAAACACAGTTATCGATGACATCACAGGTTCGCCCCTGTTTGACGATTTCACCGTCTTTAAGGGCGACAATCTGATCCGAATAACACGAGGCAAAATTGATATCGTGAATGACAATCAGTATCGTTTTTCCCAGTTCATCAACAAGCCTTCTCAGTGTTTTCATAATTTGTACAGAATGCCGCATATCCAGGTTATTCAACGGCTCATCAAGCAGAATATATTCCGTGTCCTGGGCGATAACCATGGCAATATGGGCGCGCTGACGCTGGCCGCCACTCAACTTATCTAAGTATTGATCCTGAATGTCACGCAGTTCCATATAATCAATCGCCTCGTCAACCTTGGCCCAGTCTTCTGAGTTCAGCCTTCCCTGGGAATATGGAAAGCGACCAAACGACACCAGCTCACGAATGCTCAGGCGGAGATTCACATTGTTCGACTGTTTCAATATGGAGATTTTTTTAGCCAGTTCACTGTTCTTTTGTTTGGTGATATCTTTCCCATCAATCGAGATATCACCTTCATCTTTGGCAATCAGCCTGCTTACCATGGAAATGAGCGTGCTTTTCCCGGCCCCATTCGGCCCAATGAATGACGTAATCGTCCCTTTTTCCACCGAGACAGAGACATCGTTAATGACATTCTTCTGATTATACGTTTTAAAAACACGTTTCAAATCTACCATGACTGATTCTCCTTTAATAAAAGATAAATAAAGTAAATACCACCGACAAAGTTGATAATCACACTGATCGTTGTCTGAAATGCAAAGACTTCCGCGACAATAAATTGTCCGCCTAACAGGGCAATGATACTGATCAGCACGGAGCCGATAATCAAATAAACGTGACGATATGTTTTGAGAAACTCGTAAGTAACATTGACAACCAGTAAGCCGAGAAATGTAATCGGCCCGACCAGTGCTGTTGCAATCGAAATCAGGACGGCCACAATAATTAAAAGCCGTTTCACGACATAGTCGTAAGGAACCCCTAAATTGATGGCGTGATCTTTACCCAACGCGAGTACATCAAGATACTTATAAAAACGGGCAAAATAAAGCGTGACAAGCACCATTAACCCGAGCGATAAATAAACAAGGTCCTGATTGACATTGTTAATGCTGGCAAACATCTGATCCTGCGCCATCATGAACTCATTCGGGTCGATAAGCACCTGCATGAAATCAGTGAAGCTGCCGAAAAAGGTTCCTAGAATCATGCCAACTAAAAGAAGAAAATAGATATTGTTATCGTCGCCTTTAAATAAAAACCGGTACAGTGCCAGTGAAAATAACACCATTGCTCCAATGGATACAAAATAATTAATGCTGCTGCTCATCATCACGAGCGACCGCGAACCAAATACAAAAATGATAAACGTTTGCAGCAATAGGTAGAGCGAGTCAAGCCCCAAAATATTCGGCGTTAAAATCCGGTTATTCGTAATCGTCATAAAGACAGTGGTTGCAAATGCGATGGCTGACCCGGTCAACAGAATGGCAAGGACTTCTATAAGACGTCTCGGTAAAATATAGCCGATATTGCCGGTCAGATCATACAAGATATAAAACAGGGTGACGGCTGCTGCGATAATTGCGAGGGTGATCGTCTTTTTCTTATAACCCATATTTCTTTCTCCTCAGCAACAGATAAATAAACAGACCGCTTCCGATGACACCAACTGTCAAGCTGATCGGAATTTCATACGGATAAATGATCACCCTGCCAATGACATCACACGCCAAGACGAAAATGGCCCCCAGCAGCGCCGTATGTAACAGACTCTTTCTTAAATGATCACCCTGATAAATGGTTACGATATTGGGAATAATCAGCCCAAGGAACGGAATAACCCCGACCGACAACACAACGGATGCTGTTACCAGTGCAACAATAATCAGTCCGATGTTAACAACTTGCTGGTAATTCAATCCGAGGTTTTTGGCAAAATCCTCGCCTAGCCCTGCGATCGTGAATCGGTCAGCAAACACATAAGCAACGACCAAAATCGGGAGACTGACATACATCAGCTCATAATTGCCGCTCATGATCATCGAGAAATCGCCCTGCATCCACGATGCCATGTTCTGGATCAAATCATTTCGGTAAGCCAGGAATGTCGCGATGGAGCTGATGATATTACCAAACATCAGGCCAACTAACGGGATAAAAATAGCATCCTTGAACTTTATCTTCTCGAGAATTTTCATAAAGATGAACGTCCCCAGCAGTGCAAACAAAAATGAAATAAGCATCTTTTGCAGCGGACTGGCCGAGGTAAATACCATCAACGATACCAATATGCCCAATCTGGCGGAATCCAACGTACCCGAGGTTGTCGGTGATACGAATTTGTTCTTGCTCAGCTGCTGCATGATCAGGCCACAAATACTCATGCTCATCCCGGCAATCAGGATGCTTGCCAATCTCGGCAAACGACTGATCATTAAAATTTCCAGCTGTTCTTCCGACAAACTGAAAATCTCCCATGGTGCCACATCTGATACACCTATAAAAATGGACGTAAAGGATAACACAATCGTTGCCAGTACCAGATGCCAAATCTTCATAAAAAACCCTCGAATGCAATTAGAATGATTATTACCTTTTACAAACTATAAATAAGAATGAAAATCATTATCAATTAGATGCTACGAGTAATTATACCAGATTTTGTGATAACTGCAACATTATTTATTCAAAATTTACGACAGTTACGTGAACACCCGACATGTTGGAAAGGTACTGATACATCGTGTTAAAGGGCCGGGATCAGATTAGTAGAATTCGGTGCGACAGCTGGCCGATCCCGAAAACGCAAAAAGCCTTTGAAAAGTAAAGAACTTTTCAAAGGCTTTCAGCCGACTGCTTAGTCATCATCCACGATTTCGCAGCCTTCATCCGTGCAGTATGTTGTTTTGGACTTTTTAGGATTTAATGATTGCAATACCGGTTGTTCCTTTTCTTCTTCCCATACTTTCTCAAGTACTTCAGCAAAGACTTCCTGCGGCTGGGCTCCGGATACAGCATATTTGTCATTAAATACATAGAATGGAACACCCTGAACACCAAGTTGTCTTGCCTGCTCCTCATCAGCCCGGACATGGATCGCATAATCATCAACTTTCAATAGGGCCGTGACCTCATCCTCATCAAGGCCAACGTCGCCGGCAAGCCTGATAAGCGTTGTATGATCACTAATCAGTTCAGCATCTGTGAAATAAGCTTTTAACAGGCGCTCGGTCATTTCGTTTCCTTTGCCTTTTTCATGAGCATATTTAGCTGTGCGGTGAGCATCAAATGTGTTCGTATGCTGCATGGTATCGAAATTGTATGTCAATCCGACTTCGGCTGCCTGCTCACCAAGACTTTCATTCATGCTTTTCGCCTGCTCGAACGACATACCTTTTTGATCGGCCAGGTATTCATGGATGTTCTGGCCGGGGTTCACGTCAGCATCCGGATTCAGTTCATAGCTTTTATAACCTACTTCAATCGCATCACAATGCGCAAATTGTTCGATTGCCGCTTCCAATCGGCGTTTACCTATATAACAAAACGGGCACACAAAGTCTGACCATACGTCTATCTTCATTCTAAACACCTCATTTCTGATTGTTATTTTAGCACATGTAAAACGTCAATCGTAAATGTTGTGCTTAAAAAAAGGGGGTGTTCAAAAAATCCGGTAAACAGAAGGAACCGGCATCCAAGCCGGTTCCTATGTGAGTCAACAACCTAATGTTCGTGTTCCCCATCGACAAAGCGGCCATAATCAGGCACCGCTGTTTGATCAAACGTTTGAACAAGATGACGCAAACCTTCTGTCAGTTCTTCGCCTTCCATCGCCGTTCCATGACCTGGTACAACGAGACCGGGCTTTAATGCTTCCAATTTTTCAACAGATTTTTTTGCGGCATCCCAATCTGTTGTCAAATAACGTGGCGGTCCGTTCACTTCGTCATTTTGCATCATGACATTATAGAAAGAATCCTGCCGAACCGTAATAAACGCGTCACCCGAAAGAAGCAGCGAGTCTTTTTCACGGTAAAACGATACATGCCCTGGTGAGTGCCCGGGCGTATGAATCCATTCCCAATCCGCCATTCCGGGAACAGTATGGTCTTCCGGTAACGGTTTGACCGCATCACCTAAATCAACCGGCTCATTCGGATACATACCGGATATTTTGGCCAATACGCCACCTTCAACACTCATGTCCGGTTCCGGATAGCTTTTTTCACCAGTCAGATATGGTATCTCCAACTCGTGCGAGTAAACCGGCACATCCCACGCCTTGACAAGCTCCACCAATCCGCCGACATGATCAAAGTGGCCGTGCGTCAAAATAATGGCAGACGGTCTGCTGTTCTCACCAAAACGCTCCGCTGCCTCCGAGCGGATTTCATCTGCCGCTCCGGGAAGGCCGGCGTCAATCAGCACCCACTCCCCTTGTTTCGGATACCCGACAAACATCACATTGGCAATCTGGTCCGTATAGTAATACACATCATTGATGACTTCTCGGCCTGAACCGCTTGTGATGGAAGTCATCGGGATAAACTTATTGTCTTTTGGCTCATGCATTTCCTGATCCATATAAAACCCTCCTTTCCGTGTTAGTATCCGACGGTTAGCCGATTTTAATCAGTTATTTGGCCACGATTCTTTGGCTCATCGTTTTGGCCATCAAGAATCTCGCCGTTCCATCAATCGCTTTTTTCCGGGTAATATCGTCTAAATGTTTCATTGAGGATGGATAATCGTTCATGTCCAAGGCATCGCGCTTACCTTCTTTTTTTATTATGTTACCCGTTACGGATGAGGCCAAACATTAATAAAGCTGTTTACCATTCAGGTAAACAGCTTTAAGAGGTTAATATTCCAGCAGCGATTGCCCCATGATGGAAACGCGCTTGGTGTTTTTCAGTTCATCAAGTGTTTTGGCGCCGACACCAAACATCGTCATTTTCAGTTCGAGTTCGATTTGGTCCATCGTTTCCACGACCGCTTGAGCCGATTCTGTTGCCGCCTGCAGCAGTTTTCTGGCAAAACCGATGACGTCGGCACCAATGGTCAGTGCTTTGGCCGCATCCATGCCGGTCTTCATCCCACCGCTGGAGACGACCGGAACGTCCGGCAATGCACTCCTGACCGAGACAATACAGTCTTTCGTCGGAATTCCCCAGTTATTAAAGGCTTCCGCGGCAGCTTTTTTCAACGGATCATTGGAGCGAAGTTTTTCCACCTGGCTCCAGGATGTTCCGCCCGCTCCGGCAACGTCGATGTAGGAAATACCGGCATCATACAGTTTTTTGGCGATGGTACCGTCGATACCGAAACCGACTTCTTTCGCCCCAACTGGAACGTCTAATGTGGAACAGACTTCTTCAATTTTCGGCAGCAGATGTTCAAAGTTCAAGTCGCCTTCATCCTGAACCGCTTCTTGCAACGGATTAAAGTGCAGCACAATCGAGTCAGCGCCGGTCATATCAACAATCCGTTGGCATTCCTCCGCGCCATAGCCGTAATTTAACTGGACCGCGCCAATATTGGCGATCAAGGGAACAGTCGGCGCATGCTTACGGATTAAAAATGATTCCTGGTGCGCATCACTTTCGAGGAGAGCTCTGGTTGAGCCCAGCGCCACAGCCCATCCTTTTTCTTCTGCTGCTTTGGCGAGATTCTGATTGATTTTTTCCGCCAGTTCCGAGCCACCCGTCATGGAACTGACAAGGAAAGGGGCATTAATCGGTTTATCGAGGAAACGGGTATCCATCTCGATATCGGCAAAGTTTATTTCCGGCAACGCATTATGTATAAACGAGATCCCCTCAAGCCCAGTTGACTTGTTCACACCTTCCACATTATCGTTTAAACAAAGCCGGATATGTTCCGTTTTCCGCTTGTTGATCCCTTCATTCATCGCTACTCATCCTAACCATTTATTTTAAACCAATGTCCTTCTGTTATCATTATCCTCATCATACCAATAAATGATCAGGAATAAAACAAAATGAAAGCCTATCATTGACAATTGAAGACGCTTCGCCCGGCTGTTATACTAACGCCAGCCAAACCTGTCGGGAGGCCAGTCCATGAAACAGAAAGCAAAGGCATTCGCCGAAAAAGCCCATGAAGGTCAGACACGCAAAAGTTCCAATGAGCCGTACATTACCCATCCCATCCGGGTAGCAAAACGACTGGAAACGTCCGGGTTCAGTGACGAATTGGTTTGTGCGGGCTATTTGCACGACGTCGTGGAAGATACATCTTATGAAATCGAGGATATTAAAGAGGTGTTTGGCATCCAGGTTGCCAGACTGGTTTTTGCCCATACAGAAGATAAATCAAAATCATGGCGTGAACGGAAGCAGCACGCCATTGATACCGTTAAGTATGCTCCCAAAGGTGAGAAATATTTGATTGTCGCCGATAAATTGGATAACCTTCTGTCGATGGAAAAGGAATATGAACTTCAAGGTGATTTACTGTGGGATAACTTTAATGCCGGTTACGATTTGCAGAAATGGTACAATGAATCGATTGCTGAGAATATGTACACCGGATTGGCGGCGGATGAGGTACCTAGTTATTTTTGGGAATTTGAAGAAGCAGTGGCGCGGGTGTTTGGGCGACGATCTTTTTGACTGTTTCCAGACTTATGGTGATGAAAAAACGATGACTTAGGGCCGAAGCTGGCTCAGATTGTCGTTAAAACGTTCGTTAGTCGTCCATTAGAACGCCTCTATACGCCTTAACGGAGTCGATTGAGTGCCAATTCGTCCATTAGAACGCTTCTATACGCCCTAACGACATGGATTAAGCGCCAATTCGTCCATTAGAACACTTCTATACGCCTTAACGACATGGATTGAGTGCCGATTCGTCCGTTAGACCACTTCTATACGCCTTAACGACATGGATTGAGTGCCAATTCGTCCGTTAGACCACTTCTATACGCCTTAACGACATGGATTAAGTACCAATTCGTCCGTTAGACCGCTTCTATACGCCTTAACGACATGGATTAAGCGCCAATTCGTCCATTAGAACGCTTCTATACGCCCTAACGACATGGATTAAGCGCCAATTCGTCCATTAGAACGCTTCTATACGCCCTAACGACCTGGATTAAGCGCCAATTCGTCCATTAGAACGCTTCTATACGCCCTAACGACATGGATTAAGCGCCAATTCGTCCATTAGACCACTTCTATACGCCTTAACGACATGGATTAAGCGCCAATTCGTCCATTAGAACGCTTCTATACGCCCTAACGACATGGATTAAGCGCCAATTCGTCCATTAGAACGCTTCTATACGCCCTAACGGAGTCGATTGAGTGCCAATTCGTCCGTTAGACCACTTCTATAAGCCTTAACGACATGGATTGAGTGCCAATTCGTCCGTTAGAACACTTCTATACGCCTTAACGACATGGATTGAGTGCCAATTCGTCCGTTAGACCACTTCTATACGCCTTAACGACATGGATTAAGCGCCAATTCGTCCATTAGAACGCTTCTATACGCCCTAACGACCTGGATTAAGCGCCAATTCGTCCATTAGAACGCTTCTATACGCCTTAACGTAAACAAAAGAACCGGACGTAGAGTTCTCCACGTCCGTCTCATTTCTTATCCCTTATTCACATCATTGGGTTCAGGCCCTTTACGCTGGTTACGGTCGAGTTCGGCCATTTGGTTCATCTCATCTGGGCTCAATTCAAAATCAAACACGTTGAAGTTTTCCTCAATACGTGATGGTGTCACAGATTTTGGAATGACGATTGCCTCAGATTGCAGGTGCCAGCGGATGATGACTTGCGCAGGTGTTTTACTGTATTTTTCCGCCATCCCTGTAGTCACGTCATGCTTCAAAACGTCACCGCCATTCATCAATGGGCTCCAGGCTTCAACATAGATATTATGTTTTTCACAAAATGCTTTGAGATCCTTTTGCTGCAGGTATGGGTGACATTCTACCTGATTCAGCACCGGCACAACATCACATTCATCCAGTAGACGCTGCAAGTGCTCGATGTTAAAGTTGCAGACGCCAATTGCTTTAACACGGCCATCGTGATACAGCTTTTCCATCGCTTTATACGTTTCTACATAGTTGTCCACTTCAGGCATTGGCCAGTGAATTAAATATAAATCAACGTAGTCAAGCCCCAGGCGTTCAAGGCTCGCATCAAATGCCTTCAATGTCTCTTCATAACCCTGATCGCTGTTCCAGACTTTTGTCGTAATAAACAGGTCATCACGGGAAACGCCGCTTTTCACAATCGCCCGGCCAACACCCTGTTCATTTTCATACACCTTGGCCGTATCAATGGAACGATAGCCTGTTTCAAGCGCCTTCGTAACGGCCGGCTCCGCTTCTTCATCCGGCACCTGCCAGACACCAAATCCGAGCTGTGGCATTTCAAGGCCATTATTTAATGTTACATAGTTCATTCAACCGCATCCTTTCTTGGCATGATAGGTGCAAGTTTATCATATCCCGACAATCAGGGAAAATTTCTACGTTTGCGCTTTTTTTCATTTCTCATTTTTTAATATAAACAGACTTAACACTTTACACGTATTATAGCACGTATTATAATAAAGATAAAATAGTGGAAGATGGTATCCTGCCATGAATTCAAAATCACTAATCAGAATAATTAAACAGGATGGCTGGTATATAGTCAGAGTTCGTGGAAGCCATCATCAGTTTAAACACCCAACAAAGCCTGGAACCGTGACCATACCACATCCGAAAAAAGATTTTCCGAGGAAGACTATTAAATCTATTCTTAAACAAGCCGGGCTTGAATAAAATACAAATATAAGGAGGACATAAGTTGAAAAAGGACCGTTATCTGTATCCGGCTATTTTTGACTATAATGATGATGGAATTTCTGTCACATTTCCCGATCTACCCGGTTGTATAACATTTGGAATGAACGAAGATGAAACAGTGTCCATGGCAAAGGAAGCATTGGCCCTACATTTATACGGTATTGAGGAAGACCAGGAAACGATACCTGCTGTAACGTCATCTAAGGAAATCAATATAAGTGACAATCAAACAATAGTGTTAATTGAAGTATGGATGCCGCCTTTTCGATATGAAATGGACAATCAAGCCGTCAAGAAAACACTTACGATTCCTAGATGGCTTGATGATGCAGCTAAAGAGCACAAGATTAATTATTCACATCTTTTACAAGAAGCTATTCGGGAACATCTTGGAATCTACAAAACAAAATGATGGTTCATTAGAGGCAAACTTTCAGTACCTGCACGGAATAGTTGCCTCTTTTTGTTATAGATCATCGTCCGCAAAAGGACAAACACAAAAAAAGCTATTCCCCAACAGAAATAGCCTTTCTCACACATCATTCCAACTAATTGCACCACATTGTGTCTCATGATCAATTTTTACATCAAAGTAATGCTTACTGTAGAAATGCTTCAGCCGTTCAACATGATCAAAATCGCGCTTGACAATGTGACCCGTAATGCACGGCACATTATCCTTACGTGCTTCATCTTTTAAGTGCTTCATAAGAACTGATCCATAGCCTTTATTTTCTTCACCCTTGATATCAGCAATATGCAATTTTTGATGACCTTTATATTCCGCTTGGATGGCCGAATGCCAGTCACCGCGGTATGGCCGCGAACAATTATGCAGCATGATCTGACACGTATGACCATTTTTATGTGCGTAAACAATAACCCACTCGTTATGGCAGGTTTGATCAATGCCAATGACCTGTGCATTCCCGGCTATCCGTTTGATGTTATCCTGCATCCGGAACAGCTGGATTTCCAGTGTATCCAGCTCATTTTTTATTTCATCTTTGCTTCTGGTATCTTCCAAAAACGCAATCTGAGCCATCATGGCCCTCCTTCCTAAAAAACGCGCACAATGTCGTATTGTACTAGAAAGAAGGGATCGTGTTCAAGACGCAATCAACCATAGCTTTTGCCGCCTAAAAAACAGTCTTGCGTATGATCATTCACCATTCCCGTCGCCTGCATAAAGGCATAGCAAATGGTTGGACCGACGAATTTGAAGCCATGTTTTTTTAGACCTTTGCTCATTTGCTCTGACGCCTTAGTTGATGAGGGTACGTCAGCATGCTCAGCCCAATTATTCAAAACCGGCTCACCGCCGACAAATTGCCAGATATAATCGTTAAAGCTGCCAACTTCCCGCTGAATATCCAAAAATACCCTGGCATTGGTGATGACCGACTCAATCTTGCGTCTGTTGCGGATGATGCCATCGTTATGCAGCAGTTCGTCAACTTTTTCATCATCATACTGCGCGACTTTTTCCGGAACAAAGTTGTCAAAAGCTGCCCGGTAGTTTTCCCGTCGTTTCAGTATGGTAATCCAGCTCAGTCCGGCCTGCGCTCCCTCCAGCGAAAGCATCTCAAACAAGGTCTGGTCGTCATGGGTTGGTCTCCCCCATTCGTGATCATGATAATCAATATAGATCAGGTCATTCGTCACCCAGCCACAGCGTTTCACGTCCATTCTCATTCTTCCTTTGTTTCCACTTCGTTTTCATCATAGGAGATCCAATCACTGAAGCTGCCGGGATAAAGTTTCACATTTTCATAGCCGGCTGATTTCAATGCCAAAACGTTGGGACATGCGGAAACACCGGAACCACACGAGACAATAATCTCCTCATCTTTGGCCAATGAAGCGAAATTTTTTTCAAGTTCCGCCCCCGTTTTCCACTTACCATCCGCATCAAGAACATTTTTCCAGAAGAAGTTCTTCGCTCCGGGAATATGGCCTGTTTTACGATAGAGTGGTTCAGTCCGGCCGAGGTATCTTTCTCTGGACCGTGAATCAATTAATGTGGCAGATTGGTCCGCCAGTTTTTCCTGGACGTCTTCAATGTCGGCAACGTTGTTTTCCCGGAACGTGGGCTTAAATTCTGTCGCTTCAAGCACCGGTATCTCTGTTGTCACAGGGTGCCCTGCTTTTACCCATTGGTCGAAACCGCCATCCAGTAAATGGACATCATCATGCCCCACATAGTGCAGAAGCCACCAGAGCCGCGCAGCGAACATATCATTGGCCTGATCATAAATCACAACCGTTTTATTAGGGTCAATGCCGATATTCCCAATCTTGGCCGTGAACATATCCATATCCGGTAATGGATGACTGCCGCCGTGTTTAGCCGGTTTTCCGGACAAATCCTTGTTCAGGTCCAAATAAACCGCCTGCGGAATATGGCCCTCCAAATAGGCTTTCCTGCCGGCATCCTCATCCTGCAATTGAAAACGTGTATCCACAACAACTGTTTGATCAGGTTGATTTTTCAATCTATCCGCCAGCCATTCCTCACTTACGATAACAGACATTTAACTCCCTCCTGTTCAATTCTTTATCCTCAATCAAATGGCGATCATTGGTTTCACGTTTCATTCTACCTGATGGAAAAGCCGATGAACAGCCCTCTTATTCTTCATCTTCAGAATAAAAGTGGTAAAATAGATGGATCAAATGTATGTTCAAAAGGGATAAACTGCCCTTTTGAACAACCCCTAAAGGAGCTGACACATAATGAAAGATACATTAATCGAACGTTTCACACGCTATGTCAAGATTGATACCCAGTCAGATGAAGCCAGTACGTCCACACCGTCAACACCAGGCCAGCTTGAATTAGCCAACCTGCTCGTTGATGAATTAAAGGCAATCGGCATGGATGATGTCACCATCGATGGGAACGGTTACGTCATGGCCACATTGCCGTCCAATACGGACAAAGACGTGTCAACCATCGGCTTTTTGGCACACGTCGATACGGCAACTGACTTCACCGGCCAAAATGTGAACCCGCAAATTGTGGAAAACTTTGACGGTGATGACCCGACATTAAATGACGATAAGGGGATTGTTTTATCCGCCGACGACTTTCCGGAACTGCCGGGCTATAAAGGGCATACACTAATCACAACTGACGGCACCACTTTGCTCGGAGCCGATGACAAAGCAGGCGTCACGGAAATTATGACGGCGATGACGTACCTGCTTGATCACCCGGAAATCAAGCACGGCAAAGTACGTGTGGCGTTCACCCCTGATGAAGAAATCGGGCGTGGCCCCCATAAGTTTGATGTGGAAACATTCGGGGCCGATTATGCCTATACGATGGATGGCGGGCCATTGGGAGAACTGCAGTATGAAAGCTTTAACGCTGCTGCTGCCAAAATCACGTTTCACGGCAATAGCGTCCATCCCGGCACAGCCAAACATAAGATGGTTAACGCCGGCAAAATGGCCGCCGAATTCATTAGCAAAGTTCCTGAGAAAGAAGCTCCCGAACATACGACGAAATATGAAGGGTTTTACCATCTGCTGTCGGTAAATGGTGACGTGGAAGAAGCCGTCGTCTCTTATATTATACGGGACTTTGACACAGATAATTTCGCCGCACGGAAAGAAACCATCAGGCAATTCACCCGTGAAATCAACGCCAAATATGGTGATGGGTCGGCCGACATTGACATGAACGATCAGTATTACAACATGCGCGAAAAAATCGAACCTGTCCGGGAAATCGTGGACGTCGCATATCAAGCAATGGAAAACCTGGACATCACGCCACTCATTAAACCTGTTCGCGGCGGGACTGACGGGTCACAACTGTCGTATAAGGGACTGCCGACACCGAATATTTTTGCGGGTGGGGAAAATTTTCATGGAAAATTTGAATATGTTTCCGTGGATAATATGGAAAAAGCCACCAACGTCATCATTGAAATCTGTCGGCTGCTTGAGTCGCGCTAACCATTGTTAAAGCCAGGTTCCTGCAAAAGGGACGTTGGCTTTTAATTGGCGTGACGTCTGCTAGTTTATGTTAATCAAACATTTGATCAATCTATCTGCTGTCTGATTCTCGGCATAGACCATTCAAAACGTGACGTGTTATGATAAAGCGTGAAAGATAAACGGATGACAGGGAGAGAATTGAATGCGTAAGAAAAGCCTGACGACCGTTTCAGCACTGTTGGCCATACTGCTTCTAATCACAGCTTGTAATGCCGGGGAGCAACAGACAGCTGAACCCGCTCAAAAAGACCAAACCACTCAAAACGATAAAACAGAAGCGGCCGATAAACCAATACAACTACCCGATGAGCATCTACAAAAAAACGATGAAGGTGCTGCGGTTAAAGCATTGCAGGCAGCACTGCAAAAAACAGGCTATGATATCAGCTCAAGCGGAAACTACGATGCCTTGACAACATGGGCGGTGACGGACTACCAAATGCAGCAGGAAACATTAGCTGTCACCGGCATATATGACGACGATACCAAACAGGCACTGCAGACGTCACTGGATGACAATACACCGGTTAACCCGGGCAAAGGCCTTGACGAGCCTGATAAGGACGCCACTGCCATCAGTAACCCACATGAAATTCTGGCACTCGTCAATAAGGACTACGTGTTACCTGATGGGTTTGAGCCGCTGAAGCTGGTTGAACCTGATGTCCGCTTCCCGTTTGAGGAATTTTTGCCGAAAAAACAAATGCGCGAGGTGGCTGCCGCCGCCCTTGAAGATATGTTTGCGGCAGCGGATGACGCAGGCCTTGACCTATTTGCCCAATCCGGCTACCGCTCCTTTGACAGACAGGATGCCATTTTCGCTTCCAATGTCGCGGAACATGGTGAGGAGGCTGCCAATAATTTCAGTGCAAAACCAGGCGAAAGCGAGCATCAGACCGGTCTGACGATGGACGTGACCAGCCCGGATGTCAACCATCAGTTAATCGAGGAATTTGGCGAAACCGATGAAGGCAAGTGGCTCAAGCAGCATGCCGCGGAATATGGCTTCATCATCCGCTACCCTGAAGGGAAAGAAGAGATCACCCAATACCAATATGAACCGTGGCATTTGCGGTATGTCGGAAAAGCAGCTGCGACCGATATAGCGGAGCAGGGAATCACACTGGAAGAATACCTGGGCGAAGTTTAAACGATTGAAAAAGGTGCACCACCGGTTATGTGCGCCTTTCTTTTTATCTTTTTTTAAAAAGGTTTCAAGATCATTAACGCAATAACAATTAAAAAAATGACGTTTTCGATCCGTTCATAGAAAAAGAGCCGTTTGGCCAGCACATAATACGCATCAGGTATGTCATCCCCTTGATGCTCTGTCAGCAGATTTTTAACCGGTTTGGACCTTGGCGATAAAACAATCGGGCCGAAAGCAAGGCCGATTAGGAACAGCACAAGACTCAACACATACCAGCCCTGATTGAATAAGGACGGGTTCAGCGCTCCCATCCATAGACCTGTGATCAAGAGCAGTGTGCCGCCAACCATGACAAAGATATGCAGCCGGTTTCGGATAATATAAGCATGTCTCAGCTCGGTCATCGTTTCCGCCTTCGTGACGATATAAATCATCACGAACCCCGGACCAAGACCGAGGATGGCTGAAAAAACATGTATGAAAATGAGCAGTTCATAAAACGTCATCGCTTACCCCACCATTCTTATCGTGTATAGCTATCATACACGATTGGACACCGGGAGGAATTGTGACATGCAGCACATCTACCGGGAATTTTTTGACAAAATTGTGTCGGGACCCTCATCCGACATATCGTTTCAAAATCATATCCACTGACCGGCCATAAGCTTCACCGAACATGTTCAAATGTACGAGTAAATAATACAGCTGATACAGTGGTTTGACATCGTCGTAGGCCGGTGACAGTGGGAAGCGCTCCTCGTAGCCCCGGTAAAAATCGCTGCTGTAGCCGCCGAACACCTCAGTAAACGCCAGTTCAAAGTGCCGGTCCCCATAAAGAAATGACGGATCAATGACATAAGGCTCCCCGCCTGGTCCAGTCAGCCAATTGCCGCCCCACAGATCACCATGTAAATAAGAAGGTGCCACATCATCCGGCACCCACTTATCCAGTTTTTCGAGCAGCTTTTCCATTCGTTCACGCCGCTTACCTGTCATTATGCCACTGTCAATGCCCAGCTGTAACTGCCTATTAAGCCGCTTGTCCCGGTAATAAGCAAGCCAGCTGGAACATAACCTGTTCGGCTGTGGAAGCGTTCCGATAAACGTGTCGTCGGTAAACCCGTGCTGCTCACCGATTGTCTGATGCATCGCCGCGATCCGGTCGCCCAATTTCCAATCGGTATCTGCCGCAGGTGCTCCTTCCACCCATTCCATTACCAAATAGGCACGATGTTTTTCATCAGAAAGGGCAAATACGTGAGGAACACTGATCGAATGCGTTTCCCTGATCAGCTCCAGCCCCTTTGCTTCCAGTGCAAAAAAACGATCCGGTGCATCCGTATGATATTTGATAAAATATTGACGGCTCTCCGTTTCCACATAATAGCTTTCATTGATTGATCCGCCAGCCAGACACCTGATCGTTTGTAGACCGGAATGATCGCCCGCCTGCTGTAGTGCTTGTTTGATTAACTGATTCATCAGGATGCTCCTTTGAAACGTGATTCATTGAAACATGCTGCTAACGTGTCAACGACGGTTAAGACCGTTCCTTCCACAATTGCATCGGATCCTCCTGGCCGTCCCTGAGTGGCATGTGAACCATTTCCATCGTGCGTTCGGATTTTGGTTTCTGAAGTTCTTCATAAATAGCTTTTGCCTTACCTAACCCGGCGTCAAGTGCATCCTCAGACGAAGCGCCATAATAAATCGTGTCAACACCCGCAAAATACATCGCTGTCAGACACATCGGGCATGGTTCGCCGCTGGCATACATGGTGTAACCCTTCAGTTCATGTGAATGCATCATTTTCTGTGCCTTGCGCATTGCCTGAATTTCCGCATGGGCTGTCATATCAAACCGCTGGTGCAGCTCATTGACACCTTCTGCCACTTGTTTGTCGTTTTTCACTAAGACAGCTCCAAATGGCTCACCACCATTGCGGACGTTCTCTGCCGCTAGTTCAACGGCACGCTCCATAAATTGATCCATCGCACATCTTCCTTTCTGGTTAAGATGATGTAAGAACTTTTGCCCTTAGTATAGCAAAATAAACGCACAGATCATATGAGAAACAACGTTTGCAGGCTTGTTTACTCATATGTAATGGTCATGTCCCCCGGTTTGATCCAGCCTTTTTTCCGGAACCATTCAGCGACCACCAGACTGATCACGGCCGGTGCGATAACATGCAGCACGACCATTGCCCAAAAAACGCCCCATGTAAAGCCCATCGCTTCAAAGGTCATGATTTGGCCGACGAATCCGCTCGTTCCCATGCCAGCACCAAGGTCGTTATTCATTAACCCGAGCCAGACGGTTGCAAATGGTGCCAAAACAGCCCCGGCAATCGTTGGAGGCACGATAATGATCGGCTTTTTTAACACGTTGCCGATTTGCAGCATCGATGTGCCAATACTTTGAGCGAGGAAGCCACCAATCCCATTGTCACGGTAACTGGCGGTTGCAAACCCGACCATTTGCGCGGCACAGCCGATTGTTGCTGCTCCTGCAGCCAGGCCATCAATTGAAAGCATAATGGCAATGGCAAGACTGGAAATAGGTGCTGTTAAAGCCCAGCCCATCAAAACGGCCACAAGGACTCCCATGATAAACGGCTGCTGTGCGGTCGACCAATTAATGATGCCGCCAAACCAGGCCATAAATGTATTAATGGGCGGTCCAATAAACGTCCCGACGACAAATCCGATAAAGATGGTCACAAAAGGTGTCACGATAATATCAACACGTGTCGTTTGATAGACCATTTTTCCAAACTCGGTTGCCGCGAGTGCCGTCACATAACTCCCGGCAGGCCCGCCCAACTCCGCACCGAATGCACCGGCAAACAGTGCTGAAAACAGAACGAGCGGCGGCGCCTTCAAGCCATAAGCAATCGCCACCCCAATGGCCCCGCCCATAATTTTGGTTTCCATGGCATACCCGCCCATTTCAACCATAAATGCGAGCTTTTCAAATCCAAGCGCTACCGCCTGCTCCCCTATTGTTTGAATGATCAGACCGATGATTAACGACGCGAATAAGCCCAGCGCCATGTAGCTTAGTGCCGTGATGACATACTCTCTAACAGATAACGAAACCCCTTTTTGTTGCAAAAACGCTTTCATTTTTCTCCTCCCTTATTTTTGTGAAATATTTCACACTAAATGGGGTGATAAGTCATGGATTGATTATCATCTCCCCACATTATTACGTGATTCACTTCACATATCAAGGGGCTTCGCGAAAATATGTTAAGTTTTGCTTTTTTATAACCAATCAGCTACAATCAATTGAAAATAGTTATCAATTATTAGGTTAGAAATAAATGAAATCCGGGAGGGCATCATATGGAACTGACAAAACAACCAACTGCACTACAGGAGGTGATTCGGGACCGGCGCGCCGTCAAAAAGCATTATAATGATAAGCCGGTGACTGAAGAAACGGTGATGGGCCTGTTGGAAGATGCTGTCTGGGCACCCACACATGGCGTCCGTCAGCCTTGGCGTTTCATTTTCATTGGACCTGATCAGACCGGAAGCTTTGCCGAACAAGTGGCTGCCACTTACCCATCAGAACGGCAGCAAAATCGCTTTGAGTATCTCAGCGAACCAACCGCCTTTCTCATTGTCGTGATGGATGAACCTGAGAGTCAAAAACAGTGGGATGAAAACTTCGGTGCAACGGCCTGCATGATTCAAAACTTTTGGCTGCTTGCCTGGGAACAGAAGCTTGGCGTTGTCTGGAAAACCAATTCACACATTTATGATCCGCAAGTCAAAAACATTCTGGGTGTCGGGGAACATGAAAAAATCGTCGGCTTCCTGCACATGGGCTATTTTGATGATAAGCCGGCGAAAAAAGAGCGCATTTCTGCTGCCGACAAATTCACCACGTTCAAAGGATAATCATCGAATAAAGAGGCTGTCCACAAAGGTAAGTAGTTCACTTACCGTGGAGAAAACTTAAAATATTGATATGATTACCTTATCAAAAAGCAACGTTTTTAAACCGTTATTAACTTTGAAATTGACACATTAAATAACATTGCTTTGTGATTAGATCTTCGTCATTAAAAATAAAACAGCTCAGTTCACATTGAACTGAGCTGTTTTATTTATTTATTTTCACTTTAAAACAATCGTTAGCAATAGGTAAACCTTTGAGGTTATCTCCAGCTTTTCCCCCTGCTCCAACTAAGCGTGCAAGTTTCCTCGCACTCCGCGCTCCATCTACCGACATGTACTGTGATGATAAGTTCCTCGTTACCTTCAAGCAAAGAAGTCTATGACGGAAAACCTCTTGCCCGAAAGCTTGCACTGTGGCATCTCTCCTTGTCTGAGTGATGTTCCCAATTTCCTACCCGATCGGTTCCTTGCTTTCCAAGTCCCTTGCAACGTAGCTATCCGTACTGAACGTACGTGCTTCCTTTAAGCCTGTGAGCTGGATACCGCCATTGTCCGGTATAGCGTATTTCAGAGGGCGCATTTTTACGCTACACCACTCACGCTATCGTTGGATGACACATAAGTTTCCCTATGTTTAATCTTTAGACCCGTCCATTCGGAAGTTTGTCAGTTCCCTTTCGTGAGGACAACGGCACCCGACTGCTGTATAGTCAGATCAAGGCGCATAAGTTAACGTGTCCATTTACTGAGCAATGATTTTAACGATTTTTTGTTAATTTAATGACCAGTTTGAAAGGGTTCGAAAAATTCCTCATTCATTACAGTATAAATTATAGCAATTGGATCTGTCCAAATCAGAAACAGAAAATAAAAAATGATTGAGTCCATTTACAAACAACTACATCACCTCAAAATAATCATTCTACAAAATGTCCCAACAAACCAAGAAAGAGCACAATATTTATTCCATTCTTGCACCCGTTAGAACTAATATGAATCCAAAGGTTTCTTAAACACATAACTTACCTTGTCATAATCCATTCTTTCTTCATAAAAACGGTGAGCATCTATACGTTTTAATCCTGATGATAAGGCAACACTTTCATAGCCATTTTCTTTAGCCCATTTATGTACATAAGAAAGAATTCGCTCACCATATCCGTTTGAACGTTTACTGCTATTAGTAACTAAATCACATACCCAAACAAAACGCCCGTAATAAAGAGTTATCATAGGCTTAAACCCAGTGACTGCAACAATTTCTTCTTGATCATACAAAGCAAATAATCTATACATATCTTTTTCTTTGGCCTCAGTCACCAAATTAAGATAAGTAGCCTCATCAAGATGAGTGCGTAATTGGTTCATTATCGGAAATGCCTTAAGGATTTCCTTCTGGGATTGAAGTTCATTGACAGTTAAAGTATTCATTGCTAAGCTCCTTTTAATTTTACAACTTATTGTCCTGTTCAACTTTCTATAAAGGAACGATCCTTTAATTCAGTATGGGCGCTAATACTTATTCCTGATTAGCGCCTGTTAGTTTAAGAATGAATATTAAGTTTTTTAATTAATTCTACAACCTTTTTACCATCGCCTGTGTCAATGGATTCCTGTTTAGTATCTTCTATGATCTGCTTGTAAGCATCCTCACCAGCGGGATTTTTCCCGTCCCAACGTTGGGGAACTTTATTATATAGTTTAATCGTTCCGTCACCGTTGCTACTGTAAGTTATAGAACCCTCTACTAAACGGGATCCTGTTAATTGAACGACATCTTCTGGATAATCAATACTTGTTTCATCGTCAGGATTCAGAGGTTCACCAGATGAAATGTGTTGAACATTTAATTCATCAATATTTTGGGTGTCTCCAAGCTGCAACCAAATACGTGCATATTCGATTTCTTTAGGAGAATATTCAGCTAAAGCATCACTTCCCTCGTCATCGCTGGAATCCTCGCTTGTGTTTTCAGCTTGATTGGAATTCTCCCCTAATGCTTCATCATCGTTGTTGCTATAATCATTTTTGTCATATGCTTCTTCACTGTTTTTATCTGCATCATTATCGTCGCTGTTTTTATTTGATTCGTTATCGGAGTTATTTTCTTCATCGGCAACTTTATCTTTATTATTATTGTCCGCATTATCATTTTGATCAGACGAACCCCCACAGGCGGATATAAACACCGCCATTAAAAATACTGTTAGTAAGACGATTAGATTCTTTTTATTCACGGTTTTTACAATCCCTCTCTAGTTTGATAGTAATCATAATTTTAAACGTACCCAACCTACTAAAGGCTTCCAAATTACTCAACCATTGGCCCTTTTGCGGAAGATCAATTTCACTTTTTGTTATTATGCTAACTCATCTTTAACGAAAGAACACGGCATAAATTATAAACCCAAATATCATTATAAGAATAAGTATTCCAGTGCCCTTCCAACCTAAACTTCCTACTAAATCAACAAGACTTCCATTAGCACCTCTATTCAGTGAATCCTTCAAGCTGCCAGATGGGTTGTTTTCCCACTCTTGTTGCCTCAGCCTCTCTCTTCTTTCTTCAGGCGTTTCTTTGTCTTTGCCCATTTCATCAAACCCCTTTTATAAACAATCCTGATTCGTTTCTTTGAATATATTTTTCTCATAAGATTTAGATTTATTTTAACATAAAGATTCAGAATACCTGGTTAAATTTCAAAAATGCATCTCTCTCTTTACAAACTATACGCTAAATTAGCACTTATTTTAAAGGATATTTTAGCAAAGCAATTACGACCCGTTTTATCAATACGTTTAGGACAATGACAATATTTATTGTCACTTTGTTATTTATGGTGCTAATAAGGATGATAAAATGTTGAATAATTCATTCAAACGTTGTCATACCAGTAAAAAATAGCGTACTAAATGTTATGTGATTTAGTACGCTAAATGTATTGTGTTTTTATTTTTTCTCCACCGTAAGTGAACTACTTACCACAAAGGGGCAGCCTTTTTTTGGTTGAGGACGAGGATCCTCTGCAGATTCTTATCCGCTCCTGTCGATATTTCCGCTCTTCTGCTGATAATCTCACGCTTCTAATGATATTTCTGCCCGTCTAAAGCTTCTACCAACCTTATCCGGAACATACTGCACTTCTGCCGCTATTCCTCATCCCATACAGCGCTTTTCAGCGTACGATTCCGCTGATGGCGTTCAATGGCCAGTTCAATCAGCTTATCAATCAAGTCCGGATAGGAGACACCGCTGATTTCCCATAATTTCGGATACATGCTAATTCGGGTGAATCCGGGCAGCGTGTTAACCTCATTGACATAAACATCGCCATCCTCAGTCAAAAAGAAGTCCACGCGGGCTAGGCCTTCACATTCAAGCGTCCTGAAAGCCTCAACAGCAACATGCTGCAGTCTGTTCACTTCCTCCTCCGTCAAATCAGCCGGCATTTCCAAGATCGCGCCGGTTTCATCGATATATTTCGATTCATATGAATAAAATTCCGTTTGCGGCAAAATTTCGCCGGGGATCGAAGCTTTTGGATTTTCATTACCCAATACGGCACACTCGATTTCCCGGCCTACCAGCGTTTCTTCGATGACCACTTTTTGATCATACTGAAAGGCCTCATCGATCGCTTGATTAAATGCCGCTTCCGTTGATACTTTGCTGACGCCGACAGACGACCCCTGGTTCGCCGGCTTGACGAACATGGGCACACCCAGCTGCGCTTTAGCGTCCGCAAAATCAATCTGGTCACGCCGCGCACGCGAATAAGCCAAGCCATTCGCCACGTTTATTCCGGCACTCGCCAGCAGCCGCTTGGCGATATCTTTATCCATACAAATGGCCGAACCGAGCACACTGGTTCCGACAAACGGCAGATTCGCAATCCGCATCATCCCCTGCAAACTACCGTCTTCACCCAATGTGCCATGGACAATCGGAAACACCGCGTCCAATTGATCAAGCAAGCCTGCATCGGTTGCCCTTACTAGTTGGTGATCAGTCTCACCAGGTACGATAGCGACTGCTTCATTGGATTTGTTTAATTGAATCAATTTCGGATTTTCCGCATTAAGCAGGTAGGTTGATTGGTCGTTGATGTGCCACTTCCCCTGCTTATCAATTCCAATTAATACAACCTCATATTTATCCTGATCAATCGCATCAACAATATTTTTAGCTGATTGCAATGACACCTCATGCTCAGCCGATTTACCACCAAAAATAATGCCTACTTTTTTCTTTGGCATGTCTCAGAACTCCCTTTTTATGAAAAAATGTCTATATCTAAAATAGCACATGACGGCCTGTTTGAAACAGCATTATTATTTTTTTCAAAAACCACTTGACAGCAGAAGAAAACAGCTCTATGATGGAAAATAATAAATCAATCGAACGCAAGCTATGACGAAGAGTAGTAATCTGTCCGTCTTACACAAGAGAGTCGGTGGCTGGTGTGAACCGATGTGGACAACAGATGAATGGACTTCCGAGCTCCAAACCGAATCATATTTGCAGTAGGCTTTGGCGACTTGATCCCATCGTTATACGGGACACATATTAAACACGCGCTTGTTTAGTATGGCAAAGTGAGCTGACGGCAGCTAACAAAGGTGGCACCACGGGGTCCTCGTCCTTTTTTTGAGATGAGGACCCTTTTTTATTTGGTTTCAAATGCTGGTGCGTCTATTCAGAGGTCAGAGGCCGGAAGTCAAACTTGAAGAAATCGGCGAACCAGCCGATTTCACGATTGAAAACGTCACCTGAAATATTATACTTTTTTATCTTTTTAAAAAAACTGCAAAGCTTTTAAATCGCCGAGTAAGAGGAGTAAGCTTTCGTGAAGCGTTTAAGAGAGCCGGTGACGGTGGGATACCGGTACGTGAATCATGGCTGAATGGACTTACGAGAGGTTTCCTGAAATGACAGTATGGAAACACGGAGTTCCGCCGTTACACGGATAGGATATAGGAAGAAAAGTGCGGTCAGCCGTTCATGAAAGCTGGCGTATTAAAATCTGCTTTATCTCCCGTATCCGAACAGAGATGGAGATACATTGTCTCCAACAAGAGGTGGCACCACGGTCACAACCGTCCTCTGCAATCACACGTCTGTGTGGTTGCAGAGGATTTTTTTATTATTATTTCCGTGAAAGGAGTTTTGCCAAAATGAGTGAAACCAAAATTCTTCCCTATAAGTACATCAAGCTGAATGCCGATACATTGACCCCAATCGGGATATACGAAAACCTTTACGGCACAAAAAAATTTTTACTGGAAAGTTCACTGCAGCATGAGGATAAAGGCAAGTATTCCTTTATCGGGGCGAACCCCTATCAGGAGCTCAAAGGCAGTCACGATGCCACGACCATTTTGCATCATAGAGAGGAAACCACAGAACACCGGAATGAACCTGTTTTAACGGTTTTACAAAACAAAATGCCCAAGTTGGATGTGGATCTGCCTTTCCCATTTTTTGGCGGTGCTATCGGTTATATTGGCTATGACGCCATCCGGAATTACGAGAACATTGGTGGCGACTTGCCGGACGAGATTAACATGCCGGAGACTCATTTCATGCTTTACCAAAACGCTATCGTTTATGACCACAGCGATGAGTCGGTTTTCCTTATCGCGGTGAATCTGGATCAGCAGTCGGAACACGTACTTGACGAACGGCTGGCATTGTTGAAAAAAGCATTGATCCCGTTTCCGACAGCTGACCTGACAACAGACGAATCAATTGCGTTTCAGCCGGAGATGGATAAAGCACAGTTTATGGAAAATGTCCAAACAGCGAAAGACCATATCAACCAGGGTGAGGTCTTTCAGGTTGTGCTGTCGCAGCGGATGAAAGCACCGATCAAGAGTGATCCATTTGCGTTTTACCGAAAACTGCGTAAAGCCAACCCATCACCTTACATGTTTTATATCGACTTTGATGATTACATCGTATTGGGAGCTTCACCGGAAAGCCTGGTGCAAATACACGGCCGGGATGTGATCACGAATCCAATTGCCGGCACACGGCCCCGTGGGAGAACGAAAGCGGAAGATGGCGCCCTGATGAGGGATCTCGTGACAGACAAAAAGGAAATAGCTGAACATGAAATGCTGGTCGATTTAAGCCGGGATGATTTCAGTCATATTTGTGAACAAGATAGTGTGACAGTCCCCAGTTATATGAAAGTGGAAAACTATCAGCACGTGATGCATATGGTTTCCGAAGTGCGCGGAAAGCTGTCCGAACATTTTACCAGTCTTGATGCACTCATCACGTGTTTACCCGCCGGCACCGTTTCCGGTACACCAAAAGTGCGTTCCATGCAAATCATCAATCAGCTGGAAGATAAACGACGCGGCTTTTATGGTGGTGGTGTCGGCTATATCAACTTCAATCACGACTTAAACATGACACTGGCCATCCGATCCCTCGTCATCAAAGATCGTCTGGCCTATTTACAAGCCGGTGCTGGTATTGTGGCCGATTCTGATCCGGAGACTGAATACTATGAAACATTAAACAAGGCAAAAGCCTTGATGGAAGTGACCAACTATAATGTGACATCAGGCTGACCGTGATATGGCTGATTCCAGCATCTACCAATCTGATTGAAAAGGGGTTTTAACATGAAACAATATCTTGAAAAACTGTTGAACAAGGAAAATCTAACCTTGCAGGAAATGAAAGAGGCCGCCACAGCGTCATTTGCCGATCATATGACCGAGAGTGAGCTCGCCTCGTTTCTGACCGCCTTACGTGCTAAAGGGGAGACACCTGAAGAAATTGCCGGGCTTGTGGAGGTGATTCGCTCACAGTCCAGTCAAACGACCGCTGCCTTCACGAATGTGATGGATAACTGTGGTACGGGCGGCGATGGTTCACACAGTTTCAATATCAGTACAACCGCGGCATTTGTGATTGCCGGCGCCGGGGTTAAAGTGGCCAAACACGGCAACCGCAGCATTACGAGTAAAACAGGAAGTGCTGATGTATTGGAGCATCTCGGCATTTCCCTGTCGTTTTCCAAGGAACATGTGGAGAAAATGCTTGACGAAAACAACATCGCCTTTTTGTTTGCGCCCAATGTTCTTCCCGGTATGAAACGATTCGCGACCGTCCGGAAAAACTTAGGCATCCCGACGATCTTTAACCTGATCGGTCCGCTGACCAATCCGGTCCGTCTCGACACCCAGCTTTTAGGTGTGTATCGCCGGGATATGCTGCCGCTTTTGGCTGAAGCACTCAATCAGCTGGGGCGCAAACGCGCACTGGTTGTTAACGGCGCGGGTTATATGGATGAAGCATCACTTGCCGGCGAGAACCATCTGACACTCCTGGAGAATGGGAACGTGACGTCATTTACACTCCATCCGTCCGACGTTAACTTACCTGTTTATTCAAACGAGAAAATCCGGGGTGGTGATGCCCGGGACAATGCACGTATTTTACGCCGTGTCCTGAATGGAGAACCAGGCCCACACCTCGATACAGTCCTGCTGAACGCCGGACTCGGCCTGTTCGCCAACGGGGCTGCCTCATCCATCACGGACGGTATCCAAAAAGCATCCGAAAGCATTCAAAGTGGCGCTGCATTGGAAAAATTGGAGCGTCTGGCCGAATTCAGTCATAACGTGACAAGTGAGGTGATCTGACATGACGATTTTGGATAAAATTCTCCAGCAAAAAGAAATGGAAATTGAACAATTAAAAAAACAATCATTAGCTGATATGCCAGCAGAAGCCAATCAGGTACCATCCATCGCCAAGTCTTTTCATAACACAGAACGTATGCGCATCATTGCTGAAATCAAACGGGCCTCACCTTCCAAAGGGTCGATTGATCTGGAAGTAGATCCGGTCAAACAAGCGTCATTATATGAAGCCAGTGGTGTTGGTGCCATATCGGTTTTGACCGATAAAACATTTTTCCAGGGGTCGATGGATGATTTGCGTGCCGTCCGTAAAGCCGTCAATCTCCCGCTGCTTTGCAAGGATTTTTTTATTGATAAGATCCAGATTGATCATGCCAAAGCGGCGGGCGCATCCATCATTCTCTTAATCGTCGCGGCCATGTCCCCGTCCAAATTACAGGTGCTTAACACGTATGCTAAAGAACAGGGGCTGGATGTCCTTTGTGAAGTGCACGACGAACAAGAGATGACCACAGCCATTGAATTAGGGGCTGGCATTATCGGCATCAACAACCGGAATTTAAAAACATTTGCGGTTGATTTAGGCACGACCGGTCGGCTGGCATCGATGGTGACGAATCCGGACACCATTCTCATCAGCGAAAGCGGCATTCAATCACGCCAGGATGTCGAACAGGCAGCCCAACATGGTGCCAGCGCTGTCCTTGTCGGGGAAACCTTGATGCGTGCCGGTGACTTGCCGGGAACGATCAGCGACTTACAAATTCCGCTCTCGAAAGGAGGACGATCAAATGCGCGTTAAAATTTGTGGTATTACGACAATTGAAGCGGCACAAGCGGCTGTTAGGGATGGAGCCGATTTTATCGGGTTTGTTTTCGCACCGAGCAAACGCCAGCTGACACCGGAACAGGCAGGGGATATAAGCGCTGCCCTGCCATCCACCATGCAAAAAGTCGGTGTGTTCGTCAACGCATCATACGACACCATCATACAGACTGCCGAACAAGCCGGGTTGGATATCATTCAGCTTCACGGGGACGAATCGCCGTCATTTGCCGAAGAGCTTCCTTATCCTATTATCAAGGCCTTCCGGATGGGCAAACATGACACGGCAGCGATAAAGGCTTATCCGTGTGATTATTACCTAGTTGACAGTCCTAAAGGTCCTAATCGAGGCGGCAATGGCACAACCTTTGACTGGACACAGCTGGCAAACAGTGACCTTGATCCGCAAAAAACGATTCTCGCCGGCGGATTGACACCGGAAAATGTGCAAACAGCGATTGCGACCAGCAGACCAGCCGGAGTGGACGTATCGAGCGGCGTGGAAACAAACGGTACGAAAGACCTTGAAAAAATCAATCAATTTATCAACAACGCCAAGAGGAAAGGATGATTGACATGACAGCCTATACATTTCCTGACACAAAAGGCAAATATGGCCATTTCGGCGGGCGGTTTGTTCCCGAATTGCTGATGCCGGCTCTGCTTGAACTGGAAGAAGCTTACACGGAAGCGATGAACGATCCAGCTTTTCGGGGGGAACTGGACGATTATTTAAAAAACTATGTCGGAAGGGAAACACCGCTCTATCATGCCAAAAACCTGTCGGAAAAACTGGGCGGCCCGAAGATTTATTTGAAACGTGAAGACTTGAACCATACCGGTGCCCACAAAATCAACAATACGATCGGTCAAGCCCTCTTGACACGCCGGATGGGCAAGAAGAAAGTTGTTGCTGAGACCGGGGCCGGCCAGCATGGTGTGGCAACCGCGACGGTTTGTGCGCTGCTTGGGTTGGAATGCGTTGTTTTCATGGGTGAGGCGGACATTCGCCGACAAAAACTGAATGTTTTCCGGATGGAACTGCTTGGCGCCAAGGTTGAAAGTGTCTCACAGGGCAGCGGTACTCTGAAAGATGCGGTCAATGAAGCATTGCGTTACTGGGTCAGTCATGTGGAAGATACCCACTATATCATCGGCTCTGTTGTCGGGCCCC
The DNA here is from genome assembly GCF_042679865.1 of Lentibacillus salinarum. Lineage (NCBI taxonomy): Bacteria > Bacillati > Bacillota > Bacilli > Caryophanales > Bacillaceae > Lentibacillus > Lentibacillus salinarum. Next base: position 29,588 of record NZ_JBHTNH010000007.1, on the reverse strand, counting down.
ATCCTTTTCCACAAATGGTGCGGGATTTTCAGTCGGTGATTGGTGAAGAAGCCAAACAGCAGCATCAAGAAGCCGCGGGACAATTGCCGGATGCTGTTATCGCTTGTGTCGGCGGCGGTAGTAATGCCATGGGGATGTTCTATCCGTTCATTCAGGATGAAAATGTCGGCATTTATGGCGTGGAAGCCGGTGGGAGTGGCATTGAGACCCATCAACACGCCGCAACGTTAACAGCTGGAAGCGTTGGTGTTTTGCATGGCACGATGACACATCTGCTCCAGGATACACACGGCCAGATTAAAGAAGCCCATTCCATTTCAGCAGGCCTTGATTATCCCGGGGTTGGCCCTGAACACAGCCACCTTCATGAAAAGGGCCGGGTAACCTACACATCTGTCACAGACCAGGAAGCTATCGACGCCTTTAAGTTCCTCTCCCAAACGGAAGGGATCATCCCGGCTTTGGAAAGTGCCCATGCGGTAGCGTTCGCGATGAAACAGGCAAGCGAAATGGATGAGACAGAATCCCTTGTGATCTGTTTATCCGGCCGTGGCGACAAAGATGTTGAATCGGTTAAAGATGTACTGGGAGGTCGTGTAGATGCGTAATCAATTTTTGGCTAAAGCATTGGAGGCAAAACGTACAGCAGGCGAGAACATTGTCGTCCCCTATATCATGGCCGGTGATGGCGGCCTTGATGTACTAGCGGAACGGCTTAGGTTTCTTGAAGATTGCGGTGCAGCAGCTGTTGAACTGGGAATTCCCTTTTCCGATCCGACAGCAGACGGGCCGACGATTCAAGACGCCGGACAGCGGGCACTGGAAAACGGCACAACGTTGCAAGGTGTTCTGGAAACATTGGAAAGTTTCAAGGAAGAGCGGTCCATTCCCGTTATTTTGATGACGTATTTGAATCCGATCTTCACGTTCGGGCCAGAAACGTTTGCGGCAACGTGTGCAAGCGCAGGGGTAAATGGCGTCATCATACCTGATTTGCCATTGGAAGAAGAAGCCCTAATCACTGACTTTCTTAAACAATATGCGATCGCCAATATCCGCCTGGCCGCTGTGACCAGTCCGGACGAGCGGCTTACTGAAATTGCCGGGCGATCAGAAGGTTTCCTTTATGCCGTTTCGGTCAAAGGAACGACCGGCGCACGGACGTCACATGAAAACAGCGTTAAGACATATTTACAGAATCTGAAACAAATGACCGATACACCGGTTTTGGCCGGGTTCGGTGTCGCCACACCGGAACAGGCGCATGAACTGGGTTCCAACTGCGATGGTGTCGTTATCGGAAGCAGGATCGTCGATTGGTTTCATAAAGGTCAAACGGACGATATCAAACATCTGCTCCAGAAAAGTATTTAAATTGTGCTGTTACTTGCCGGAAAATATTGTGGCAAGTGACAGCTTGCTTTATTTTCCTTGCCTTTTTCTAGCCTCTTCATATTCTTCCTTCGTGATCTCACCTTTTTCATAGCGCTCTTGCATGATTTCCAGTGAACTTTTCCGCCGGGTACTTTTGCCAGCATTAAAGCGGTAGAGAATGATCACAATCATAACCAAAACAACGAGTGCGAGACCTAACCTGATATAACCTTCAACTGTCACGAGATCACCTCCACTGTTACTGTTCCCTGTACTTATCAATTTAAGCGCAGAAACATTTCCAGTCAAATCCATTGCTGGCAGTGCACTTTACGCTTGGCATTACCCTCTTCTATATTAATGCGTTTTTTACCAGAATAATTATGTCTTTTGGCTGACCATTGAGTCGATTTTGGCTAATGGAAGCCTTCTATTCGACCGTTCGGCGGAATTCCAAGGTCTTTCGGGCGGTTAGAAGCGTTCTATTCGACCGTTCGGCGGAATCTCAGGGCCATTCGGGCAGTTAGAAGCCTTCTATTCGACCGTTCGGCGGAATCTCAGGGTCATTCGGGCAGTTAGAAGCGCGCTATTCGACCGTTCGGCGGAATCTCAGGGCCATTCGGGCGGTTAGAAGCGTTCTATTCGACCGTTCAGCGGAATCCCAGGGGTATTCGGGCAGTTAGAAGCGCGCTATTCGACGGTTTGGCGGAATCTCAGGGTCATTCGGGCAGTTAGAAGCGCGCTATTCGACGGTTTGGCGGAATCTCAGGGCCATTCGGGCGGTTAGAAGCGTTCTATTCGACCGTTCAGCGGAATCCCAGGGGTATTCGGGCAGTTAGAAGCGCGCTATTCGACGGTTTGGCGGAATCTCAGGGCCATTCGGGCGGTTAGAAGCGTTCTATTCGACCGTTCAGCGGAATCCCAGGGGTATTCGGGCAGTTAGAAGCGCGCTATTCGACGGTTTGGCGGAATCCCAAGGCCATTCGGGCGATTAGAAGCCTTCTATTCGACGGTTTGGCGGAATCTCAGGGCCATTCGGGCGGTTAGAAGCGCTATTCGACGGTTTGGCGGATGATCGAGGGAATTTAGGCTTATAAAAAAATTTCCGCAAAATTCAATTCTACAATTTCCAGTCAAATCCATTGCACAAATAAAACATTTATATTATTATTTTCAATGGACTTAAAAGTTGTCATCTACATGCTGGTGTAGCACAATCGGCAGTGCGCATCACTCGTAATGATGAGGTTGGAGGTTCAAGTCCTCTCACCAGCACCATTTGGAGGAGTACCCAAGCCCGGCTGAAGGGGACGCACTCGAAATGCGTTAGGGCGTGTAAGCGCCGCGTGGGTTCGAATCCCACCTCCTCCGTTTGATATAGATTAATCCAAAACTGTCGCCCTGCTTGGCGGCAGTTCATTTTTGGGCAAGGGCTCGCCGGAAAGGAGACATGGTCATGAAGAAGTACACAGACGTAAACACACTGGAACATGTTGATCATTTCATCGCCAATCATCCATTGGCTCTCCTGTTCATTTCCCGTACCGGCTGCAGCGTCTGTCACGGATTGCTGCCCCAGGTGCAAGAGCTCCTGGAAGACTACCCGGAAGTGCAAATGGGCCATGTCAATGCTGATGAACTGGAAGCCATTGCTGGACATTTTTCAATCTTCACAGTGCCGGTCATACTGCTATTTGGCGATGGCAAGGAATATTTGCGTGAAGCCCGTATCGTCCATATGGATTTGTTTGAAGAAAAATTAAGCAAAATTTATGAAGGATTCCTGGAATAAGATGGGTTGATCGGACCAGTGATGTTTTCTAAGTGTCAGACGGCCGCTTTTTGTTATATTTCGACCGGTTTAAGCCATCAATCAGCCACGTTGAAAACAACCTGACCACCTTTAACGATAATCTGGCCACTTTCTCCAATTTCTGGCTATTCACCTCTCGTGACAGGCCATTCAACCTTTGATCAGGCAGACCAATCCACTTTACGCTTCCTATGACCCTCAACCACGGATATCTGTCTCTCATATATCTCTCATAGGATAATAGTCTATCGCCAATTGACCATTTCCCGCAAAATCATAGACAACAATCCAATCAAAATCGGCTGTGAGCCATAGGATAAACCAAAGCTTAAGGAAAGCAGGTGATATGCATATGGACAATAAATCAGCCAATCACAATGCCATCCCCGAAAAAGTTGTCAAAGTCATGATTGATGATATATTCCGCAAAAACAATGTAAAACCTGAAGAAGTCAAAAACAATATGTCAAATGATCAGAAACAAATGCTGAAGGATATGGTTGAAGACTTGAGGACACAGGTGGAGCAATTCAATCAAGGGGAAAAAAATAAAACAGAAACAGATAAATAGGAGTCTATTAAAGAAAACACCCATTTCATAGGTGTTTTCTTTAATTTTTGCTAAAAAACGATAATCTAGTGAATCCGTGCAATCTGATTAGTAGGAACAACCATAGAGTAATATTAACAAAAGAAAGGAGTGTTAATATGAGATCAGATAAGCGGCACAGTACTATGAACCCTTATGGCAACAAGAGTAAGTACTTTTACCTCAGGGATAAACGCAAATACGGCCATCAACACCACTGTCACGAATGTAGAACCACCCATTGTGCCCCTGACCGTCATTTATGCGACAAATGCAGGGATAAACACCAATACAGACATCAACACAATCAACACTGCTGCCAGGACTGCGGATCCACCGACTGTGAACCTGGTTACAACCAATGCGGCAAATGCAGGGAAAAATATAAAAAACATGACCACCATGACCAGCATGGCCGGTTTGAAATGGTCGAAGTCGATCCCCATGCAACCGTCTCACAAGATGAAGGCCAATATTCCTTTATGGATCAGGAATCAGCTGAAATGATTTGGGTGAAGGAATCCTGTAATATCACAGTTGATTCAAGAGACACACAAATTGGGGTTTCACTTCAAGCCAGTTTACAGCTGGCCATAGCGTTAGTACTGAATATTGCGATTGCTGATTCAGGACGGAGTGAAGCGATATCGCAAGACCTCTTCCAGCAATTTAATGCCGAACAAATCAATAAACAAAAAATCTATATCTATAATACCAAAGACGCCACGGTAACCACGAGAGACACAGATGTCGCCATTAATATTCAGGTTCTGCTGCAATTGCTGATAACCCTGGTTGTCATGGTCGACGTCTTGTAACCATTAACGAAAGGAGTTGGAAAACATGAGTCATATGACGAAGACGGAATGGCGTGCTCTGGATCATTGTGATGATCATACAAGGGACCAAAGTGATGCAACTGTCGTGCAGGATGCGGGCGAATCTGCATCCAGCCAACAAATATCAGATGAATGGATTATCATTAAAGACTCCGAAAATATTGACGTCACAACAACTGACAGACAGGCGGCTGTCTCTCTACAGCTCGGTATTGAAGCAGCCATTGCAGCCGTGATTAATATTGCGATTGGCGATGGGACACAATCAAGAGACCTCACACAGGACTTCAGACAAGTGGTCAACACAAGACAGGGTAACCGCCAAAAGACGATTGTTGAACAGTCCAAAGATGTTGAAATCACCACAACCGATACCGATATCGCCATCAACATCCAATTGTTATTCCAGGTCTTAGCTGCCATTGTCGCCTCCCTGGATATCCTTTAATAGACCAAATCAACCGTCCGGGGAAGCCGGTCAAACGAAAAAACATTTACGATTTCCACTTCCCCGGTCTTAAAAAAATCCTTTAATGGGTGAGACCATTAAAAATCTGTCATTAAGAAAGGAATGATGAGCTGTGGCTAATCTGACAAATCGTCAACGACGTCTATTACAACTGGCCAATCAATTATCGCAAAATTTAGTTGATGACAGCACAGATAGCAGTTTGAATAATAATGTGTCAATTGACCTACCAGGCATCGATCTCAATGCCGGGCTGAATGTAGGTTTCGGTTCGGATGGTGGAACAGACACACCCACTGACCCTGCCCCTTCCACTCCGACAACAATGCGAGATGTACTACTGGATTTACAGAATGAACAAGTAGAAGTTACCACGCCTTTTGGACCGGTCACCGGTACGCTGATTTCAGTGCAGAATGACTATGTTGTACTGGTAGAAGCTGATGGTGCGCAAGTACTTGTACCGATGGAAGACATTGAATTGGTCAGTGAATTATAAGGAGGGATTCACATGTTTCAAGATACGTTTGCTGCTGAACTGGCCAGACGAATCGGCTCAAGGGTCGAAGTCGCTACGGATAACAATTTAATAGAAGGTGTCCTCTCAACCGTTACTGCGAATTTGGTGCTTGTTGTTGAAATTGACAGTGGCTATGGGGATAATAACACACTATACCTGTCAGTCGGCGCTATCAATTTTGTTCGCTTCCCTGCTGCGGCATAAACACCAGACTAAATGAACACACACCTTCCATGACAAATCCCCCGGCACTAACCTGCCGGGGGATTTTTACTTGCCATACTTATTCCACTGGTAAATCCAGCGGAAACGATCGATATGATTAACGCTTTTTAAAATAAAGCGAAACGTTAAATAGACACACAGGATGTGCTAGTGTCGACAATGCAACAGGACGCGCGAGTTTTTGTCGACCTGTCAGTTACATGCGGGATAAAATCGATTCGGACGGCATACAAATAGCTAATAATACGAATCACCAGCATGAACAATCGCATCCGTAATCCGATTGGCCATCCTAAGTGCCTGCCTTCCCTCCTTACCGGTAATGGAAGGCTCTGAACCGAACTTAATACACGCGATAAAATCCATTAACTGAAGATATAATGGCTGTACTGAATCCCCGATCCGAATCGTTTGTGAGACCGGGATCGGATGATGACCCGTTTTCTCGGCAAACACACGCGTTACATTGATTGTCCTGTTCAATATATCTGCCTCAATAAAGGCGTCCTCTGTCAGGATTTGCATAGTCCGGACTTTTCTTTCTGACATAAAACTTGCCGTCAGCTGGGCAGTTATCCCTTGTGACGTCCGAATCACAGCTGCCGCGTGTGTCGGGGTATTCCCGATGACTTTACCGAAAGCATTTAGTTCCGGCGTGTCATCCTGAAGCCATTCATTTAGCATATAAATATCATGAATCATTAAATCTTTGACCACGTCAACTTGCTTAAGCGTGACATCAGCAGGGCTTATTCTGTGGAAAGCCAACCCGATAACGGACTCGTGTTTCAGCATTTCTTTGAGCACCTGGATGAACGGATTGTAAAGCTCAATATGGCCTGCTTGAAGTTTGACACCTGCTTCCATGGCCTTCGAGATTAAATCATCAGCCTCTGCAATTGTACTGGTCAACGGCTTCTCCATCAGCATATGAACGTTGTGTCGGATACAGGCCAATCCGGTTTCATAATGGAATTCTGTCGGCACCGCTATACTGACAGCATCAACCGACGCAAGAAGGTCATCGACGGATTGAAACGGTTCAACGTTATATTTTTTAGCAACCTGACGCCTTTTTTGTTCATCATCATCGTATATCCCTATAAGCTGGCAATGGTCATTCATCGATAAATACGTTCGCACATGATTTTCTCCCATATTGCCAGTTCCAATCACACCGACTTTCATAGCGAATCGCCTCACTCTTGATAAAATAAAACTTCAATCAGCAGGTGGGTATAAGCCGCCACTGATTGATAGTTGAATGAATCGGGCATTTACGGGAAGCATGTTCGCCCACTTATTCTTCTGAGGATTACCTCGTGTTTTGTCGTGGGGATCTTGCTGCCCGTTAGATGCGGAAAGAATACTACTTTATCTTATGCGCCAGCTTTTACACGAGGTAGACTATCATACCAATCAAACTAAAATTGGCCTGTGTCCTGCTGATGATAAGAAACAAGGAGGTGACGATATGCTGCATATTTTGCTGATTGCCGAAGATACGTCCCGACAGTTGAATAAAAACTTTTATTATTTGGAACAGGAAATGGCGAAAAAGGTCCAGTTAACGTTATGGCGAAAACCAGGCCATATCAGCCATATTACGAAACAGCTTCCAGGTCGGCCGGATTTTATACTACTACTGAATGATCTGGACCGGAAACTGTATCCCCTGATCAAAGGGCTTGCCCATATTGATATTCCAACTGGCTTATTTGTCAATGATGTCCATCGGCTTACGAAACTCCGAAAAAACTACATTGAACAAAATAACATCACACATCTGTTCACCGCCGTCCGGGACCCATTTTTAACCACCTATCCGTCATTTAAAGCGAAAATGGAGTGGCTCCCCCACTTTGTCAACACAACGCTCTATAAAGACTATGGGCTCAAAAAAGACATCCGTCTATTAATGATGGGGGCTGTGAACGAGGTTTATCCATTACGGCAACGGATTCTCGATGCCTATCAGGGTGACGCGCGTTTTGTCTATCATCGCCATCCGGGCTATCGGAATTTTTCCAAAGAAGACGAAGGCCGGCATGTTATGGGCCAAACGTATGCAAAGGAACTCAACCGAGCGCGGATCTTTTTCACCAGTCCATCACGATTGAATTACCCAGTTATTAAATACTTTGAGGCACTCGCCTGCCGAACACTCCTCCTGGCACCAACCTTCAAGGAACTGGAGGATTTAGGCTTTATTCCCGATTTTCACTTCGTTCCGATAAACGAACACAACTTTCAAGACAAAGCCGCATATTATTTAGCACATGAAACAGAAAGACAGAAAATAGCTGATCAGGGCTATCGTTTTGTTCATGAACGGCATACCTTAGAGCAGCGGTCAGAGCAGCTTATTAAACGCATCGAACAGATTGTTGATCAATAAGGAGGGATTCCGTTGTCTTCTGTTCCCGAAACAGCACAAATCGGAAAGCATGTCGTCATTGAGAAAGACGTTGTCATAGGGGAGAATGTGACGATCGGCCATAATACGACCATTCTAAAAGGCACTCAGATTGGTGATGATGTCACCATTGGCAGCAATTGTGTCCTTGGCATTAAACCAGCGGTCAACCAGCGAATGCGAAACGTCGCTGACAGAGGAGATCAGCTAACGATTCAGACGGGTACGACGATTGGGCACTTGGCGTCTGTCTACGCCGGGACACGTATCGGTAAAAACGTCTTTGTCGGTGATCACGCAAGTATCCGGGAGAATGTCTCGATTGGTGATGCGTCAGTGGTCGGGAGAGCAGCGATTGTCGAATTAAATACCAGAATCGGAAAATCCTGCACCATTCAGACACAAGCCTATGTAACCGGGGATACAACATTGGAGGACGATGTTTTTATCGGGCCGTGTGTATCCATGGCGAATGATAAATATATGGGAGCTCAAAGCGTTACCCTGAATGGTCCCTATATTAAAACGGGAGCGAAAATCGGTAATAATGCGTCATTGCTGCCCGGTGTGACAATTGGCCGCAACAGTATCATCGGCGCCGGGGCTGCCGTAACGAAAGATATAAGTGATGCCGTCACGGTTGCAGGCGTTCCTGCGAAAAAACTTAACCCTTAATGGAAATAAAAAGCGATGGACATCAGTCTGTCGCTGTTTTGTCGAAAAGATACCTCACAATCCCAACAAGGAATGAACAAGCAGGAAAGGTGGATTGTCATGGCTAAAAAAATTTGTATGGTCGTTGCCTATCATCCATTTTTGGACGCCAGAATTTTTAAGAAAGAAGCAAAAAGCCTGCAGAAAAAAGGATACCGTGTCACGATGATTGTCCCAAAGAAAAACGGACATTTATTTGACATTGATGGTACCCCTTTTAAAAAACAATTCCGGAGTAAAGTGTTTACCCATGAAGGCATCAAAATTGTCACCTACAATGCGGAAAACAGCAGACGGCCCTTGAATAAAGTACTGAATGACGAACAGATGTGGGAACGTCAAGGTTTTCATAACCCTTTAACACAACTTGCCATCCAGGAAGATGCTGACATCTATCATACCCATGAGTACCTGTCACTGTTTGCGGGTGTTGGCATCAAACGGTTGATGAAGAAAAAGAAAGGAAAAGATGTCAAATTAATTTACGATAGCCATGAGCTGACGCCTGATCCTTTGCACCCAAGAAACTCGGAGGAAAAAAGAAAGCTGTTGAAGCAACAACTCTTGGTCATGCTGCAGGACGTGGATTATGTCATAGCGGTTTCCGAGTCGATTAAGGCCTGGTATCAGTCCCATATGCCCGGATTGCCGGTGGAAGTCATTTATAATTCCCCGCCGCTCAACAAAAACCAGCAGCCTAAATCGTTTCATTCCGACAGGTTAAGCGTTGGTTATGAAGGAAACATCGACGACCGGAAAGGAAGTCAGAACAAAATCATTCACATTTCAGAAATATGTGCGGCGAAAACTGATTTTCAATTCAAAATTATCGGCGGAAAACAACATGGCAGTTCGGTGGTGATACCAAATCATCTTAGGCGGACGATCACGTTAACCGGGTGGGTCGATTACCACACCATTCCACAGCATATGCAGGATGTTGATATCGGATGGATTGACTTAAGTGATGTCGAACGTTCTCTTAATCAAGATTACTCACTGCCGAATAAATTTTTCAGTTATCTTAATAGCGGCGTCCCCGTTGTCACCAATAAATGTCAGGAAATGGAACGCTTTATCCGTCAACACAAGTGTGGTTATGTGATTGATAAAACAGAACCCACACCGCAAGACTATGCGGACGTGTTTCTCTATTTGCATCAACATCGGAATACGTTACAGGAGATGAGTCAAAACGGCCGTAAAGCAATGGAGAAAATTTATTCGTGGGAAAAAATGGAGAAACGATTGTTTAATATTTACCATTGGCTCTCTGTCAATTAACAGACATGACACGTATTAAACAGAAAGGGTGAAAACGTTGCGCGTATTGCATATTCCTGAAGGCGGATTACCCATGATCAACTTATGCCGGGCACTCCGTTCGAAAGGCATTAAAGCAACAGCCTGTCATTTCTATGGTAATCGGTACAACTTTGAATCAGATGTTTGCCTGAACCTAGAGAAAGTGCCAAACCATTTGCGGGAAGGAAAAATCAAGAAATATATGAACAACGCAATAAAGGAATATGATATCTTTCACTTTCACTTCGGAGGCACATTTTTTCCGGACAAACGTGATCTGGAAATATTGAAAAAAGCGGGTAAGAAACTGGTGGCCCACCACCGTGGGTCTGATGCACGTCTATTATCCGCGGCGAAAACCAAAAATCCGTTTGTCCGGGTTAAACCGGAATGGAGCGAGGAAAAGATCAGAGAAAATTTAACCACCCTATCCCATTACATTGACCATGCGATTGCACTCGACTATGAAATCGAATCCTATATTAAAGATTACTATCACGAAACACATGTTATCCCTCATATTGTCGATATTGGCAGTCTTCAGCCCCGCTACCCCAAGGGAAAGACAAAACCGCTCATCGTGCATGCCCCGACTAAACGTCAGTTAAAGGGGACTGAATTCATCCAGGAAGCCGTTGAACAGTTGGAAAATGCTGGCGTTGCATTTGACTTCCGGCTAATTGAAGGGATGGACCATCAAGAAACAATGGACCTGTTGGCAAGGGCGGATATCGTGATCGATCAATTGCGGATTGGCTCACCCGGTTATCTTAGTACTGAAGCGATGGCTTTGGGTAAACCGGTTATCTGCTATATAAGAGAGGATCTGGTCAATCAATACCCGGCCGGAATGCCGATTGTGAACGCCACACCGCATACCATCACGGCTGTTTTACATGATTTAATCAGCCGGCCGGATCAATGGAAGGAGCTGGGGGTTAAAGGAAGGGCATATGTCAAACAGCATCATAGTACCGCTAACGTGGTGAACCGGTATATTGATCTTTATCACCAATTATAGAAGAGGTGCCAGGCAGGGCACCTCTTTTAATCTGACAGCATGGTACATTTCATCATTCTAGCATGATAGGCATCTTATTAAGTACTGCATTCTTTTATCAGAATTTCAGCTATGGTTCGTGCGGCTTTGCCATCTCCAAAAAGTGGTGGATGCTCGTTGGGAACCTGGAGCGCTTGAAGCGTATCCGCAATCTTTTGTGTATCAGCACCCGTTAGTTGATTCCAACCGGCATGCACCGTTTCTGGCCACTCCGTTTCATCTCTCAGCGTTATACAAGGTACTCTGAGCATATAAGCCTCCTTCTGCAGCCCGCCGGAGTCCGTTAAAATCGCACGTGCACCGGAAGTAAGGGCTAGCATGTCGAAATAATTGAGTGGATTCACGATGGTTATCGACGAACGCGCTATATTGCCCATTAGCTGGTATTCATCCATTTTGCGTCTCGTCCTGGGATGCATGGGAATGACAACCTTTTTGTGTAATTGGTTTAAGGCTTCCAGAATAGATCGTAAGCGTTGGGGATCGTCTGTGTTTTCCGCGCGGTGAACGGTTGCCAAATAGTAATCATTTTCCCGGAGTGATAGGTCCCTTCGTATCGAGGAATAGTCGAGTGCCACTGGTTTAAAATGGACGACAGCATCATACATGATATCACCTGTTCGATAGACCCCCTTTTCAATACCTTCCCGTCTTAAATTACTGACAGCCGTTTCCGAAGGGCAAAACAGCCAATCAGATACGTGATCCGCCACGATACGGTTAATTTCTTCAGGCATCTTTTTATTAAAACTGCGCAGCCCAGCTTCCACATGCGCAACCGGAATATGAAGCTTTGATGCTGCCAGACTTCCGGCGAGTGTCGAATTTGTATCGCCATACACCAACACCATATCCGGTTTCACAGCCATCATGACATCCTCCAGTTTCGTCAGCATGCCGGCCGTTTGTTTTCCGTGAGAACCGGAGCCTATCCCCAGATCATAGTCTGGTGCCGGCAGCTGCAATTGATCAATAAACACGGTGGACATATTGTCATCATAATGCTGGCCGGTGTTCACGATGATTTCGTCAATCGCTGACATGGCTCTAAACAACTTGGATAACATGCCAGCTTTTATAAATTGAGGCCTTGTACCGGTAATCGTTATTAGTTTCATAGCCTTTCCCCTTTCTGACAATGCGATTAATCTATTCTATTCGTCATGCCAAAAGGATGATCCGACGTTGACACACACGTTTTCTCACCATGCTCAATACCATGGAATAAAACTAAAAAACCGTGATAACTTGCAGCAGGAGGAAAATAATGGATCACAATGTCTGTTTTTTAGTATCTGAGCACCCGTTTTTAGATGCGCGCATTTTTAAAAAGGAAGCGAAAAGTTTACACCAACAAGGCTATCAGGTCACCATGATCGTCCCGAGGAAAAAGGGGTATTTATTTGATGTGGATGGCAGCATTTTTTATGAGCAATTCAGGTCATCGGTATTTGGTCATGAAGGCATTAACGTCATAACCTATGAGCAACGTCATCCTGAGAAACGGATCAAAGAACTCAACCACAACCTTCAATCCGGTCACCATCATCGTTTTACCGACCAGCTGACACAATTGGGCATTGAACAAAAGGCTGATTACTACCATGCGCATGAGTTTTTTTCCCTTTATTCAGGCATTGGCATCAAACGTGCCCTAGCTGTAGAAGGAAAGCAAACCAAACTGATCTATGACAGCCATGAATTGGATCCGGACCCCCTAATCGAGCAACCGCAAAACATTTATAACACCAAGAAACAAATGCTTAAGCTTATGCTGAACGAGTTGGACTATGTGATCACCGTCTCATCATCCATCAAATCATGGTACCGTTCAATCAATCCCTATCTGCCAACTGAAGTTATTTATAACGCGCCGCCTTTAACACCTGACCACCATCCGGGACAAGGATACAAAAAAGGACTCACCATCGCCTACGAAGGGGTAATGAATCAAAACAGAGGCAGCTTTCATAAATTGATTGACATTCTGGAACAGTGCCACAAAACACTTCGACTCAACCTCATCATCATCGGAGGTGAAAAAGCTGCCGATCAGGACCTAAAACACCTGATTCCGCCCCACTTACAGGAAAACGTCCATTTCACCGGGTGGATAGGTTATGACGCGATTCCTTCCGTGATGAAGGGGGCCGATTTGGGCTGGATCGACCTGGACACAGCCCATTCACTTAATCAGCGGTTTGCAATGCCTAACAAGTTTTTCAGTTATTTAAACAATGGTGTGCCCGTTTTAGCCAATCAAAGCAAAGATATGCAAACATTTGTTGAAACGTATCAATGCGGCCATGTTGTTCCCAAGCAACAAGCAACGGCCGACGATTATGTTCAGGCGCTTCATTTTCTTGATGCCAACCGCGACAAAATCCGCACCATGAGCCTCAATGCCCGGCAGGCGATGGAAGCTCATTTCAGCTGGGAGCACATGGCGAAACGACTGTACGCAGTTTATGACCGTTTAGCCAAAGACAGGTCATAAGCGGTTTAATCAAAATACGGCCGTATCAAGCACAAGCACAGTCATGAGCCATTTTATCAGCATAAAATTGGGTATATCGTTTTGAGTTTATAAAGAAATGAGGTTATCATATGCGCATTGATCAAAACCCACCCACATCAACTGTAGCCGTTGTAGGACTCGGAAAAATCGGTTTACCCCTAGCAGCTATTTTTGCCAATAACGGCTATCATGTTGTCGGCGCGGACATCAACCACGATGTCGTCGCATCCGTTAATCAGGGAAAAACGCATATTAACAACGAACCGGGATTAGATGAGCTTATTGCAACGGCCCATAAAAATAATACATTGTCCGCTACAACAGCCACTGCCGAGGCCGTTGCTGAAGCGGACACAATCGTTGTGATTGTCCCGGTTTTAACAGATGACCAAAACCAGACAGATTATCACATGATCGATCATGCCGTCGCGGATATAGCTAAAGGCATTAAAGAAGATTCGTTGGTGATTTTTGAAACAACGCTTCCCCCCGGAGATTCTGAAAATCGATTCGGTAAAAAGATAGAAGACATTTCGGGGTTGCGTCCCGGCCAAGACTTCTTTCTTGCCTATAGCCCTGAACGGGTCTATTCCAATCGGATTATCCACGATTTAAAGCATTATCCGAAAGTCATCGGCGGAATTAACGAAAAGAGCCTTAAACATGCTTCGACCTTTTATCAAAAGACCCTTGGCTGCGAATTAATTGAAGTGAGTTCACTGCAAACAGCCGAATTCTCCAAGGTAGCCGAGTGTGTCTATCGTGACGTCAATATTGCACTAGCCAATGAATTGGCCATGTTTGCAGAAAAAAAAGGTGTCAATATGGCGGAAGTGTTAAGTGCCAGCAACAGTCAGCCTTATTCCAACATCCATTCTCCCGGCATTGGTGTTGGAGGACACTGCATTCCAATCTATCCGTATTTTTTCATAAACAAAGGCTTAAGTGAGGGCCTGACCCCTTTATCCAGAAAAATCAATGACAGCATGGCGGGCTATGCCATTACCAGAATTGAACAGCAGATCGGATCATTAAGCGACAAAACGATTCTTATTTTGGGGTTATCCTATCGGGGAAATGTAAAAGAGCCAACCAAATCAACGGCCCTGATGCTGATCGACCAGCTTAAAGAAAAGGGAGCACACCCATTTGTCAATGATCCCTTATTTTCTGATCGTGACATCAGGCAGTACGACGCCACACCGCTATCATTAAATGATCGGCGCTGTTCGGAAATGGATGTTGTCATTCTGCAGGCTTTTCATGAGGCATATCGTGATCTCGACTTCAGCCAGTTTACCAATTGTCAGCTTGTTTTGGACGGACGGAATCAATTGAATAAAAACGCCATTTCCCGGCTGGGCATCAAGTATGCAGAGATCGGCAATAAAGGAGGTGGCCGTCTTGACTCAAATTGAATGGGACCGAATCCCGATGGTTGATTTAACGGAAGAGTTGACATTCATCAGGGAACCGATTTTAGACAAAATGACTGATGTGGTTGACAGCGGCCAATATATATTAGGTGAGAAGGGTGAACAACTGGAAAAACAAGTAGCCGACTATATCGGAAGCACCTACGGAATCGGCACAGCGAGCGGCACGGACGCTTTGGAGCTCTCCCTGAAGGCATTGGCTATTGGGCCGGGCGATGATGTCATCACAACACCGTTCACGTTTTTTGCTACGGCCGGGGCGATTGCACAAGTCGGTGCCAGGCCGGTGTTTGCTGATATCGAAAAAGACACGTACAATATTGATCCGGCTAGCATTGAGAAAGCCATCACCCAAAACACGAAGGCCATCATGGTTGTTCATCTGTATGGCAAGGCTGCTAACATGCAGGAAATAATGCGAATTGCCGACAATTATGATTTACGGGTGATCGAAGACGCCTGCCAAGCCATCGGAACGGAATATAACGGCAAACGGGTCGGATCAATCGGTGATATTGGCTGTTTCTCCTTCTTTCCGTCAAAAAATCTCGGCGCGTTTGGAGATGCCGGATTAGTAACAACCAATCAACCAGAACTTTATGAAAAAATTCGCGGGCTCCGTAACCATGGTAGTACGAAAAAATACCATCATTCAGCCATCGGTATGAACAGCAGACTTGATGAAATGCAGGCAGCTGTTTTACTTGTTAAATTATATTATTTGGATATTTTCCTGCATAAACGAAAGGAATCCGCCAACAGGTATACCGAAAACCTGCACCGTCTACTGAAAACACCCGCAGTGGCTCAGGAACAGGAACACACCTTTCATCAATATTGTGTTGAACTGGCTGAACGGGATGAACTGGCTTCAGTATTAGACCAAAGTGGGATTGACTCAGCGATTTATTATCCCGTTCCACTACATTTGCAGCCAGCTTTCGATTATCTTGGTTATCAGAAAGGTGACTTCCCGATTGCTGAAAGAGCAGCTAAACGAATTTTGGGGCTGCCGATTTACCCGATGCTCTCGTTCCAAAAACAGGACTATATCATTAACACGATAAACAATTTTCTGGCGAACAATGGTTAGGAAACGGCCATTGTTCTCTTTATTCTTCGAGGGTTTCTAAAAAGTCCTGCCAGCTGGCGTGGTATTGTCTGGTAATACTTTCCGTGTGTTCACGGATATTGTATACAGTGAAATCGCGATACTGAAACCGGTGATGTTTTATTAACCGGTTCAACACACTGATATCTTCATAAAGCCTGCCTTCTGCAAAGTCAATAACCGGGAAGCCACCGTCCTTTTTTAACACAGATGTGCGGTAGATTCGCGGTCCGAGCGGAAAACGGTAAGCAAGCAGATCTTTCCGTCCCCTGACAGCCGTCCCTTTGGCAATCCCTTTAAACAGGACATCATCTTGCAGTTGCTTCCACTTTCTGAAATTGCCGTACACGACCGCTACATCATCCGGTAGACCAGCCAGCTGTTGTTTGATAGTGGAAACCGCATCGGGATCGAGCCAATCATCCACATCAAGCTCCAATATGAAATCAGACGTGGCATGCGGCAGCAGAGCGTTCAAGGCTCTTGCTTTCCCGCCATTTCCTTTGCTGAACATGTACACCCGTGGATGATCACGATAACGCTTGAGACGCTGCCACGTATTGTCCGTTGAGCCATCATCGATGATCAATAACTGCTCCACTTGTTCGTTTTGCATCAGGCAAGAGCTAACAGCCGTTTGGACATAGGCTTCCATATTGTAAGCTGACATAATAATTGAAAGGCTGGGATGTTTAGTATCCGCTTTTCTCAGCTGATACTTTTCGATAAACATTTGCTTTTCGATTGTGCTTTTGGCGTTGCTTATCCTCGCCTCCTTGACCAAACCATCCTTAAAAAATTTCTCAGAATCTGGCACCCGGGAAAGCCAGGCAGGGAGTCGTGCTTCCTTGAATGGCAGCTCGGAAGATGAGAGCAAGGGATGCTGTTTTAAAAATGACGTGCAAACAAGTAAAGGTTGCTGGATGGTGATGTTGCGATGATGTTTAACAGTACCTAAAACAGACTGATCCCCGGCAAGCTGCAAAAAGTCAGGTGTTAGGGCAGATGAAAGATAATCCGTGCCGCTCAGCCATAGCACATAAGGCGTATCGATCATGTTGATGGTATCCTGCAATAGGTCCCCTTCGTCCTGATCTTCAATCGGTATCAATCGAATCCGATCAGACCAATCAACCTCAGGCACCCGTTTAATACCGCCCTTTCCTTGTTGAAAGACGATAACTCCTTTCATCCTGGAGCGAATCGAATTTAACGACATGAGCGCTTTAGACAGTGCCGTTGGATCAGAATAATGGATAAAGATGGCGGTTATATCGTTCACCACGGTCCCCTCCATTCATATGACATATTTCTGGAGAACGCACAATAACACTATGTACATATGTATGAAGCAGTACACATAAATATGCACTGAATCTTATTCAGCGTTTACCCACTATTTGTACCATTATCGCCTTTCCTGAAGAAATATGTCATCTGCCCGTAATACTATGAAAATACGCAAATCTCTTAGTAGAAATGCCGATTCAACTTGATACGCTCGACATAACATATAGTAATCGATACAAGGCCTTGTTGAGAGCACACACCCATGAATTTTACCCTTTGAAAGCCGGCTGACCACCGGCTTACATCACATTCGTTGTCATGTCAGCTCCTGATAGAGTCATTTCGCAAACCTCCTAACCAAAAATATGAGCGCCTGCTTCAACCGGATGAAGCAGGCGCTCATATTACTCAATCGATAATTCATAAAGATCTAGGGAAGCATTCTCATCGACAGGCTTATCAAGCTTAATCTTTCCTTCATACAGGGTATCGCCGGATTTTAAATCAAGCACAACGACACGCTCAGGGGCTTGCTCGTTACGTGTCAGCATATAGGCCTTATCATCCCAGATGCGTATAGCGCCTCCCCGCTTTTCCGCTTCCTTATCAAACGACGGCACCTCTGTTTCGCTGCTGATTTGTTCTGTTTCCAAATCATACTGCACGATTTGTTGTTCGTCTATGAAGTAAAGCGCTGTGTTGTCGCGGTCTAAAATTTCTTGATCCGCTAACGCTCCCGGAAGGTCCAGGGATCTCGTCTCTTCTGTTTCCGGCTTGTAAACGATATATTCCACACTTTCTTCAGCCGGCTGCTCCGAAGCGGCCTCCCGATTAGGATCGTCACTAATCGACCGGGTCATTTTTTTGAAGATGATGGTATCATGTGCTGTTGTTCTATCCGAAGCGGATACCACGTTAACATACGTTTGTTGATTTTCCCCAGTTTCAACCAACGCTATCCTATCCTCACCGGTTATCTCCCCATCCGGGATATTGATGCGGTAAAGGTGTGCTGCTTCTTCTCCGCCATCCCTTGGGTAATTGCGCGTTATAACGCGCAATTCATTATCTGTCATTTGTACATCTTCAACGTATACTTGCCGATACTTGGCCCTGTTCGGCAATGGGACCGTAAATGATGCTGCTTCTTCATCACTTGCTTTATCCAGAACAGCAATGTCCAATTCCATTTCATCCCGGCCGGGCACCGTCTGATTGATCACATCCGCATAAGCTAGTGTATCTTCTGTTTCAAGGTAAGAAGCATCATTTCCACCTTTACCACGCATGAAGCTACGGTATTCTTCCTGCATCTGATTGACTCTTTCATTAAAAAATCTGTTCCGAAAATGTTCGAAAAGGGACTGTTCACTGCTGTATGTTGACCCGTCGCTATCAACTTGGACGGGATCCCCGATGCGACGTCCCAGGTTATAGCTGCCACTTATCGTGACCGACTTCATTTCGTCTTCATTTCCACTCACTTTTTCTACCGTTATATCTGGCAGACCATTCGCTGTGATAGCTGACTGGACGTAAAATGTCCCGATCGTCAACACAACAACCAATATAACTGCAATTAATCGCCAATACCGTTTCATTCGATCACTCCTCTCATACCGTTATTTTTCTCGTCAGTAAATAATGACCCATCCAAAGGGACCCGACTGTTACCAACAATCCCAGTCCAATTTCCATACCAAGCGTTTCCAGCGGATACAAGTAGTAATGATCCATAAAAGCAATGGCCAGAAGAGGTGAGATCATAATGATAACCGAAAGTGCCGTATATCCGATCCCGAGCACTATCCCTTTCCACCCAAAACTGCGCTCGATTAAAAGAGCTGTGAACAGCACGGATACCGCCATAAAGCCGGCACCATAATACAGAATAAATTCCGTAAAGGTCTGCGGTATAAGGATGGATAAGTAATTATCCAAATTAACAATCTGGCCAACCGTCATATCTGCTCGGAAATCAATCGGCACCAGCCACTTTAAGACACTATTTTCCAATGGCAGAATGATAAGCTGCACCGACACGAGTCCCAGCACCATCAATACAATCGATACGGCTTTGGCCAGATAGACATTCAGCCGGGCTGTCGGCAGCATCAGCAGCCGATAAATAAACGTATTTTTACCAAACCAGTCACGATACCAGATCATGAAAATATAAAATAATAAGGCGGCTGCACAAAAAGCAATTGGGCCCATGAACCATAGACTGTGAACAACATTCAGGAAGGACATCGGACCATATTGCTCGATAAATTGCGCCTGTGATAATAACCCTTCCTCAAAAATCATTTTATTTGCTTCCGCCATGTACGAATTAGCGGTCACAATCACCCCTGCCATCTGGACGATAATTGTCAGTGCAACCAGCACAAGATATAGTTTCATAAACCGGCTTAACTCAAAGTTTGTGAGTTTCACAAAACGATTCATTGCTGATACACCTCCCGCATCACATCAACCACTGACTTTCCTTCTGTCTCTCTCACTTCTTCACTATTGAATTGTTTTAACACTTTCCCGTCATCGAGAATCACCGCTTGATCTATCAAGTGCTCAATATCGTTAAATTCGTGGGTCGTAATAATCACGCCGCGGTCTTCCACCAGATGACTCGTGAACACCTCGGCAATCTGTTCCCGGCTGAAGATATCGATCCCGGAAAACGGCTCATCCATTAATAAATAGTCAACATCTAGGGCCAGGCCAAGTAGCAGGTTCACTTTCGCCCGATTCCCTTTTGATAAGTTATTGATTTTCTCACGTTCCTTCAGCTTAAAAAAATCGAGTAATTCGGTTGCACGCTGCTGATTCCAGCTGTCATAAAAATCAGCCATGAACTGCATCGCTTCAGCTATTGTCATATTTGGCTGCATAATAATGGCATCTGGAATGAAGGTGATTTGTTCATAACCCTGTTTACTGATCGTTTCACCGTTAATCAATATTTGACCGCTATTGAGCGGTGTCAGGTTCATAATCGCATTCATGATCGTCGTTTTGCCAACACCGTTTATTCCGATAATGCATGTGATTTCACCCTTTTCCGCGGTGAAGGATACACCTTTTAACACGTGTTTACGGCCAAATTTTTTACGGATATCGTTTACTTCAATCATGTCTCATCCCCCTGTACTTCGCCTTCGTTTTCATATTTTTCTTTTACCAGATTCAGCACTTCCTCAACCGGAACATCGATTGAACGGACTGACCGCACAAAATCATCGACCGCTTCCACGATCAATTCCTCCCTCACCGATTTGAGTATATTCTCGTCCTTCGTAATCTTACTCGGTAAATTCCGCTCCGTATAAATCAAACCCGCTTCCTCCATTTCTTTATAAGCCCGCTGTGCGGTATTCGGATTTATTTTCAATCGGTTGGCCAGCTCACGCCGTGAGGGAATCTCCTGACCCGGCTCAAATACACTAGTCGCAATCTGCTCCTTAAAATGGCGAATGACCTGCACATAGACCGGATCTCGTTTATTAAAATTTACATTCATAATCACAGCTCCCGTTTCTTCAGATGAATGTATCTGTGTTAACCGATTAATACACCCAGGGCAAAAAATGTGTATTAAGTGTCTAATACATCCTATGTGGTGTATTATATAATTAATACACTAACAAGTCAACAGCCGATTTATATACGCGTTAAAAAGCATATCTCATTTGTATATGCTAAAATGGACATTATCATAAATTCGTTGAAAGGATGATCGATATGGCAAATGCCGTTAAACTGACGTCTTTCTCCTCGAAAGGTGGCTGCGGCTGCAAAATCGGCCCGGCCGATCTGGAAAATGTCCTCCGCTCACTTCCAAAACAAACCGCTCCAAACCCGAATTTGCTTGTCGGACTGGATACAAGTGATGATGCGGGTGTCTACCAACTAACTGATGACCTGGCCCTTGTTCAAACAACCGACTTTTTCACCCCGATTGTCGATGACCCATATGCATTTGGACAGGTAGCAGCCGCCAATGCCATCAGTGATGTGTATGCCATGGGCGGAACACCAATCACGGCTTTAAATATCGTGGCGTTTCCGATTTCCACATTGGACGAAGGCATTCTCGCAAACATCCTGCGCGGTGCCGGTGATAAACTGGAAGAGGCCGGCGTATCGCTTGTCGGCGGCCATTCAATCGATGATCAGGAACCAAAATTCGGACTAGCCGTGACGGGAACTGTAAATCCTGATAACATCCGGGCAAATACGAGCGCTAAACCGGGTGATAAGCTGATTTTGACCAAACCGATCGGGGTCGGCATCATGACCACGTCCCTGAAAAACGGACTGCTTGAACAAGATGAAGTTGATCGCGTGACAGACGTTATGACCACATTGAATAAAACGGCTGCCGAAACCATGAAAGACTACCAGGTGAATGCCAGTACCGACGTGACCGGATTCGGACTGCTTGGCCACGCATCGGAAATGGCTACG
Organism: Lentibacillus salinarum; assembly: GCF_042679865.1. Taxonomy (NCBI): domain Bacteria; kingdom Bacillati; phylum Bacillota; class Bacilli; order Caryophanales; family Bacillaceae; genus Lentibacillus; species Lentibacillus salinarum. The sequence goes on along the minus strand of NZ_JBHTNH010000007.1, from coordinate 7,439 downwards.
GGCAGTCACGTGGAAGTTCGGATTGATTCAAAAGCGGTCCCTGTCCTGCCAAGGGTGAAGGAACTGGCTGAAGCAGGCTCTGTACCAGGGGGCACCAAAAATAACTTTGACCACGTAAAAGATAGCGTGACATTTTCCGAGAACCTCGGCCAGCTGGACAAATATATTCTGTGTGATGCGGTCACCTCGGGCGGACTGCTCCTATCAGTGGACAGCCGTGATGCCGAAGCATTTTTGGCGGACTTACAACAAAAAGGTGTCGAAGCAGCAATTATAGGCGACGTAGCAGATGGCAACAATGGCCATATCACAGTTGACTAATTAGAAAGTGATGATAATATGTTTCACGATATAACGTTACAGGTGTTGCTGGAAAAACAGCATAGCGAAAACCATACCATCATTGATGTGCGTTCACCGAAAGAATATAACGAAACGACCATCCCCGGCAGTGTCAACATACCGGTGTTCACCGATGAAGAACGCGCGGAAGTCGGCACGCTGTATAAGCAAGTTGGCAAAGAGGCAGCCAAAGAACGCGGACTGGCGATTATGTCGGCCAAATTGCCAGAATTCGTCGGCAAATTTCAGCAGATTAACACACCAATAACCGTCTTCTGCTGGCGCGGTGGTATGCGCAGTAAAACCGCCGCAACAGTCGTCGACTTGATGGGGATTGAAGTGAACCGACTGCAGGGCGGGGTTCGTGCATACCGGCAGTGGGTTATCAGTGAACTGGAAAAGGAAGATTTTCCACCGGATATCGTTGTCATGAACGGCAATACCGGCACAGGCAAAACCAAGCTTCTGCATCAACTGGCTGAAAAGGGCTACCCGGTCATCGACCTCGAAGGAATGGCCGGGCACAGAGGATCCATTTTCGGTCATATTGGTGTTGGTCCTAATAGCCAAAAAGAATTTGAATCGCAGCTCGTACAAGCAATGCGTCAATTTCACGATGCACCGTTTATTTTGATGGAAGGTGAAAGCAGGCGAATCGGTAAAGTCACCATACCCGCGTTTTTGTATGATAAAAAGGAACAAAGTACACAACTGTTTATTGATTTGCCAATGGAACAGAGAGTCCTGAACATTTTGGATGATTATCAGCCCTGGAACCATCCCAACCAATTCTTCGAAGCATTCGACCGCATCAAAAAACGGATCCATACACCAATTGCCAAACAAATTGATGAAGATCTGAGGGAGGAAAACTACACTCAAGCAGTCCAGCTATTGCTCGAGTACTACTATGACCCGCGTTATGAGCATATGGCCGGTCAATATCCGAAAGAAAAAATCAAAGCAATCAAGGCAGCTGAAATGGAGGGTGCTTTGGTGAAGATTGAAAACCAGCTCGTGAAAATGTATCCGCAAAGCGTAAATTCTCTATAGATGCATGAATTGAAATAGGGTGTTCATCTTCTGTTCATATAAAGGCCATACACTTAAGGGTAGGTGTTCAATTAACGCTTTTTATCCTCGCAAAAGGAGAGTTTAAATTGAGAAATTATAGTAAGGTTTTACTTAGATTTTCTGCCATATTCGCTTTGATCGGCGCCTTTTTAGGCTCACACATGGCCGGTGCTGGCAGCCTGGCATTCAAGACAGTACACGCTCACATTCTTGTTGTCGGCTGGCTGACCTTATTTGCCTGGGCGGTTTATTACAAAATCTTCACCCCCGCCAAAACAATCATTGCCACACTGCACGTCTGGACAGCGATTATCGGGGCTATCGGCTTGACTACCGGCATGTGGCTTTATTATGTCCGTCCGTTTGACCTTGCTGATGGGTTTGTGACCGTCTTCTTTATCGTCGGCGGCACGATTTTGCTGCTGAGTTTTGTATTTTTTGCCGTGCTGACGTTTATGAAGACAGAAGACCGGAAATAGACATTCAACTCATTACAAGTGCGGGCTACCATTAAAGTAACGCTTCATGAGTTAAACACAAGAAGCAGATAAGTCAGGCAAGACCTGACTTTTTTATTTGCACGATTTTCATTTTATATCGAACATTATACCAAAATTTTGGTTATAATGTTTATAATAAACGAAGAGGTGGTACCTCCAATGCGGTCAGTCAACATAACGCAAATTAACAAAAACATCGCTGAAAATCGCAAAAAAGTTAACGCTCGACTAAACGAAAAACGAGCTGCAAAACCAAGAATCAGACGGTCAAGACCACGATCAGAAGATGAACAAAAAGCTTTAACCGAAATCACAAAGGCTAGTGTCAAGCGGGCAAAACGGGAAGGGAAAATGAAAATAATTGGTAATCGGAGGGTGTACTATGATCCGTCTGAGTGATCTTAAAGCATCATTTCAGGATCTCAAACATCTTTCCAAACATGAAAGAATGGTGCAAGTTTGCGGTTTATTAACAGCGTACTTCCAGCAAGATAACATTCAGCCGATAATCGTTGGCGGCTAAATAAGTGATGGGCGGGATAAATTCGATAAACTACTCACCAATGAACTTGGATTTATCAAGGAAGGACGAAACTGGTATCACCAGGAATTAGAGATTTCCATTAAAATACCGGATAACGACTTGGAAGGGAATAGGGAAAAAGTTATTGACGTGAATTTGGATAACGGGCTCCACATCAATGTCATAGGTGTAGAAGACCTGATTATTCACAGACTTGAGTCCGCCGTTGTATCGCACCCCAAAAATCCGGATTGGACGGACGATTACCACTGGGCACAGCGAATGTTTCAAATTCATCAAAATGATCCCGAAATAATGGATTTGGATTACCTGTTGAACGCAGCCAATAAAGCACAAGTTAATGACATCATCAAAAATTGGCTGAAACCATAAATGCCTGCCACTTCACATGACAGGCATTTTATTATTGCTTCAATTTTTTAAAGTAATCAATCATACCAAGGGCGCATACTTGCATATCGAGATTCAGCACGATGTAGACATCATGGTTGGTCCGCAGCCCTTTAATCGATAAATCACCTTTGATTTGCTCCAGCATGCGTGAAGCCAGCACATCATAGCCTTTACCTTCCGACACAGCTTCTTCCCCGATGCTAACGAAAATATCCAGCCATTCCGATACTTGATCAAGCGCTTGATTAACATTCTCGGTCATACCAAAATGCCCGTAATAAATTTTGTCCAGATTCATTTGGCGAATGCGATTAATAGACGCATACATAGCATTCGGATCGAAGTGGTTTGGTGATGTGGACGGCAGAAAGAAGTCAATCCCTTCATCAATCAGCTGCTGATATCGGACCCCTACTGTGTCACCGGTGAACAGGCCATTGCTGATTGGGTCATAAATGCTGAAATGATGCCGAGCGTGCCCAGGTGTATCCAAAAATTCCAATGTGCAACCCTTACCAATCTTAAGCGTTTCACCCTCATCCTTAACCATCAGGCGGTCTTCAGGAACCGGAACAATCGGATCAAACAGGTCGCTGAAACTGTCACCATAAACACCGCGTGCTCCTGCTGCTAATTTTTCCGGGTTCACCAAATGTCTGGCCCCGCGCGGATGTACAACCACTGTCGCGTTAGGACAGTCCTGCAATAACAGTCCCGCCCCACCTGCATGATCAAGATGAACGTGTGTCACAATGATGTATTTCACCTGATCAAGGGAAAGGCCCAATTCATCCAGCCCTTTTTTGATATACTTCACTGACGGGCTGGGGCCGGTTTCAACTAATGTTAATTCGTTTTCATTAATCACATATGTGCCAGTACGTTCTGCGACACCTAAATCAAACCCATCGATTAAATGAATGCGATCATCCAGTTGAATCGGCTTTTTATCCTCCATTGTCTGCACTCCCCTCTGCCTTAAAATTTATTCCCGCTCCAACTCTATACGATCTGATTTTTCCATTCGCTCGAAAAAATAATCAACGCATTTTTTGAATAACGGGAAGTATATTTCCTGCAACTCTTCAGATTTTCTTATCCTGGCTAATCGTTCTTCTTCTTTCTCAAGTTCTTTCATTTCCCATTCGAATTTTTCTTCGTCCCAAGGTCCATCTTCCCCATAATAACCGACAAAGCCCATTTTTCATCACCACCATTTGTATTTTCATAAATTATACCTGAAATCCAGTGGTAATACGAATAAACAAAAGTAAATTATTTATTCATTTAAGGCAGCTAAAACCTGATTTCCTTAAGGTGAAAACATTGATTTAGTACCCCATAACACACCCGAAACGATAATTTATCATTTATTCCAAAAAATCTTTTCCCCTTAGGAATTCCATTATCCCCTTCAACAGCCCTTCTGCCAATGGAAGATCCGGATTGCTGTAAGCCGCCATGTTTCCCTGTTCATCTGCCGGTTCGTCTTTTAACACATGATTCATTTCCTTAAGAATCAGCAGATCAGCTATTGGACGAGCCTCATGCAGCAGTTCCGCCTCGCTGACCGGAACCTGCAAATCATGGCCACCATTGACTAACAAGACAGGCACATCCAATTTGGCGATTTCGTCACTGGGATCATACGCCATCCACGAGGACGTAAACGCCTGAACAGATGGCCGGAAGACGCTTTGCAGTTCCTGGCTCACGTCTTGCACCTCTTCACCCTGCTTCAGTTTTTCCAGAATACTTTCGGCTTCCTGTAGCAAATCCCCGGACAATTGGGCTTCCAGCTGTTCATAGAGCACGTGATCAATCGAACGACCGGCTCCGGCAAGTGAGATATAAGCATCCACATGATTACCTTGCGCAGCCAGCATACCAACCAATGAGCCTTGACTATGGCCGACGATACCAACTTTGGAAAAGCCTTCATCCTGTGCCAACAGTTTAGTCCATTTGGCCGCATCATCAACAAACTGATCGAAATCCAGCTCATTTTCCGGAATAGCCGCCTCCAAATTTTTTCCGACACCGCGCTTATCATAGCGCACACTGGCTATCCCCTGTTCGGCCAATCCTTCAGCCAGAAGCTTAAGGCTATTGTTCTCTCCCTGGACGCCACTCGAATTACCATTGCGATCAGTCTGCCCTGATCCAGGAATTATAAGCATAATCGGAGTTGGATCTTCGCCATCAGGTTTTTCCAGTTCACCATAAAGTGTTCCATCATCTGTTTCCACACTAAGAAAATTCCCGTCATTTTCTTCCTTTGGGTCACCTTTTGTTAAATTAAATGGAAAGGTCTGTCCGTGCTGGCTGAAGTCGCCTTTAATGGCAGCGTTGCTGAATTCACCGTCAAACGCAATCTGCTGCCCCTGTATTTCCATGAAAAAAGCAACATCACTTCCATCGACCGTCACCGAGGAAAGCGGATACTCCTTGACGCCCTGAGCCGGAATACTGATGGTTCCGATCCAGTCGTCGTTTTTGCTGAAGTTTACGATGATGTCAAGCGGCTGATTCGGGATTTCAATGGTCCCTGTCCATTTACCATTGACATCAGCATCATCCTTGTTTTCTACACCGTCATCACTACAACCGGCAGCCATTAAACACGTAACCAGCAGACAAAAACCAATGACTAATTTTTGCACGGATATCCTCCTTGTCTGCCAGTAATACGATGATCCTGTGCAAAGGTTTCAAACACATTGATGACAAAGCTTTTAAAACATCAAGCCCACCAGCCATGGAGCTGCATACAATGTCATGAATTGCACACCATAATTGACACCTTTTCGATGCAGAAAACCGGCAATCAGACCAATCATGAGAACACCCGCAATATTCAGTGCACCGGCATCCATATACGCCAGCATCAAAACAAGACCGAAGAACAAGCCAAGCATCGCCTCATGCGGGATGCGCTTGAATACAAAGGCACATATCGGCTGAGCATATTTGATGGTTATAAAAAAGGTGATACTGATTGCAATAACCGCTCCGATCAATGTGGCAATGACAAAATCATTCATCGACAGAATATGATGCAGATTGTGGTCATATGTGAAAACTGGCGGCGCATTAAACAAGGCGTGTCCCGGTCCCAGTGCCGTCGGCGAGAGCGGATAGCCAATTGCAATCAGCGGAACCAGTGTACCAGCGAGATAACCTGCATTTGTCAGCCCGTCCATGCTGGAAATCGCCCGGGATGCCCGCTTCACTGGATCCTTGATGCGGCTGGCGATCGTTTCACCCAGAAAGATCGTCATGCCGACCGGACTCATGAAAAAAGTGAACACGCCAAAAACTGAACTGACAGCACTTGATATGGTTTCATTTTTATCCAAAATTTTAAATGGATTCGGAAATCCTTTTTCCGCCTTTGCTTTGCGCATGACAATCTTTTTAGTGCCGTAACGCGGTAGGTTTCTTCTGATTCGGCCATTCAGCAATTCAAATAATTTTAAGATGACCGGTCCGATTGTGATCCCGAGGAAAAATGATGTAAAAACAGTCGTGTCCTCTGGTACAATCTCAAGCTCCCAGTATAAGTTGCGAAGACCTTGAATGATAAAAGCAAACGGCACAATCGACAATACCGCGAACCAGCGATTTTTGGCCATCAATGCCAGAAAAATCGCCCCGAAGAAGAAGACCTGACTGGAATACTGTTCAATCACATCGGCCAATGGGACCAATGCTGTTGCCAACAGCAAGCTAAGCGGAATGGAAACGATCGTCCCAATAACCGAACCGGAAGCCATTTTGCGGATACTGACATCAGGTTTGCCATGTTTTTTCAAAACCATCGCATGATCAACCATCGGTGCTGACATGACACCGCCCGGAATACCTGCGACCGCTACCGGGATAGAGTCGGTCAATTTTTTCGCGACAATGGCCGCGATAAAAAATGTCAAAATGAGAATCGGTTCCATACCGGAAATGACCAGAACCAGTGTCACAGGCGCAAGGACGGCTGTTTCATCCGTCCCCGGCGCAATGCCAATAATCGTATATAAACCTGCTCCAAGTATGGCCACCACAACCATTTGCAAAATTAAAACGATATCCATAATGCCTACTCCTCATCTGTATAACTGAATTGCCGTTTTGGTTTAATGATGATTGTGCTGATAATGAAGCCTAAAACGGCACCAACCAGTCCGAATAGCAGTGGCTGCTGATCCTCCGGCGCTACCAGATATCCCCCAAGTGATGTGATACTACAAATCAAGAGGCTCCACACCAGGTCTTTAATATTGACAAAGTCTTCCCATACTTCAACATTCTCTTTTTTACTTTCCGTAGACACGCTAAACAACTCCTTAAGAATCGTATATAGCTAATGGAAATGCCCCTCCATGGTTTAAAATTATACCTATTCAACATTGTTTAAGGAAGTCCATTTATAAAAAATTATACGAAGCCAAATTAATATTTCTTCTAGAGGTTGTTCAAAACCCCCATGTCTTGTCAGACACCGCAATAAATGAAAATGGGGGTTAGCGGTTTAATTGTAAAGAATCCTGTACATTATGTTAATGCAGGTCAGAGGTCGCCTCTTTTTTGGT
>NZ_JBHTNH010000006.1:0-84965 GCF_042679865.1 Lentibacillus salinarum | reverse complement strand
GTTCAGTCATATTTAGAATATGCTTCAGCTTAAGGACTTTGAGCAGGACTTCAGCCTGGAGCAGCGACTTTAGTCGCCGACATTTATGTCCAAATCCACCTGCTTTAGCAGGTGGTCGTTTAAGTTGGTTTATGAGGAGAATGAGAAAACAATTCAAGAAGAGGTAGAAGAAGACACTGAATTAAAAGAAATGATTCAGGAAAGCAGAAAGGAATACAGGGAAGGTAAGTATAAAACGACTCGTGAGATAATTGACAAAATGTATAAAAAGGATTTTACAATAATGAGGTTGTCTGGTCAGCATCTACTGAAAACAAGCTTATTCATTTTAAAATTGATCATTTTTCGTTGGAAGAGACCCGGCACTTTATAACACAGCTCATGATTGATGTGGAAAAACAACTATTGAATCCATTTGTTAGTAAGAGATACAGGGAGGAAAAAGATCAGTATAAAGGAATTACCCGAATAGTGGTTCGAAAGGTTAGAATTTATTATGAAAAAAAGAGGGTCAACACCAAAATCTATGGTTGAAATGAATGAGTGAATATGGTAATAAAACTAGCTAGCGGAGGAAAAACACGGAGACTCCTGTGGGAATGCGCAGTGTGAAGACCCCGCAGAAAAAGCGACCTTCTTTTTCGAGGAGGCTGAGGACAAGCCCACGGAAAGCGACGAGCCAACACTCCACCGAATTTGCTGCGAGTTGCGAGGAGTGTTGGCTTCACCGAAAAAACTTGCAACACGACGAGCACCCAAGTGTTTTTCCGAAGCGACTGCTTATGTTAAAATGACATCTAATTTGTCAACCGTAGATTTTGGTGAACAGCCAAAAAAAGGACGATAAAATTCTGATTCTGGCAATCAAATTCCCTGGAGAAAAGTAGGATTTAGTGTCCAGTGCGGTTGCATCACCAAGTTTAGCCAAGTTCAATCGGCGATAAATTGAAATTCATTAAACGATTTATGGCGCCTCTAATTGGAGGCGCTGTTTTCGTTACTAGTTTATTGTATCCCAAGTATCTACTTTTAAACAGCATTTTTATAAGATAAAATTGAAAATAATAGAATGGACTAAAATGAGTTATCTATTGAAATATAAGGAGTCTTGAGGATGAATCCATTAAAATTAGGCTGGATTGATTACTCCAGTGAACACAGGGAAAAGGTGATGGCAGTATTGGATGCACTTGCTGCTCCTGGGGCAGTGGATGAACTCGGTATAGGCCGGATTCGGGATGGATTTGCTGATATTCTTTTCCCGGGTACATCGACTATCCAGACGAGAGCAAAATACTTCCTGATCATTCCATATTTATTGATGGAGTTGGAGAAGGAAAGATATGCAAAGCCTGAGGATCTAATAGAGAAGCTTGGGGATGAAGAGGTTGCTTTAATTGAAACGCTTAATCAAGAAGGGCAAAGTGGTGTGATTGGCGGACGTGCAGGGACAAAGCTCAAACGGAAGCCTTCCAATATCTATTGGAATGGTCTGCGGACATATGAGATTTTCCGGCATGAATCGCTTTCACTGACGAATTATGCCAAAGCGGTTTTTCGGATGAAACATAACAAAGAATTAGTGAATACTTATGGTCATGAGGAACTGGATGATGCGGACAATAAAGATGGTACGTATACCGGGGCTTTTTGGAGATGTATTTTGCCTGAACCAGGTTGGAAGCATAACTTGTCGATGGATCTTTCCTATGATGAAGCGCATTTTTTAAAAGTGCGTATTACGTCTGCGGAGAAGTCTAAAGATAGTCTATTATCCTATTTGCTAACGATGGATTATGACAAATGGAGAGATATTGATAGCTTTGAAGCACTGGATGCGATTATTCCGGATAAGGGTACTTTGCGGGACGATTTTAATCAAGCATATAAATTTAGTGCGTTTTTACATGGGGCGCATATTCGGTATAATTTGATTGCATCCAATGGACTAAATGAAACAGCCGTTAAGAAATGGACCAACTGGATTAATAGTCATTTTGTGAAATATGAATTTGCGACATTTCCATTTCGGAAAGTACTTCAGCGACTCTCTATACATAACTCTAAGCTGATCCTGTTTCTTCGTGATTGGCAGGAAGCAGTTGTTTCGCGTGATGAGGCGGCCATGGATGAGCTGATCATCAAACGTGAAATTGAACTTAAATCAAAAGACAGGGCAAAATTACACAACTCCAAAATGTATAGCTATCAAGATGGTGATTGGATTGGCAATGATAAACTGGAATATCGTTTCCAGGATGCCAAAATAATCATGGAAGACATTGTAGCAGGATTGGAGGGTACGTATGCTGAAGCCAGATGATAACAGGCTGAATTATTCTGATTTATTAACACCTCCTGCCGGGTATGAGGTCGAATTTGCATTAGGAACAATATATACCCTGGATTTGGAAGCCTTAGTCGGTGTTCCTTTATCACTTGGTTTATCGGAAGAGATGGATCGAACGATAATGGATGATCCGATATATGTACTAGAGGGATTGCGCAAAAGTGCGGATAAGTTTGCAATTTTTTGTGAAGGTGGACAAATAAAGGTTCCGCGAGAAAATAATTCCATATTTGCACTGATGGAAAACAGTGTATTTGAGGTGTCTCTGGCGAATGGCAAATCATTCCATCCAAAATTATGGCTCATTAAATATCGGAATGAGGACGGGGAGGCATTATACAGACTGCTTGTTTTAACACGTAATATGACATTTGACCGGAGCTGGGATATTGCAATCGCGCTTGAAGGACAAAAAGTATCCGAGCAGACTGCGAAGAATCGTCCATTAGCTGATTTACTCCAGTTTCTTACCAGATATTCGACTAATCATGAAAAGGTTAGGAAGATTCATCAATTAATGTCGGATTTGAAGTATGTACAGTTTGATCCTGTTCAAAAACAGATTTCCGATTTTGAGTTTTGTCCAATTGGAATTGACGGGTATGAGAAAGCGTCAACAGGCGTATTTGATACTTTTCACAAGCTGATTGTCATATCGCCCTTTATCAGCGAATCGACCATCAGGGAACTTCATGAGAAAACATTGACCGGATCAAAATACAATACGCCTGAAAGAGTCTTGATTACACGAAAGACGGAATTACATAAGCTGTCACCTGAATTGATGGCTGAATTTGAGGTTTATACATTAAAGGATTCTGTCGTTGACGGGGAAAGTGCAATTAGCGGGGAAAACGAATCGGATGAGATAGCCCAGCTTCAGGATATTCATGCTAAATTGTATGCTAAATCGAAATATAATCATCATTTGATCTATGTTGGTTCAGCGAATTGTTCCCGAAATGCGTTTCACGGAAATGTTGAATTTTTGTTGAAATTGACCTATCGGAAACGTGGCTTTCAGATTATGCATTTGTTGGATGATTTATTCGGGGAGGATGACGATAACCCTTTTGAACGAATAGAAGAACTCCCAGCAAAAAAAGAAGATGAATCAGATGTTATCGAGCAGCTGCAAAAAGGGATTAAACAGCTCTGTAGATCCCAGTTGAATGCAACGGTATTACAGGAAGATAATGCTTACGCCGTAGAGATTACCGTTGCGGATTTTCACGGGGATGAAGCTATTGAATTTACGGTTGGCCCTTTGCTCAGTACAGCAACCGAAGTACTCCAAATAACAACATTGATTAATGGATTGAGCATGCTTGAACTAGGACACTTTTATAAAATTAGAGCAGAGAAAAACGGTGAATCAATTGAGCGCGTTATTAAAATTGACACAACCGATGTGCCTGAGGAGCGCGAGCATGAAATCTTCCGTTCCATCATTAAAGATTCGTATACATTTTTGAGATATATTGCGTTTTTACTGGCGGATGATTTTCTTATGGCTGCATTGGAAAATCTGGAAAAGCAACATTCCGGATTTGGTTCGTGGGACGTGCAGGATAGTGATCACCCGGTTATCTATGAAAATATGTTAAAGACGGCGGCACATTCACCGGAAAAGCTGGAGGATATCGAAAACATGATCCGCATGATTGAGGATGATTCAATCGTCCCTCCTGAATTTAATCAGCTATATCAGACATTTATCCCGCATATAACGGGGAGTAAGACCCCCACCTCAAAAGTTCCTAGTATACAAAGAAGTTTAGGTGGGGGATCAAACTCCCCGTAAATGTCCGATTCTGTTCAACTAACAATCAGTGGCAATAAAGAACCCCCCCCCCACTGATTGAAGTTTCACTTTATTCAAGCGGCAAAGAAGGTGACATAATGATTGATTTAGCTCAGAAGGAAAAGGAAATACTGTCCGGTTTGAAGGATTTTCAGAAAGCAACGGTCGAACGCGTGCATCAGCTGTTCACAACCGATTATTTCAGGGTGCTTGTTGCAGATGAAGTCGGCCTTGGAAAGACAATGGTGGCACGAGGTGTTATCGCTAAAACCGCTCGTTATCATCAGGAGCAGAATGATAATCTGTTCAAAGTGGTTTACGTATGCTCCAATCAAAATATCGCCTCTCAAAACCTAAATAAGTTAAGAATTGATCATCGGGTGACATTGGACGGGCTTTCCGATACACGCTTATCCATGCAGCATCTTAAAATTTTTGAGGATGAATATAGTCAGGAAGTACAAGAAAATTTTATTCAGCTTATTCCGTTAACACCTTCCACCTCTTTTAAAATGACACAGGGTTGTGGCAGTGTCAGGGAAAGAGCATTGATTTTTGCAGCATTGAAGCGGCATGAATTTTTTAAACCCCATCTGGAAGAATTGGAAATGATGATGATTGATTCCGCTTACAAAAGCTGGACGTTTTGGAAGGATGAGTATGATAAAAGGGTCGAAGCATGTAATCAAAAATCTGACGGCGACTACCTTGAAACGATGCATTTGAAAATCAATCAATTTTTCCGTGAAGATCCGGGATTTCAACAGGAATTTATGGACGTCGCTGCCATACTTGAACAACAGGGCGATCCAGGAAGGCGCGTGGACGGTCAGACGCAGGTCATTCAAAAGCTGAGAAAAATGATGGCGGAAGCTAGTGTTGACTTAATCGATGCAGACCTCGTCATAATGGATGAATTCCAGCGTTTTCCGGAACTGATTAATGCAGAACGTGAAAGTGAAACAGCAATCCTTGCAAGCAAATTTTTTAATAATCCCAAGGCAGATCATTCTCAAGTGAAAATACTGCTGTTGTCTGCTACACCATACAAACCTTATTCAACGCTGGAGGAAATATCGGAATCAGGCAGTGATGCACACTATAAAGAGTTCATGCAGGTTACGGACTTTTTATTTGAAAAGCATCCAGAGCATAAGCAGAAATTCAAACGTGTATGGGACGATTTTTCAACGTCTTTAAGTGACGTTTTCACACAGGAGTTTGCCATGATTGTGGCCAAAAAACAGGCTGCTGAAGACAGTCTTTATAAAGGAATTGCCAGAACAGAACGTATTTTGGAAGAAGAGACGTCAGGTATCAGTGATAGAACGGTCGATAAAGCACCATTGCAAATTACGGAAGATGATGTTGCTTCCTATATAGAAATGGATGAACTATTGCAGGAAGTTGGGTTAAAGGACAGGGTTCCGGTCGAATATGTAAAATCTGCACCATTCCTCATGTCGTTTATGGATCATTACAAGCTGAAGGAAAAAATAACACATGAAATAAGCAGAAATCCTGTCAGCAATGCAAGGCTTAAAAATCCGCTTTTGTGGGTGGATAGGAAAGTTATTGCAAGATATGGGAAGTTACGGGAGACAAACGCGAGACTGACAAAGTTGAAGGAAATTGCCCTGTCTGACGGTGCCGAGCGGCTGATGTGGATTCCGCCGTCACTTCCATATTATGAATTTGGCGGGTGTTACGCAGGGATGGACGCTTTTTCTAAAGTACTCGTCTTTTCCGGATGGGAAATGGTTCCACGCTCGATCGCAACACTGCTATCTTATGAAGCAGAGCGGAAAACGGTAGGGGAGTTAGTGCGGAGAACACCGAAGAAAAGAAGGTCAAAGGCGTATAAATATTTTGCTGAGCAACGATTTCCACGACCAAGATTAACGTTTACAATAAGGGACAATGCACCCGCCAATATGAATCACTTAACTCTGTTATATCCATCTGTCACACTTGCGAAGCTTTTTGATCCGATTGATGTATTGAACCGGGGACTGACATTTACAGAGATAAAAGGGGAAATTAAAGAGAAGCTGGCCAAATTATTGGATGGACTTTCCTATGAACCAACGACAGATGAAACGAGGCGTGATGAACGATGGTATTATATGGCCCCACTGCTGTTTGATTTGGAAGAGACAGTCATTCAGAACTGGTTTAAACAAGATGTTCTTCTTTCAGCAGATGATGAAGAGGAGCAGAAAAAAGGGGCGGACCTTGCGGGAATCGCCAAGCATTTTGAAGTGCTGCGAGAACAATTTCATCAGGATTCGTTACCAGTACTGGGCAGACAGCCGGATGATTTGCTGGATGTATTAACGGCTATGGTGTTAGGTTCACCTGCAGTTTGTGCCCTGCGTTTAATGAAGGATGCCGATAGCGACATGATTCCGCACGTCATTCAACTTGGAAAAACGATAATTGATCGTTTCAATTTACAGGAAATGACGTCGATTGTCGAATTACAATATGCGAAAGATGCCCATTGGAAAGGTGTTCTAAAATATTGTGTGGATGGAAATTTTCAGGCGATGCTTGATGAGTATGCCCATATGCTCCTGGAAGAAGGCGGGCTGAACAGAATGGAACCGAAAGAGCGGAATAAGCGTCTTATGGCTGTCATGACGACCGCATTGAAGTCCCATTCAGCAAGTTTAAATGTCGACACTTATCAATCATTTCAAAAGCGTGTTTCAAGTGATAAATCGGATAAGAGGGATACATCCATTAAATTGCGAACGAATTTTGCGGTCGGATTTTATGATAAACGGAATGCTGATAAGTCCCAGGACCGAAAAGATAATGTCAGGTTAGCCTTTAATTCGCCGTTTCGTCCGTTTGTGCTGGCGACCACCTCCATCGGTCAGGAGGGGCTTGATTTCCATTACTATTGTCGGAAAATTATGCACTGGAATCTCCCGTCCAATCCAATCGATCTGGAGCAGCGGGACGGCAGAATCAATCGCTATAAATGTCACGCCATCAGACAAAACATCGCAAATCGTTATGGCGATATCGCTTTTGATACAGACATCTGGAATGAAATGTTCACTCGTGCAAATGAGATGGAAAGAGACGATAACACGTCGGAACTAGTACCATTCTGGTCATTACCGGGAGAAATGGGAAAAGGTATTGAACGAATCTTCCCATTATATCCACTCAGTCGGGATGGTGCGAAGTATAACCGTTTGATGAAGGTTTTGGCACTTTATCGTTTAAGTCTTGGGCAGGCACGCCAGGAAGATTTGCTTGATCATTTGTTGAGTAATGATGTAAAGGAAGAGCAACTGAACAAGTTATTTATGAATTTAAGTCCGATTGCGAAAGAGAAATCAGCGGAAAATATTTATTAGCTCAAGTGAGTAAATGGGTTTCGATAGGTAAGTATGAATATGTAGGCCATTCCGGAAGATTCCGGGTGGCTTACTTTTATTAGGGAAGTGTTTCGCTCACTTTAGCATTGGAGGACAACAAACGATATATTATCTCTTTTATGAATAAATTATAAATTGCTTAGTACCGGGAACCGTTCGCTATTCCATATCCGAAAAACCTTTGAACATATCAATTTCTTTTTCAAGGGTAGATTTCATTTTTTTGCCGCATTTTTTGCTGCATACTGTAAATAAGCCGTCCTGTCCGTTTTTTTTGGCTTCAGAGTCAGCTGTTGTAACAATCATCGGAACGCTTGTCTGCCGGGAATTTAAATAAACCTGCACAATCTCGCCTTCCTTGTCTGAGTAATCAATTCCCGCGGCAAACTTGACATCAATTGCGTGTAATGGCTGGTTGTCCCCGATTTTCTTCATACACCATGCACATCTGAACATTTGGAAGTCTCCTTCTGTTATTGAAAAGTATTTATAATGGAATACATTTATTTTAGGTTGTCTTTTAATATTTTTCAACCAAGTGTGTAGCTCGCTATATGTCAAATTCTATCTTCTGAAAAAATCATATGTCCAACATATAATAATCCCAATCAAATAAAGGAGCATCGATTATGGTAACGGACAAATTGTTTTACCAGGATCCATACTTACGCTCGTTTGATGCCAGGGTGTTAAAGTCTGAAATGGATGAGCAGGGGCGTTTCTACGTCGTGCTGGACCGGACAGCTTTTTACCCGACAGGCGGCGGGCAACCGTATGATACCGGTACATTGAATGGTGTTCATGTAAATAATGTGGAGGAAGTCTACGGTGAAGTGCGTCATTACATAGAAAAACCTCTTGATATGCATCATGAGATTAAAGGGGAAATCGACTGGGAGCGTCGGTTTGATCATATGCAGCAACACGCCGGCCGTTCAGGCACTCTAAACAAACAGGTATCATCTGGGAATGAATTCGGATAATCCTAACTTTTCAGTTGAAAAATTCCTTTAAGTTTGCGAATAGGGCCGGGCACCAGTCGCTTTATATCAATGATTACTGCCTTGCGCTCTTTCTAAAGCTTTTTTTCGCTTGTACATCCAGTTTTCAGCCAGCGTGAAGGTATGATCAATATCTTGATTCATATTTGTTTTCACTGCAAAACCAACTGATATGCTGGGGGTATCCGGTTCGAAACTGGATGCTTTGCAACCTTCATTGATAAGGGTGATGACGTCATCAGCAGCCTCGGCATCCGTATTGGGCAAAATTATACCGAATTCATCGCCGCCCCAGCGTGAGACAATCCCTTTATCATTGACAGCATTTTCGATAATTCTGGCAACTTCAATTAAAAGTTCATCGCCGGTATTATGTCCAAAGGTATCGTTTAGTTCTTTTAACCTATTCGCATCACAAATGATAATCGATACAGGCAGCATATTGTAGGCATCCAGCTGATAGAATTTTTTCTTAAAATACCTTCGATTGTATAGTCCAGTTAATGAATCATAAAAGCTTAAATAAGTGATTTCATCTTCTTTTTCTTTAATTTTCTTATAACCCATTTTCCACATTTTAATCGAAATAAACCATGAGACGATTAAAACGATGAGACAAACGAATACACTTACAAGAAGGATCCGTGTCACGCTTTTTGCAGAGGTCATTTGGTCGTTCGTATAGTCGTTTATGATGGTTGTAAGTTCCTCTGTTGATTCCGTTAGTTTTAATTGGTTTTGGGTATAATCCCAGCCGGATAGGAGTTTTGACGCTTCTTCTGCGTTTCCATGGCTAATAAGATCAAAGACATTTTTCTCAATGGCGTTAATGTCATCTAAGTAGATGTTCAATTCGTTGACTTTTTTATTAACCGTATTTAACTCAGCCAATTCGGAAATTTGCTTGAGTGTCTTGTTGACTTCAGGACTGGTTTGATTATAGTTTTTTTGCCATCCCAAGTCCCCTGTAGCGGCGGCCATTTGAGCTGACATTTCTTGTTCTTTTGTGTAACGTAAAAGTTCTCCTGAGGCCTCCTGAAGGACTAAACCTTTGCTTTCAAAGTCATCCAGCGTGCGATAGGAATAAAGCAGTCCCCAAACAAGAAGCAGGATAAGTAAAATCGTGATGATAACAGACACAATAAACCATTTACTGGATAAGCTTTTCCTAACCATTGTACTTGTTATGTTGTTAAATCCATCATCCATGGTGTGTCTTCACCCCTTGCGCTTTGTTTCAGGATTCTATAAAACGAAAAGAGCGTTTTCAATCATACAGGAATCCACTACTTCGATTGATTAACCCACGTATCAACAGTTGCTTTATTTTCTCTTACCCAGCGTTCGGCTGCTTCTTCAGGCGTTGTTCCTACTTCCCTTGCCCAAAGCATAACTTGCTCCATATCACTTGATTCCCAGTAGAAGCGATCAAGAAAGTTGTACACGTCAGGCTTGTCTTCGTGTAAGCCTTTTCGAACCATGGTGTTGATATTATCGCCTTCACCATATACATTACGAGGGTCTTCAAGGTACTTCAGGCCCCAGCGTGCAAATTTCCAGTGTGGCGTCCAGCCTGTGATGACGACCCATCGTTCTTCTTCTATCGCATTAGCGAGCGTTTGGGTCATCGTTGAACCGCTGCCGGTAACCAGATTGAAATGATTAAGATCATACGATTCCATCGCTTCGTTCGTTTTCGCCATGATTCCGGCACCAGGATCAATACCAACAATTTCGTTGTCGAACGCGTTCGCATGTTCCTTTAATTCTTCAATAGAGTTAACAGGGACGTAATCAGGAACAGCGAGACCAGTAACAGCTCCTTTCAAGTTAGGGCCAAGATTTTCTAACTGAACTTTATGTTCTTCATAATAATCTTTATGTAACCCTGGCATCCATGCCGCTACCATACCATCTCGATCCCCTGCTGCGACTGATTCCCACATAGCGATTGCTGATACAGGCAGAATTTCAGTCGTGTAGCCCAGGCGTTCTTCAATAACTTCTTTGACAACATTAGCACTGGCAATTGCAGAATCCCATTCCACATAACTCATTTTAACGACTTCACTTTTATGTTCCGTGGTAGCACTAGCACCCTGCTGATTCGCATTATTGTTTGATGAACAGGCTATAAGACTAGTAAGCGCTATTAGAGCAACTAGAAAGAATGCAAGATAATTTATTTTATAATCACGCTGATGAGATTGATAGTGTGGTGAATTAAAGATAAATAGCTTCCTCCCTAGTATAAAATTACCAAGACTAAAGTAGCACGTAAATTTAATTTTAAGAAAAATAAACCATATAGTCAAATGATGACCGTAGTCAGGTCCCAAACATTAGGCTGTCTCTGCTTTATACACACTTTCTATCTACTAACATAGTAAGCGGATTTGATCGGAAAATCAGGAGGCAAAACAGCCGTCCTCTATGATAGGGTAAGAGAATGTGTTTGCGAAAATAGAAAACCAGCACCGGGCACCATTCACTGAACCCGACAATGATGATGACCGCTACTAAGTCGTCTTTTTTATTTGAAACGGTTTGCAACACGAATTGCCTCCCATTACACGGCATAAATATCAAATCCACTGACGTTTTTTCGTCAAAATGATGTACATATTTTTGTATAGGGTGTCTGATACCATAAAGCTATCGTAAACATTCTTGGCAATAGCCATCAAGTTAGCATGTTTACCGATAATAATCTGCCATGGATCAAACAGAAAGGAGGGCAATCGTCAGTGGTAGCAGGCTAACGACAATTGGAATAAGCAGTTGGTCGTCATTCAATGTAAATGGTATGATATGTTAGCAGACATTTAGGAGGCTTTAGCAATGATAAACAACATGATGAAATTATTTAGCATATCCTTGTTATCGATTGGCATGCTGACGGCATGTGGTGACAGTGGCAGTTCGAACGGGAGCAATGGGTCCGAGACTCAGGAACCGGAGCATCCAGTGGATGAGTCTAAAGTGGAAACGTCCGAGACACTTGTGGATTATACTTATAACTTGGAAGAATCCCAACATGAGGATGCGAAGACTTTTATTAAGGATAACGTTGAAGAGGATCTTCAGCAATTCATGCAGATGATTCTCTTGAGTGACGGTTCCGATAAAACAGTGACAGATATTAAGGCTGTCGGGCAGGTTGAAATATCAAACCACGGACAGACTGGCGATATCGTCAAGGTTCAGGCAGAAGACAGCAACGATGAGACAGTGAATATTTATGTCATGTATGGTCAGGAAAAAGGCAAAATCGTCTATCTGCCTATGAACGCAAGTGAAATTAAGAATATGGAACCGAATGATATGATGGATCAGGAGACAATCGACGCAATGCAGAGCATGGTTGACGAAGTTGAAGGCAAACTGGAATAGGGGGGTTAGTTTGCATCGAACAATGGAGATGCTATGAGGTATATTAGGTGGACTTATAGGGTTTGGCGGTGCAATCTTTACACTGTTTATTGGCGCTATCGATGAAGCGACGAAATCAGTGGACTCGGTTTAAGTGCATTTCTTTTCAGTGCTATTGCCATCATAGGTGCGATTGGGCAGCTGGCTCATTCTGATCAGCGGTGTGTCCATCTTTGTATCTAACAGTCTATTTGGTGTTTTGCCGGCTTTGCTGCTGGTACCGGCTGGCCTGGAATTATACGCAAACCGCAAAAACAGTAAGAAGCGGCTCGGTAACATTAATAGATAAGGGGACATGACAGATGAATAAATTTGCGAAAGTGTTAGGGGTTTCGGTATTATCTGCCAGTATATTGGCTGCGTGTGGGACAGAGGAGAATACGGTCAGCACGGCGGGTGAAGATAATGGCGAGCAACAGGAACAGGAGGAATCTCAGGAACAAGAACAGGAAGAAGCAGCTGAAGCAAGTATTGATGTTAAATCAGAGAATTTCGGGGCACGCAAAGACAGCATCGATAACGTGTATGCTTATTATGCGGCCGAGATCACCAATACAGGTGATAAGCCGGCCAGGATTGGGGATGTACAGGTTAACATTGAGGGCGCAGACGAAACGATTATCGGTACAATTTCGTTGGTAACGTCTGTACCTGACGTCGTGATGCCTGGTGAAACAGCTTATCTTGGAGAAACGACAGGACTGGATTCTGTCACATCTGCAGAAGACGTGACAAATGCCAGTGTTAATATTGATTTCGATTCAACGGATGAAGAACCGATGATGCTGGAAACAACAGATGTCCAGGTCAATGAGGCTAACCATTACCCTTATGTTGTAACGGGTACTGTTAAGAATCCAAACGACGAAACAGCGGATGATGTTCGTTTGGCAGCGGGCTTATATGATGAAAATGATGAATTTATCGGTGTCTTGAACGGCAGCATTCAGGTCAGTCTAAATCCTGATGGCGAGGCCGGTTTTGAATTGAATTATCCTGAGATTCCCGAAAGTATTCAAGGCGAAGTAGTCGAGACGAACGTCAAAGCCTATAATTGGTCAATTTAAATTGACAGGGGCTGACCCAAAAAGGTCATCATGAGGTGACCTTTGGGGAGGCCCTATTTTTGATTTGATTGGCGAACAGTGCCAGGCACCGTTCGCTAAAAACGGAAAATTATGAAGTGATGCTTGAGCCCATCTTGGGTGATGAGGAATTGTTTAAGTAAGCTTGAGTAAAAAAGGGAACATAAGTTTGTGATTGAGTGATTTTTACAGTATAATAATTGGTAGGATATCAATACATAAGTAATGCAAGCGAACTCAGGGTAGTGAGGGATGCAAATGAATAATGAAACAGACATCCTAATTTATCAAACAGAAGACGGGAACAAAGACAGATGTCAGGTTGGAAAATGAAACAGTCTGGATGACGCAAAAGGCAATTGCGCAGTTGTATCAATCAACAAAGCAGAATATAAGTCTTCATATAAAAAATGTATTTGAAGAAGGTGAGTTGAAAGAAGAATCAGTTGTCAAGTTTTTCTTTACAACTGCCAGAGATGGTAAGAATTATAATACAAAACATTACAACCTCGAAATGATTATCGCAACATTACTCAAATGGTAGAGGACACTTCCTAACAACAAAGGAGCTATAAGAATCCGGAGATATGGAAAGTTAGCCTCACTATGTATCTCCGGCTTATTTCTAAGAGAAAAGAAAATGAAATTAACCTCCGAAATTGAGGAGGGCATGATTCTGTACTTAACGTCCCTGATTGTCCCTCCTTATTTCAGTTCCTTTGCTTCCTCCTCGTACAAAGCCGTGCGTTTAATGTTAACGCCGACAAATGACTCAAGGATTGCCTGTCCACCGGCAATGGCCAGGATAAAAATTAAATATTGGGCGATATCGGGAATCCACAGGTAAATGAGACCGAGAAATATCGCACTCCAGATTCCTGCGCACCAATAACAGGTTAGCAGGTAACCGATTTTGGATTTAGGTACCTCTTTCGTTTCTGTTGGTGAAATCGTTTTTGTTGTTAAAAAAGGTTTGCGGATAAATTCAGTTATTTTATCGAACACGATTAAGTGTGTTAGCCGGTAGCTGGCAAGTATCAGCATGACAAAAGTCATCCAAGTGATTTCCAGTTCCATAAAAACAGACCTTTCCGATTTTTCCCTTAGTCTTACCTTAATAAAGAGTCTTAATCAGGACAGCAGGTTCAGGACTGTGATGACATGTACAGGTGTTATAGATAAGGTTATTTTGGAACAAAAGAGATATGACACTCAATCATAAATATAGCATTGATCAGCAAATACAATTCGAAAACTCTAGGGGGGAGCAAACTGATGCACCTTTTACCAGAACCATTTCCTAAATCTTTCTATAACCAGTCGACCCTTCAATTGGCGCAGTCATTGCTTGGAAAATTGCTGCTGAAGGAAACCGATAATGGGATTGCTTCTGGATTCATTGTGGAAACAGAAGCATACCTTGGACCTGATGATCGTGCGGCACACAGCTTTAACAACAAGCGAACAAAACGAACGGAAATCATGTTCGGTGAAGCCGGCCGTACGTATACATACACGATGCATACACATTGCCTTTTTAATGTCGTGAGCGGCAGTATTGGTCATCCGGAAGCCGTTTTAATTCGGGGTGTTGAGCCGTATACCGGGCAGGAATTGATGGAAGAACGACGCCCTAAGGCAAAGATAAAAAGGCAATGGACGAATGGCCCTGGCAAATTAACGAAAGCACTTGGCATCACGATGGATGATTATGGCCATGCATTAGATCAGCATCCGCTATGGATTGCCGACGGAAAACTGGTGGCATCCTCACAAATTTCGTCAGGACCAAGAATCGGGATTGGCAATTCCGGCGAGGCCAAACACTATCCCTGGCGCTTTTGGGTTGCTGGGAATGATTTTGTTTCCAGATAGAAAAAGATTGATCAGTGCAGGGGCAAATTTCCTATTTAACTGTTTTGCACCGAGTATCACGAGGGTGCAAAGCGTGCGAGAACAGCATTCAAACGTGCGAGAACAGAAATATTACCCCGCTATTAAAAAATATACGAAAACGAAAGGGGAT
This sequence comes from Lentibacillus salinarum, assembly GCF_042679865.1. Classification (NCBI taxonomy): domain Bacteria; kingdom Bacillati; phylum Bacillota; class Bacilli; order Caryophanales; family Bacillaceae; genus Lentibacillus; species Lentibacillus salinarum. Next base: position 69,872 of record NZ_JBHTNH010000006.1, on the reverse strand, counting down.
AATGAGCCTGTCCCCGCATTTTTCCCACCTCCCCTTATAGACGTTATGAACTGGATCGTTTATAATTGTAATAACAACAAGCTGTTCACTGAAAAGAAATAAAACGGGAGGGGAGGGTGCACTATGACGAATGAGCAAAATGAACAGATCATGCAAGCTATAAGAGAATTGCATGATCAGATGAATACCGGGTTTGCAAAAATTGATAAAAAGTTTGAAGAAGTAGACAAGCGATTTGAGCAGGTAGACAAGCGATTTGAGCAAGTAGACAAGCGATTTGAGCAGGTAGACAAGCGATTTGATCAAATGGCAGAAGAGATGAATAACCGGTTTGAGCAAGTCAATAAGCGATTAGACAACATGGATAAAAATATAGAGAAAATGCAAACGGGTGTTCATTTGCTTAATCAGAAAACATTTGACAATGAAACGGATATCCGTGGGATTAAAAAAAGAATTGGTATGCAATAAGTGTTATGCAGTCCAAAGTGGGCTGTATTTTTTTAATGGTGGCATGGCCCTGAAAAATTTAAGAAGATATGCGAAGACAAGAATCCTTGGAAAGAGCAGAATTAAAACATGTCATCATCTAGTGGGATGCGGCGCTTCTTGTCTCAGTGTATGGACTGACCGGGACGATGAACTGTTTCCGCGTACCAGTATCTATAGCGCCGGCCTCCTTTGGTTATATTACCACTAGGAGGTGAATAAAGTGGCTAAGAAAAAAGAGCACAATGAGGAAAAAATCAACACAAAGCTGGGCGGTATGGGATTGTATGGCACAACGTCCAATGAAGAAATAGCCGGGTACAAGACTTCTGGCGACATTGAAAATGCCGGAAGACCGGAAAAAGGCTTCCAGGAACCGGAAGAAAATGATGATACCGAACCAACATCCTCTATTAAAGAAGGAGATCAGGAGGATTATTAACGGAAATCTCTTTCCTGGCGTTTTCTATTGGACGGGATGAGCGGTGCCACTTCATTGAACGAACGTTTTAAAAAGGGTTAAACCCGGTGACATTCCGGGTTTAACTATCTTCACGCGTAATATAGGCATCATGAACGCCGGCATCCTTAACTTGCTGTAAGCGTTTTTCGGCATTTTTCCATTTGGCGAAAGCGCCGGCCTGCACGCGATACCATTGTTTCCCAGATACGCTGACTGACATAATATAGGCCTCAATGTCATGGGATTGCAGATCCTTCATCCGGTTTTCGGCGTTTTTCTTTGCCTGAAAAGATCCTGCTACGACCTTATACAGTGTTCCAGCGTCTTCTTTCTCCTGTAAATTAAAGGCTTTTGCCAATCCGTTTACATGTCCCTGTGCGACGGTTTGCCGCCATTCTGGATCGGTCATCAATTCAGCATCATCTGCATTATCGATAAACCCATTCTCCGTTAAGAGTGCCGACATGGTTGTTTCCCGCAGTACGTGAAAATTCGCTTTTTTCTTGCCGCGATTTCTGAGCTGATTTACTTTCGTGATTTCGTTGTGCATGGTATCTCGGTAATCAGCTGTTGTCGACGAATCGGATAAACTGCTGTGAATATAATCCTCATACCCCTGCGCCGATCCATCAAATGAATTGCAATGAATGGATAAATAGTAATCTGCACCCCAGTCGTTTGCTTCGTTTGTCCGCTCAGTCAGACTTTTCGTGCTGTCGTCCGTACGGCTCATGCGCACTGTTACATCTTCATATTGACTGGTTAAAATGGAGCGGATTCTGAGTGCAATATCCAGGTTAATGTTCTTTTCATTCAATCCAATTCCTTGTGCACCCGTGTCTGACCCGCCGTGTCCGGGATCTAAATATAGTTTCATTTGCCAAACTCCTTCCAATTTTGATTAATCTTTGCAATATAGCGTATTTCAAGGAAGTGCATCATTATTGGACAAAGTGTTCAGATTTGTCGAAATTGAGAAATGTGACAGAGGATGAATGTCTGTGTGACAGCTTTCCGTGGGGGATGCGGCTAAGCCGTAAACAGTTTTCGCATCGACGCCCCTTATACGATTGTCGTCGTGACACTTCCTATAACTACAATCGAAACAAGTGTTGAGATGGGGGCATCGTGCCGGAAAGTTTCTAATTAGGTTGAAATACACCCCCATTTGTGCAAAAATTAAGTCAATAGAATGTTATAATCATTGACAGGGAAAATCATCATTTGTATCAGAGAGGGGACATATGGTTGGATACGGTCAATCAATATACAGTAGCCATTATTCAAGCCGGATCGGAAATGATGGATAAGGAGAAAGGGACAGATAAGGCTATACGCTTAATCAACGAAGCAGGGGCGAATGAAGCGAAAGTCATGGTATTTCCGGAAGCGTTCATTCCGTGCTACCCAAGAGGGATGTCGTTTGGTGCTGTTGTCGGTAGCAGGTCGCAGCAAGGCAGGGAAGACTTTCAACGATACTGGGAAAATTCGATACATGTTCCAGGTGAAGAGACTGAACGGATTGGAAAGGCTGCCAGAGAAGCTAATGCATACGTTGTCATCGGTGTCATCGAGCGAGACAGTGAGTATAGTGGTGGTACGCTTTATTGTACGGTATTATTTTTTGGCCCTGATGGAACATTACTTGGAAAACACCGTAAACTGAAACCGACCGGCTCTGAAAGGCTCATTTGGGGTGAAGGTGATGGCAGTACGATGCCTGTGTTCGAAACACCTTATGGTCGAATCGGTGCGCTCATCTGCTGGGAAAACTATATGCCACTCGCCCGGGCAGCCATGTACGAAAAAGGCATCCAAATTTACGTGGCACCCACAGCGGATCACAGGGATACATGGTTTGCATCCATCCAGCATATTGCGGCTGAAGGCAGGTGCTTTGTTCTTTCCTGTAATCAGTATGCCACCAAAGACATATATCCTGATGACATCGCCTCCCGCCCGGAATTTGAACAACTGCCGCATGAAATGACCCGTGGTGGAAGTTGTGCGGTCAATCCGTTAGGTGAATTTATCGCCGAGCCAGTATTTGGCAGGGAAGAAATCATCTATGCCGATATCAATCTTGATAAAATTCCGGAAGCGCAATTTGACTTTGATCCTGTTGGGCATTACGCCAGAAAGGATATATTTAAATTGCATGTTGATGAACGAAAGCAAGTGTGATAGATGAGAAGCAAATTATCATAGACTCTGGAAGTAAACGATATAATCTAAAGCTATTGAATTAAAGGGGGGATACATGTGAAAGTTTCCTTATTCATCACCTGTGTATGCGATATTTTTTCAACCGACGTCGGCAAGAATGCGGTGGAAATTCTCGAACGGGCCGGTTGTGAAGTGGATTTTCCAGAGGCGCAGACGTGCTGCGGGCAGCCGGCATTTAACAGCGGTTATTTGTCCGATGCCAAGGAATCGATGAAACAAATGATGAAAGCATTCCAGTTTTCCGACTATGTTGTCGGGCCGTCCGGTTCGTGTGTGGGCATGTTGCAGGAATACCCGAAAATTTTTGCGAACGATTTAGTATGGCGGGAGGAAGCGAAACGGCTGGCCGCAAAGTCATACGAACTAACGCAATTTCTCGTTGATGTGCTGGGGATCGTGGATGTCGGATCCACCTTTAAAGGTAAAATAACTTATCATCCTTCCTGTCACATGACCCGGATATTGGGTGTTAAAGATGCCCCGATCACATTGCTGGAACATGTGAAAGGTGCTGAGCTGGTTGAGCTTCCGGTAAAAGAAGACTGCTGTGGTTTTGGCGGGACATTTGCCGTTAAAAATTCGGTCATTTCCGGGGAGATGGTGAAAGAAAAATCTGCCCATGTATCCGAAACAGGCGCGGAATATCTGGTCAGTGGCGATATGGGGTGCTTAATGAATATTGGCGGCCGGATGTCACGGGAAGGCAAAAACATAAAAATCGCCCACATAACAGAGATTTTAAACCATCATTAACATATCACGCATCACAATCTATTAGCGAAACGGAGGGGAGAACTGTTGAGTATCAAACTTGGTGACACGTCATATGAGGAACGCGTGCAGGAAGGCGTTGAGAATGATTTCATGCGCCAGGCGGTTGCGTCTGCGCAAGGGCGGTTTAGAAGCGGTCAGCGAAATCAGGCAGACAAGCTGGGAAATTGGGAAGACTGGCGCACGCTTGGTGAAGAAATCCGTACGCATACGCTGCAAAACATTGATTATTATTTGCAGCTTTTGAGTGATAACGTAGCCAAGCGCGGCGGAAATGTCTTTTTTGCGCAAACGGCTGAAGAGGCCAACACGTATATTCAAAATGTCATGAAGCAGAAGAATGCCAAAAAAGTTGTGAAATCAAAATCGATGGTAACTGAGGAAATCGGCATGAATGAAGCACTGGCGGACATTGGCGCAGACGTTGTTGAGTCCGACCTGGGTGAATGGATTTTGCAATTGGATGAGGATCCACCATCGCATATTGTCGCACCGGCCGTGCATAAAAATAAAGAACAAGTTCAGGAAACATTTACCGAAAAGAAAGGCTATCAGCAAACGTCTGAACCGGAAGAACTGGCGGGTTTTGCCCGGGAACAGTTAAGGCAGGAATTCCTATCGGCTGATGTCGGCATTACCGGTTGTAATTTTGCGGTGGCAGAATCTGGTGCGGTCACGTTTGTTACCAATGAAGGCAATGCGCGAATGGTCACATCAATTCCGGATACGCAGATTTCTATCATGGGGATGGAACGTGTTGTGCCGACTTATGAAGAACTGGATGTCCTTGTCAGTCTATTGACACGTGCAGCTGTTGGCCAGGATTTGACCAGTTATGTCACGTCGATAACCGGAACACGTCTGGAAGGGGAAACAGATGGACCAGAGGACTATCATCTGGTGATTGTCGATAATGGCCGTTCCAATATTTTGGGAACGGAATTCCAATCAGCTCTTCATTGCATCCGCTGTGCAGCGTGCATCAATGTTTGTCCTGTTTATCGTCATGTCGGCGGGCATGCGTATGGATCCGTTTATCCAGGTCCGATTGGTGCCGTCTTAACGCCACTCCTGGACGGGTATGAAGATCACGAGGAGCTCCCATATGCGTCTTCATTGTGCGGCGCCTGTACGGAGGTTTGTCCTGTGAAAATCCCACTTCATGAGCAGCTGATCCGGCACCGTGAAATTATCGTTGAGCAGGAGAAAATGTCACCGAAATCGGAACAATTGGCCATGAAAGGGTTTGCGAAATGGGGGTCTAACCCGGCAGCGTATAAGATGAGTGCAGCGATGGCGCACGCCGCCATGAAACCATGGTCAAAAGATGAAACGGTCACCAACGGGCCCGGACCATTGAGAGGCTGGACAGCCAATCGGGATTTTCCGGCACCGGCCAAGCAGACGTTCCGTGCATGGTTTAAGGAGCGGCGAAAAGGAGGCGAATCCCAATGACCATCATCAATCGGGAAGCCTTTTTAGATAATGTGACGGCTAACTTACACCGTCCCCGCAGAACAAAAGGGGTTAAACGCCCGCAATGGAGCGTACGTCCGCAAGAAAAGGTATTAGCTGGCCTATCACAAGATGAACTGGTGGATGTATTGGAAAAACATTGTGAGGTCATTCATACAGATTTTAAACGTACAGACAGGGACGGGGTGGCGGCTGTTTTAAAAGAAACGCTTGAAGGGTATGCCGGTAAAGCGATTGTCGCTTCCAGTGATTCGCGAAACACCGAATATGGATTGGACGATTTTTACCGGAACATACAGGATGACGGCCATGACGTTCATTTATGGAATGAGACAAAAGGCAAAGATAATCAGTCATTTGCTGAACGCGCGGATGTTGGCATCACGTTCAGCGATATCACCCTGGCAGAGTCAGGGACGGTGACGTTATTTAACAACAAATACAATGGCCGTTCGATCAGCCTGATGCCCAGAACTTATATCGCCATCATTCCCAAAAGCACGATTGTACCAAGATTGACACAGGCAGCGAAACAGATCCATGAAGCGAACGAAACGGGCAATGACGTTGCCTCATGTGTTAGCTTTGTGACAGGGCCGAGTAACAGTGCAGATATTGAAATGAACCTGATTGTTGGGGTGCATGGCCCTGTTGAAGTGACGTATATTGTGGTGGATGATTAAAGGGGGTCAGTGGGCGATTAATTTAGAAAATAGGGTTAGGATGAAATGATCGTATGATAGCAAGTTTAGCTAGGGGTAATTTATATGAAGAGACAAAATGAATCGTTACACGTTCAACCCATCATCGTTCCAACATCATCCAGTCTCCAATCCTTTAATTTTTACCTTGTGGCATCTGAAGGCGAGTTGTTACTTGTTGATTCAGGGATTGATTCGGAAAAATGTTGGCGATATTTGCATCAGACGTTACAGGAGAATGGGTTCTCGCTTAAAGATATCGATAAAATTGTTCTGACACACAGTCATCAAGATCATACAGGTCTTGTAAACCGCATCCTGGATGTACATGACATACCTGTATATGCCCATAAAGATGCTGAACCCAGGCTTTATAGGGACCAAGGCTACATACAGAATCGTATTGCATTTTTCCAGCAATTATACCGGGAAATGGGATGCAAGGAAAATGGGGATAATCGAATAATAGAATTAAAGGAGAAGGCTAAAGCAAATGAATCGCAGGCTTTAAAAACTAAAATCAACCCGTTGGAAGGGGGAGATAGTGTAGCCGGATTTGATGTTATTGAGACACCTGGACACTGGCCGGATCATATTGTTTTGTGCCACCAGGAAAGCGGCATCCTGTTTGGAGGAGACCATTTGGTTGAGCATGTGTCCAGTAATGCCATGATAGAGCCAGATGCACGTGGAAAAAGACTTCGAACATTGGTTCAGTATGAAGCATCGCTGAAAAAATGCCGGGATTACGCGTTAAACATAGTTTATCCCGGCCATGGGGCGATTATAGATAATCCCGCTGCTCTTATTGAGAAGCGATTGAATGGGATTGACAGCAAATCGGAAAAAATCAGGAAACTGATTAGCGTTTTACAACCCTGTACGGCCGATGAGGTTGCGCGGATGTTTTATGAAAAAGCCTATAATAGCGAGTTTTCATTGGTCATGTCAGAGATTATCGGTCATTTGGACAGGCTGGAAACGTTAGAGGAAATAGAGAAAAGAAAGATAGAAAATCAATGGGTTTATTCTATGCATACTTCACGCGGAGAACGTGAAGCCCAAATGGCTAATAAGTCGTCAAAAAGTAGAGACTGAACGCCTCGATCTTCGGCTCGCGCGCGGTAACTTCAGCCCGAGCACGTCAACTTCAGCCCGATCGCGGCAACTTCAGCCCGAGCACGTCAACTTCAGCTCGAACGGGGTATCTTCAGCTCGAGTGAGTCAACTTCAGCCCGATCGCGGCAACTTCGGCGAGCCAGTTTGTCTACTCGCCAAGGAAGAGTAGACTCTACAAATCTTGTAAACAAGGAGGAGATTTTCATGTCCTACTATGCTGTTTTGCTCCCGATGAAAGACGAGGAAAAGAGCCGAAAATATCGGCCACAGCATCTAGCATTCCTGAAACAGATGAGACAGGAGAAAAAGATATTAATGAATGGAAAATTTACAGATGGCTCTGGTGGTCTGGTTATTTACGTGGCTGATAGTTTTGATCAGGCTGTCTCCTATCTGCAAGAAGATCCTTATATTAAAGAGGGGGCAAGAGACTGGGAAATTCATGAATGGGCGATGGAAACGGACATTGCATTTGACTTTTAATATAAGTTGAAGGGAGACATTGATTATGAAAATAGGCTTTGTCGGATTGGGTATTATGGGGAAACCGATGAGTAAAAATTTAATCAAGGCGGGATATGATTTAGTGGTCTCCAGCAGCAATCCTGAAACGAATAAGGAAATGGGTGATCATGGTGCGGAAGTGGTTGAAACTTACGTTGATGTCGCTCTCAAAGCGGATGTCATGATCACAATGGTGCCCAACTCACCTGAAGTGAAAGCGGTTATATTGGCGGATGGTGGTTTAAGCCAAGGTGCAAAGCCAGGATCTGTTATCATTGATATGAGTTCCATCGCCCCGATTGCCAGCCAGGAAATTGGTGAAGCATTGAAGGAGAAGGATATCGGATTTCTCGATGCCCCTGTCAGTGGTGGCGAGCCAAAAGCGATTGATGGTACCATTTCCGTGATGGTAGGAGGCGATCAGGATGTATTTGATAAATGCCTGCCTATCATGGAAGCGATGGCCGGATCGGTTGTCAGAACCGGTGAGATAGGATCAGGCAATTCAACGAAACTTGCCAATCAAATTATTGTAGCACTGAATATTGCGGCTGTTTCAGAAGCACTGGTACTGACGAAAAAAATGGGTGTTGACAATGAGTTGGTTTATAACGCCATCCGGGGAGGTCTTGCCGGCAGTAATGTATTGGATGCGAAAGCGCCGATGATGCTGGAGCAAAACTTTGAGCCCGGTTTTAAAATCGATCTCCACCTTAAGGATTTGAATAATGTGATGGAAACGTCCACAGATATTGATGTTCCACTGCCACTAACCGCTTCAATCAGGGAAACATTAAAAGCGTTGACAGCTGATGACATTGGTGAGGATGATCATGCGGCGATTGTGAAATATTATGAAAAGCTGGCTAACGTTAATGTTTAATCGTCATCGCTTACTGTGTGAGGTACTTTAATAGAAATATACGAAAGAGCAGTCATCCCTCCGTGACTGCTCTTTCGATATAATTTATGAAAAAGCTTTTATCGGTCGATATGTGGCAAAATGATTTAGCCATCAGACGTGTGATCCTTTTCATCCAGATTTCGTTCAGTCGCATTGATCACAACCGTACCTGATGCATCCCCTGTAATGTTGACGGCGGTCCGGAACATATCCATGAAACGGTCGACCCCGGCAATTAGCGCAATCGCCTCCAGCGGCAGATTCAATGTTGTTAAGACGAGTGTCAACATGACCAGCCCGGCCCCCGGTACCCCCGCTGTACCGATTGAGCCCAACGTTCCGATGAGCACTATCGTTAATATTTGGATAATCGACAATTCGACCCCGTAAGCTTGTGCTGTGAAAAGGGCGGCAATACTTAAATAAAGTGATGTTCCATCCATATTGATGGTTGCGCCTAAAGGCAGGACAAAACTTGATATCTTTTTTGATACCCCTAAATTATCTTCTGAACATTTGATGGTGACCGGCAACGTTCCAGAGCTGCTTTGTGTGCTGAATGCTACAAGACTGGCTGGTGCAATTCCCTTGAAAAACCGGAATGGATTCATGTTCGCAAACGCTTTGACGGCTATCGAATACGTAACCAGGGCATGGATGATACAGGCAACCGCAACGATTGAAATGAGCTTGATTAGCGGCATTAAAACAGACAAACCATACTCACCGATGATTGGAGCCAGTAACCCGAAAACACCAATTGGGATCAATTTCATGATCATCCAGGTGATTTTGTACATAATCTCAGCAAAGCCGTCGAAAAAACGATACACCGGTTCAGCTTTTTGTCCAACCATGGTGATGCCGATACCGACGAAGATGGCGAAAAAGATAATTTGCAGAATATCACCACTCGATAGACTCTCAATCGGGTTTGTTGGAATGATGTTCAACAAGATGCTGATGACACCGTCTGTTTCGGTTACGTCAGGTACTTCCCGGGAAGTGGAGATATCGACACCTGTACCAGGGGAGAATAAAGATGCTGCTATCAGGCCAATGGTGACGGCGACAAAGGTTGTGCAGACATAATAGAGAATCGTCTTTCCGCCGATACGCCCGAGGGTTTCCATGCTTCCGGTACTGGCCACACCTGCAATGAGTGATGAAACGATCAAGGGCACAATAATGAATTGAATAAGACGTAAAAACAAATCGCCCAACGGTTGTATGACGGCGATATCCGGACCGAAAATAATACCGGCTAAAATGGCAAGGATAAAGGCAATTAAAATTTGCGATAAGAGGCTTACGTTTTTGATCCTGGCAGCCATAACAGATTTCCCTCCTTTCAAATGTTGTTAATAGATGAATATGTTATGTTCATCAAGATGATAACCATGATAATCAAAATAATTTTATAATTGAAAAAATAATGCTGGAGCAAATGATTTCAGTATGCTTGTTTGACTATGTCATGATAGATAAATCCAGGTATTAATGCGAAAGGAGACGATTCTTGAATGAAACTAAGTGTATTGGATCAAGCACCGATATCATGGGGTTCCAACCCTGAAGAGGCATTAAACAATACACTAAAACTGGCAAACGAAACAGAAAAGCTGGGGTATACACGTTATTGGGTCGCCGAACACCACAACACAAATGGTTTGGCTAGTGCCTCACCGGAAATTCTAATCACCCGAATTGCTGCACATACCAATTCGATTCGTGTTGGCTCTGGTGGGGTGTTACTGCCACAATATAGCCCGTATAAAGTAGCGGAAAACTTTAAAACGCTAGAGGCGCTATTTCCTGGACGCATTGACTTGGGGATCGGGCGTTCACCCGGCGGTTCACAGGATACACGGATGGCTTTAACTGATGGTGTTAATAGAAGCATGGCCGAGTTTCCGCGACAGTTGCAGGATTTGCAGGGCTTCTTGCAAAATACATTGCCGAAAGACCATCCATATCGTTTGGTCAAAGCAGTTCCGAGAACCGAAACAACCCCACCGATGTGGGTGCTTGGTTTATCGGAAAGAGGCGCCAAAAATGCAGCAGAAATCGGGGCAGGATTTATATTCGGGCATTTTATCAATCCGGAACATGGGCGGGCGGCGATTGACGCATACAGGAGTGCTTTTAAGCCTTCCCAACGTTTTGATCAGCTGAGAACGGCAGTTTGTATTTTTGTCGTGTGTGCCGATACGGAAGAAGAGGCAGAGGAACTGGCTTTAAGTCAGGATAAATGGCTATTGAATGTTGGGAAAGGCTCTGATACGAAAGTACCTTCCATTAAGGAAGTCAAAAATCGAACGTTTCGCCAGGAAGACTTGGAAGTGATTCAGAAAAATCGCAGCCGGTGTGTGATCGGGACACCGGAACAGGTGAAACAAGCGTTGGAGCGCCTGAGTGAGTATTACCAGACAGATGAATTTATGATTATCACGAATATTTATGATTTTGAGGCCAAAGTTCATTCGTATCGATTGTTGGCTGAGACGTTTGACCTTTAAAAAACGATCAGGAACTAAGCCTGATCGTTTTAATGTTGCATATGGTCTGTGACAACTTCGGGAAAAAAGTTGTGAACTTCGGGGTTTTTCCTGTGAACTTCAGGAAATACAGCGTAAACTTCAGGAATTTCCTTGTGAACTTCAGGATTTCTAAATGGTATCCCCAGTAAAAATTGAATTTTTGACAACAACATAATCAACATGACGGATGGCCTGTAATTCTTTGCCGCCTGCATAGGAAATAGCAGACTGAAGATCCTGTTTCATCTCGGTCAATGTAGCCTGTAGTGAGCCTTTATGCTCGACATACATTTTCTTGCCTTCAACGTTTTTCTTCTCACCTTTTTGAAATTCCGAAGCCGATCCAAAATATTCTTTGTATCGTTTGCCGTCTTGCTCAACCGTTTCACCCGGTGATTCCTCATGGCCGGCAAACAAGGAACCAATCATAACCATTGAGGCACCAAAACGAATCGACTTTGCGATATCACCATGTGTACGGATACCCCCGTCAGCAATAACTGGTTTGCTGGCTGCTTTGGCACACCATTTGAGCGCCGCCAGCTGCCAGCCACCGGTGCCAAAACCGGTTTTTGTTTTGGTGATACATACTTTCCCCGGTCCGATGCCGACTTTGGTGGCATCTGCACCGGCGTTCTCCAGCTCTCTGACTGCTTCCGGTGTTCCAACATTTCCTGCGATCACAAAGCTGTCAGGCAAATAGTGTTTAATATACTGCAGCATATTAATCACAGCATCAGAATGACCATGAGCGATGTCAATCGTCATAAATTCCGGTATGAGTTCTGCTTCTGCCAACTGCCGGATAAAGCTGTATTCATCTTCTTTGACACCAACGCTTATTGATGCAATCAGTCCGCGGGCATGCATATCACGGATGAAGTTGGCTCTTGTTTCCGGGTTGAAACGGTGCATAACATAGAAGTACCCGTTTTCCGCCAGGTTTAGTGCTACTTTTTCGTCGATAATTGTTTGCATATTGGCAGGCACAATAGGCAGATTGAATGTGTAGCCGCCAAAATTCACCGTTGTATCACATTCGGAGCGGCTGCTGACAATACATTTGGCTGGTATTAATTGAATATCCTCGTAATCAAATACATTTTCCATCGTTACACCCCTAAAAACGAATGATAAGTATAATAATAAATAAAATGTTCGTCTAATTGTTAATGTACATGACTTTTATAAATATGTCAATCAACAAAATGGAAAGGGGGAGGTGATCGTTATCAGAATAATTGAATTTTAATAACCGGGTTGTATTCTTAGTCAAAAATGCTATAATAGACAACAATCAAATAGCTATTTTCATATAATCGCAGGAATATGGCCTGCAAGTTTCTACCGGTTTACCATAAATGAACCGACTATGAAAGAAAGCAGTACAAGAGGATGACCCCGCGAAGATGGTGAATTCCTTTTGTGCAATGTTCGGATTTTCGACGTACAGGACGTACTAGTGTAGGTGTTGCGACAGGACGTCGCGAACTTAGCCTGCTGACGTCAGGGCAGACTAGTGCAGGCGTTACGATAGAACGTACCGTAGTTAGCTGATGCTCGTCCACGTTATTGATGACCCGAAAAACATGGCTTTCCTCATAGTTTGAGTGGAAGCTTGTTTTTCGGGTTTTTTAATTCCTGGAAAGGAGATCAGGATGGAATCACTCAAACAAAACATTTTGACAGAAGGAAAGGTTTTATCCGATTCGGTCATAAAAGTGGATGCATTTTTGAATCACCAGGTTGATCCTGTATTCATGCAACGTATCGGAAAGGAATTTGCTTCGCGGTTTGCAGGTTCAGGCATTACCAAAATTCTGACACTTGAATCGTCGGGAATCACACCAGCTGTTATGACGGGATTGGCCTTGCAGGCTCCGGTGATTTTTGCCCGGAAACGCAAATCGCTCACGCTGAATGAGCATCTTTATTCAACAGAAGTTTATTCCTACACTAAAAAAGAAGCGAATGACATATCGATTTCAAAAGACTATGTAGACAGTGATGATGTTGTGCTGATTATTGATGATATTTTGGCGAACGGTCAGGCGGCCCTAGGAATGATTGATCTGGTTGAACAGGCTGGTGCAACGCTGGAAGGAATTGGCGTTGTAATTGAAAAAGGGTTTCAGGAAGGTGGAAAGATGCTGCGCGAACGCGGCATTCGTGTCGAGTCATTGGCAACGATTGCGTCACTGGCTGATGGTCACGTTACATTTCAATCGAAGGAGGCGATACGATCATGAAAACAGCTGCTTTAAGTTTTCAGCATTTGTTGGCGATGTATGCCGGTGCGATTTTAGTGCCGCTCATTGTGGGGGAGGCACTTAGCTTAACATCCGACCAGTTAACGTATCTAGTGGCCATTGATATTTTGATGTGCGGGGTTGCGACGATTTTGCAAGTGGTCCGTAACCGGTTTTTCGGGATTGGCCTTCCCGTTGTGCTTGGCTGTACGTTCACGGCAGTGGGGCCAATGATCGCGATTGGTGGTGAGTTTGGGATAACAGCCATTTATGGTGCAATTATCGTTTCGGGTGTCGTCGTTTTCTTCATCAGCCGCTTCTTCGGCAAATTGGTTCGTTTTTTTCCACCGATTGTGACGGGGACAGTTGTGACGATTATCGGTATCACACTGATCCCCACGGCCATCAACAATATGGGCGGGGGAGAAGGCGCCAGTGATTTCGGTTCGATCAACAATCTCGCGTTGGCATTCGGGACGCTAGTGTGCATTATTTTGTTGTATCGTTTCACAAAAGGCTTTACCCGATCGATTGCAATACTACTTGGTTTGACAGCCGGGACTGTTGCAGCGATGTTGATGGGGAGCGTTGATTTTTCGGCAGTTGGCGACGCGTCATATTTCCACGTCGTTCAGCCATTCTATTTTGGCATGCCGACGTTTGAATGGTCTGCTATTTTGACGATGATTCTAGTGGCGATGGTGTCCCTGGTCGAGTCGACGGGTGTTTATTTTGCGCTGGGGGATATGACGGAAAAAGACTTGAAGGAAGCGGATCTTTCCAATGGTTATCGTGCGGAAGGTTTAGCTATTTTGCTCGGCGGGATTTTCAATGCCTTTCCGTATACAGCTTTTTCGCAGAATGTCGGGTTGATGCAGATGACAGGTGTCAAATCACTAAGGGTCATTATAATCACCGGTTTGATGCTCGTCTTACTTGGACTGATTCCCAAGATAGCAGCCGTGACAACCATTATTCCGACGGCTGTTCTGGGCGGTGCGATGGTCGCCATGTTCGGAATGGTTATTGCCCAGGGAATAAAAATGTTGAGTGTTGTGATATCTGACTCCCCAGGAAATGCGATGATTGTTGCCTGTTCAGTCGGCATGGGCATGGGCGTAACAGTGGTTCCGGAGTTGTTCCACAACTTCCCGTCAAGTATTCAAATTCTGACAAGTAACGGGATTGTAGCAGGCAGTGTGACGGCCATTGTCCTGAATATTGTATTCAATATGACACCGGTAAAAGCGAAAACCCGGACAACCATTGTGCATCAGGAAAGTGCCTGATCAGTTTAGGGGACCAGTTTTGGGATTGTTTTGATTAGTGGATTATGATATAAAAATAGTAATGCTCGTCCTGTTTAGATCAACCTGGCTCTTTAAAATACTTACATTGGCAAGATGACAAATGCTTTTAATTGGAACAAACGCTGAAAATTCCGTATCACCATGATGAGTGGTACGGGATTTTTTATCCATAATACACTGGTATCTTTGCTTTTTGCCAAATTCTATATATAGTGATTTAAATCACTTTAAAACACTATATATTGTGTTATATTCAAAGCGAACGAACAAAACAAAGGAGAGATATTTTATGTTTCAAAGCTCAGAAGACATTATTGAAACGTTCACATCCCATGCGGATGACAAGAAAGCGGATTATTTAAAACACGAAAACAGCAATTTTGTTTATTCCTTACCTCTTCTGCGTCATAACTTAAACAATCATGCTGAGCAGGATTTTTTGTTTCGTCATATTCTTCCAAACCGAATCAAGGAATTATATGACGAAGGTGTTATCTATGTTCATGATAAACAGTTGGCGCCATATTGTGTATCAATTAGCTGCCGTGACATTGCCATGATAGGAATACCATCACTTGCTAAAAACATGATCAAATCGAGGCCAACAAAACGCTTGTCTATTCTTGTTAGACATTTCAGTAATGTCGTTACACTAATTTCTCAGCAAGTTTCCGGTGCGGTAATGCTTGCACAGCTTTCTACCATTGCTGCATCCTATTTGTACAACGAAGATAAATTTGGTTCATATTATTCAGATGACGATTTAAAGCAACTCTTTCAAAGCTTAATTTGGGAATTAAACATGCCGCTACGTTCCGGTGCGCAAAGCAGTTTTTCGAATATTACATTGGAGTTTGGCAAACCTTCAGAAGAAATTAAAGATGAATATATTGTCATTGGCGGGGAAGGTCTGCCAATTAAGTATTCAGAGATTCCGTCTGAATATTTTGACCGTATAAATCAAGCGATCATTAATGTAATGAGTGAAGGCACGGGAAGCGACGGCATCCCATTTACATTCCCATTAATGACGATTCAAATTGATGATGACTTCAATTATCATAACCCGCTTTTTCTTGAATTATTGGATAAGATGTATCATTGGGGTGGGGTCTACTTTGAAAACTTTAAAACCAAACCATTTGAAGATCCATATTATAAAGTGTTGAATCCCGCCATTCAGGCGAAGGATCCCGAAGTAAGCCGCAGTCTTTGCTGCCGGTTGCAGATTAACTTAGAAACACTGTCCAAAGCCGGCGGTGGTGTATTTGGTTCTTCTACCGGCTCGACTGGTGCTGTACAAGTATTAAACTTAAATGCAAATCGATTACTATTGGAATTTGGCCATGATATAGACTTGGTTAAAGACAAAATGCGTGAATATATGGAGATTATGCAAGAAGCACATATGGCCAAGCGGAACTGGCTGGAACAAAACAGAGATCTTTACCCAACATTTTTTGCCTACAATAACAATTTAAAAAATTACTTTAATGTCTTTGCGATTACTGGGGTGAACGAAGGTCTCATTAACATAGGTTATCAAGATGGTATTAAAGACGAAAAGGGACAGTTAATTGCTCATGAATTAATGCAGCATATGACAAATATTGTTAATGCGTTTATTGTGCGTGACAAAGTAGCTTGCGGTATTGAGTATGCACCTGCTGAAAATGCCGCGATTAAACTGGCCCGACATGATAAAAAATGGGCTGAAGCACATAATCGAGCCATTTTCACACAAGGTGAAGGCGAAAATCCATACTTAACAAGTGGATGTATGACACCATTTTCTGAGGAAGATTTCCTAGACCAATTGGAAAACAGCGCCGAATTTCAAGGGTATGCGACATCGGGAAGTGTCTTGCACCACTTCTTGGAGTCAAAGGTAGCAGCTGAGAAATTGGTTATCTATTTAGATAAAATCTTTGAAAAACCAATTAATTATATAACGTTAACACCAACCATTACGTCGTGTATGGAATGTGGTCAAAAAATCATCGCTGAAGATGCAAGAAACATCCACACTTGCCCGAGATGCGGCTCACAGGATATTGCCACATTTAGTCGTGTGATCGGCTATTTGAAAATGATTGCACGAAACAATATTAATACAGATGAAAAAGGGTATTACAAAGGAAAATACAATTTTTGGTCCAAAGCTCGTCGTCACGATTGGAATGTGCGCAAACGAATGAAAAAAGAAACGGTTGAAGAAGTGGTAGGACATTGAAGTTTTATAACCGATTCATTCGCACGTTTCAAGATGTGCCGGAACATACCACATTGCTTATTCATTCATTATCAGGTTGTCTACTGCATTGCTATGGCTGCCATAACTATGAAGAAATAATTGCCAGGACGCCTCGGGAACATAAAACAAAGGAAGACTTGTATCTATATCTGAAAAAGAGCGGCTTTTTATTTGATGCTGTGATGTTCAGTGGCGGAGAATTTTTAATTGATAAGTTAGACGAAATTACGGATCTGCTGCAAGTGGTACGCAACGTATTTACAGGAAGGATAGTCATCGCAACCTGTGGTGTATACAATAAGAAAATAAAACATTTAATTGATCAGGACCTGGTTGATGGCATTCACGTTGATATGAAACTTCCTTATCATTTATTGGATCCTGTAGAAGATCAGGACATTTTCCAAGATGTGATGGGAATAAAACCGAATCAACAACTCATTAATAATTTACTCGACAGCATCGATACCGTCATTGCGCACAATTCGCCGATTGATCAAGTTCGAACCGTAAAATACCCAATTCTTGCTGATGTGTTTTTCGAGGAAATTAGAAAATATATTGAAACCCGAAAAAACTACTATAACAGTGGTGTTCCATATTTCTTAAACCAATTTGTTTCTCCTGAATAACTGTATCAAGACGTGTTTGACCCAAAAGGTTAATCATTCATATTCGAATGCCAAATTATCCCGTATCACTTTAAAAGTGGTATGGGATTTTTTTATACTCCGTTCTATCTCTGTTGCTAAAAGGAAAACCTTACTTTCCAGAATACCTCTAAATCAACTTCTTTTATTGAATGATGGATAAAAAACGCCTTAAATAATACGGTTCTGCTATTCCCGTATCGTTTTGAACACGCAAGTAAGAATCATAATTTTAAAATCCCTGACTTAGGAAGAACAGTTATGAATTATGTGGAAATATTTATATAAATTTATAAATATACACTTGACATTATTTTTATACATTTTATAATAGGGAGAAATAAAACGCGGGAGGTGACGATGTCATATGAACGTAGCGATTATTGGTGCAACTGGGTACGGTGGAGCAGAACTTATACGTCTATTGCAGCAACATCCTGACGTCACCATTCAATCCTGTCATTCATCAAGTCAGCACGGGTCAGAAACGGTGGACAGTTATCCACACCTGCAAGCGGTTGCCGGAATGGAGCTTAAGCCTATTGTTACGGAAGAAATCGCTAGGGATGCTGATCTTGTCTTCACGGCAACGCCATCAGGTGTGTCATCAGAACTAGTGCCGGAATTAATCAAAGCGGGCACCCGGGTCATTGATCTATCTGGTGATTTTCGATTGAACGATACAGAGCAATATGAAGCGTGGTATAACAAGAAAGCACCTAATGCGGCAGTGCTTGATAATGCGGTATACGGACTTACGGAATGGCTGGACACCGATCTGACAAAAGCACAGCTGGTTGCTAATCCGGGTTGTTATCCGACTGCCGCCTTACTTGGGTTGGCACCGCTAGTAAAACGTCAGTTGATTGATCCCAATACAATTATCATTGATGCCAAGACCGGCGTCAGTGGCGCGGGGAGAAACGCTACCACCGTTACACATTTCACCGAGATGAATGACAATTTGAAAATCTACAAAGTTCATGAACATCAGCATACACCGGAAATTGAGCAAGTTCTGTCCGACTGGAGTTCCCATGCAGGTGCCGTAACGTTCAGTACGCATCTCGTACCTATGACAAGGGGCATTATGACAACGATTTACACGGATGCACCAGAGGGCATGACGACTGAAAAACTAGTGGCCTTATACAAAGAGAGCTACAAAGATTGCTATTTTGTCAGAATACGAGAACAGGGTACATACCCAAGTACCAAAGAAGTTTATGGGTCGAATTTTTGTGATGTGTCACTGGCCTACGATGAACGAACCAACCGGATTATGATCGTTTCGGTTATTGATAATCTTGTTAAAGGGGCAGCAGGTCAGGCTGTGCAAAATATGAACCGGATGTTCGGGCTTGATGAGAAAACAGGTTTGGCATTTGCACCTGTTTATCCATAAGGAACTGTTAGCCGCCGTTATTTGGCGGGTTACTGACCATTACAGGCGGGATAGATTCCATGAAAGGAGGAGGAACAATGGTGCTGACAAAAGAAGGCAGCATTAAAAAAATGGAAAAGGGGACGATTGTGACACCGGCCGGGTTCCAGGCATCGGGCATGCATACGGGTGTGAAGCGCAAACGAAACGATCTTGGGATGATTTATTGTGACGTGCCTGCTAGTGCTGCTGCGTTATATACACTGAACATCATTCAGGCAGCACCATTAGACGTTACGAAAGACAGCATTGCTCAAGAGGGGAAATTGCAGGCGGTAATTGTCAATAGCGGTAACGCTAACGCCTGTACCGGGATAAAAGGCAAACAAGATGCGTATACAATGCGCCGGGCTGCGGCAGAACAATTGGCGTTGCCGGAAGATAGGGTTGCTGTTTCCTCAACCGGCATTATCGGGCTTGATATGCCAATGGATAAAATCATTCCAAATATTGGAAATCTTCATCTGTCAACCGATGAAAATGCGGCGGCAGCTTTTAACGAATCGATCTTGACGACAGATACCACGACTAAATCGACGTGCTATCAAACAACCATTGATGGGCAAACCGTGACGATGGCTGGTTCGGCAAAAGGGTCCGGTATGATTGAGCCAAATATGGGGACTATGCTGGCATTTATAACAACGGATGCTGCCATTGAACCGGAAATGCTGCAGGTGGCGTTGAAAGAGGCCACCGATAAGACATTCAATCGCATTACAGTGGACGGTGATACATCGACGAATGACATGGTGCTCACAATGGCCAGCGGAAAGGCAGGCAATGAAAGCCTGACACCGGAGCATCACGATTGGGATCAATTTACCGACCTGTTGCAGTCCACATGTGAAGATTTGGCAAAGATGATTGCACGAGACGGGGAAGGGGCCACCAAGTTAATCGAAGTGAATGTGACAGGCGCATTCGATGACGATCAGGCGTCTAAAGCAGCCAAAACGATTGTCGGCTCGTCACTTGTCAAAACAGCCGTTTATGGGGCAGATCCTAATTGGGGGAGAATTCTTGCCGCCATTGGCCGGAGTGGCGTCGATGCGGATGCGCAAACAATTGATGTATCTCTCGGTACAATTCCGCTGCTGCAAAACAGTCAGCCACTGGCATTTTCCGAAGCGGAGGCCTCGGAGTATTTAATGAATGATGATGTCAGCATCACGGTCAATCTGAATGCCGGCAATGGCAGTGGGAAAGCGTGGGGTTGCGATTTAACGTATGATTATGTGCGCATTAATGCTAGCTATCGGACGTGAGGGGGGCGCATGATGGATGAGATTGCAGTTATTAAATGTGGCGGCAGTATCATTGACAATTTATCAGACCGGTTTTTCGATAACATCAAGCAGCTTCAGCAGAATGGCATCCAACCGATTGTCGTACATGGCGGTGGCCCGGCTATTCAAGACATGCTGGGAAAACTTGATATTCCGTTTTCGTTTATTGACGGGTTACGCACAACATCCGCTGAGGCGATGGATGTTGTGGAAATGGTATTGGCCGGGCATGTCAATAATGCTATAACACGAAAAATGAATACGGCTGGTGTTCAGGCAGCAGGTTTTTCCGGCTCGGATGCCAATCTGATGACTGGTGCTCCAAAGGATTTGCCAACTTACGGCTATGTCGGCGATGTTTCGGGTATCAATGTTCCATTTTTGCTGCAAATCCTGGATCAAGGCATTGTCCCGGTCATTGCGCCGATTGCAGCCGGCAAAAACGGTGACAGGTATAATATTAATGCCGATAGTGCCGCGGGTGCCATTGCACAGGCGATAAATGCCGAAAAACTGATTTTTGTGACAGATGTACCAGGCATTATAACGGAAGAGGGGTTGCTCCCGTCAGCAACAGAGGCGGAAATTGAGGAACTCATTGCCAAGCGGGTCATTCATGGCGGGATGATTCCAAAAGTGAAAGCGGCACTTGCCTGTTTAAATGAGGACTTGCCCACTGTCATGATCGCCGATGCGAATCAGGCGATCAATCAAGCCGGGTTCACCGGCACAGCGATTAAACGATCAGAGGAGGCTGTATAACGTGTCAGCACTTTTTCCAACATATAAACGATTTAATCTATCAGTCAAACAGGCATCAGGAACGACGGTTGAAGACACAGACGGCAACACTTACCTGGACTTTGGAGCAGGCATTGGCGTCTGCAATCTTGGACACCGACACCCGGACGTTCAACTAGCACTGGAGAACCAGCTCAATCAGTATTGGCACGTATCCAACCTGTATCAACAGCCGATTCAGGAAGCAACAGCAAAATGGCTTATCGAAAATAGTACGGGTGACCAGGTGTTTTTCTGCAATAGCGGCACCGAAGCAAATGAATCAGCCATCAAACTGGCCCGCAAAGCAACAGGTAAACATAAAATCATTTCATTTAAACAGTCCTTTCACGGGCGCACATTCGGATCCATGGCGGCAACCGGTCAGGAAAAAATCCATACCGGGTTCGGTCCGATGCTTGAATCCTTTCACTATGTGCCATTTAATGATCGTGATGCTGTTAAACGGGCTGTGGACGGTGACACAGCTGCCATTATGATGGAGATGATCCAGGGCGAAGGCGGCATTCATATGGCTGACCCTGACTTTGTACAGGAAGTGGCACATGTATGCCGGCAAAATGACGTCCTTTTAATCATTGATGAGGTCCAGACGGGTATTGGCCGCACAGGTAAACCATTTGCCTACCAGCATTACGACATTTCCCCGGATATCATCACGTCAGCGAAAGGGCTTGGTGGCGGTGTCCCTATCGGTGCCATGATGGCTAAAAAGACGCTTCGTGATGCATTCGGACCGGGAAGCCATGCGGCAACATTCGGTGGAAATCCACTGGCCATGGCAGCAGCACAAGCGGTATTGAAGCATGTTTTTCAGGACGATTTTTTACATGGGGTGACGGAAAAAGGCAGGTATTTGCAGGAACGCCTGAATAAGTCTGTTGGGGATCTGCCGGTTGTGTCATCTATTCGAGGTAAAGGGCTGATGATTGGCATCGAATGCACTGAGGATGTATCCCATAAGATCAGCTCATTAATTGACAAAGGACTGCTCGTTTTAAATGCCGGTCCTAATGTTATCCGGCTTCTACCGCCGCTTATCGTGAGCAAACAGGAAATAGATGTGGCAGTTCAATTGCTAAGTGGTGTACTGACTGATGAAAAAGCCTCTATCACATAATATGAATCGTCTAACAAGCGCCTCTAATCACTTAAAGGAGAGGCGCTTTTTTAGTTGTCAGCTGATCACGATACTGAGTAATACGACTTCGTCAACGGACTCACCTTCGTTTTGATGTTGCTTCACGCGTATTGGAATATGATTACGGCAATGGCTAAATAATGTGAAGGCCCTTTTGCCCATACTAGGACAAGTATGACTGAAAGAGGGATGAGAAAGATGTATGAAGAAATATTAAACAACACGGCACATCGTGATTCACCATTGCCTGATGCCCCCTGGGTTATGATGCAGCAATGGGACCATCTGTTGTTTAGGCATTATCCGATTCCATGCCACGTACTCACCCCGTATTTGCCACCCGGGCTTCAACTGGATACGTTTTATGGTAAGGCATGGCTCAGTATCGTCTCTTTTAAAGTGAGCCAAATACGCCTGCGCAAAATGCCGTTGGTTCCCTTTGCCGATTCTTCCTTACAAATTAATGTTCGGACATACGTGATGCGTGGTAATCGAAAGGGTGTTTATTTCTTCAGTTTGGATATGAATCGATTACTTGCCGTGCTCGGTGCAAGGGTTGCAGCATTGTCAACTTATTTTGCAAATATGTCGATGGAAAATCGGGATGGTGTTATACATTTTTCCAGTGAACGGCGCGGTAAGGAAGCTGGCAGGTTGAAAGTCGCTTATCAGCCAAGTAGTGACATTTTTTATGCAGAACACGAGCGTCTGACAAATTGGCTGTTGGAGCGCTACTTTTTGTGGACATACAGGAATGGATCACTCTTGCGTGGGGCGATTCATCATAAAAGATGGGAAATACAAGAAGCGGACGTACAGACGGAAAAGCAATCGTTGACATCGTTTCTTTCTAGCCACGATTTAGGTGCTCCTTTGGGACATTATGCTGCATCACAAGTTGCTCTCATTTGGATGCTCAGGAAAGAGAGATGAGGAACAAACTATTCCGATCAAATTGTCCGATACATCTGGTGAGATTCGCACACCTGCTCTAAAACTTGGGGAGCATACACGAAAAATAAAAAGAGGGTAGCGGCAATATCTGATTTGCCGGCGAAAAACGAAGCAGTCTTTAGCTGAAGACTGCTTTAATACCTATCACTCCCAAAAAAGCTTCGGAACGATTGCAATGTGGCTTTCCGGTTGACGGCTCCAATGGATGTGGTTATCGGGATCCCTTTTGGGCAGACCTGAACACAGTTTTGCGAGTTACTACAGCCCTGCAGGCCGCCGTCCTCCATGAACGCTTCAATGCGGTCCTCACTGTTCATGTCACCGGTTGGGTGGGCGTTTTTAAGTCGTACTTGCGGGAACACAAACGGTCCCATGAATTCACTTTTATCATTCACGTTCGGGCACGCCTCCAAGCAGACACCGCATGTGAAGCATTTGGAAAGCTCATAGGCCATCAGACGTTTTTTCTCATTCATACGCGGGCCGGGGCCGATGTCGTATGTACCATCGATAGGTATCCACGCCTTTACCTGTTTCAGGGAATCGAACATGCTTTCCCGGTCAATAATCAGATCACGCACAACCGGAAAGGTCCGCATCGGTTGAATTCGAATCGGTTGTTCAAGGTCATCAATCAGCGTGGCGCAGGCTTGTTGCGGCACATCATTGATCACCATCGAACATATGCCGCACACTTCTTCCAGACAACTCATTTCCCACTGGATTGGAATGGTTTCGTCGCCAGCTTTATTGACCGGATTCTCCCGGATATACATAAGCGCGGAAATGACATTCATATTCGGTCTATATGGTATGGAAAATTCTTCTTTATAGGGGTCGGAATCGGGATCTTTCTGTCGTTCAATGATTAAATGTATGGTTTTCTCATCAGTGGTTGTCGGCATGTTGTCTCTCCTTTCTGAAAAGCAATCACCGTTTCATGTGAATTCCGTAATAGTAGTATTGGAATGTCTTTTTAAATTTATACAATACGCGGAAAGTATGGTAACATAAATATAAGCAAGTTAACCGATTTAAATACTAGGGAAAGGTCGTGGTAGCATGAAACGGGCAGGAATTGTCGGTGGGTTGGGACCTGAATCAACGGTCGATTACTACCAATCATTTATCCAAAAATATCAGGAAGGTATGAACAGTAAGCAGACGCTGCCGGAGCTGTTTATCAACAGCATCAACATGTATAACATTTTTCAGTATATCAGCGAAGACCGGCTGAATGATCTGGTTGAGTATGTAGGCGGAGCGGCTCGGCAATTGGAAGACATTGGCGCTGATTTTGTGGTCGTCTCCGCGAATACACCACATATTGTATTTGACGACGTGCGGAAAAAAGTAACGATTCCGATGATCAGCATTGTCGAAGCAACGTATGACAAAGCAGACGAATTAGGGCTGCAAAACGTCGGGCTGCTGGGTACCAAATTTACGATGGAACATGACTTTTTCAAGAAACCATTCCAATCGGGCAACAAAAAGATTGTTACCCCTGCTCAAGAAGACCAGCAATTCATCCATCAACGAATCGTGGATGAACTGGAAAATGGGATTGTGAAAGAGGACACGAAAGAAGCTTTTCTGAGTATCGTCAACAAGCTGATCAAGGAAGAGCGACTGGATGGTCTGATCCTGGGGTGTACGGAACTGCCCATGATCCTGAAAGAAGGGGATGTCGATATTCCGTTGTTGAACACTACGGAGATTCATGTCGATAAAATGGTAGAAGCGGTGTTTTCAGATTGATCTGGGACTCCAGTGTTTCCGATTCAATCGAGCGACAGCAGCCCCAACGCGAGCGAGAGGAGCCTCAACTCGAGCGAGAGCGCCATCAACTCGAGCGGGAGCAGCCCCAACTTGAGCGAGAGGAGCCTCAACTCGAGCGGGAGCAGCCTCAGCGCGAGCGACAACAGCCCCAACTCGAGCGAGGGCAGCCCTAACTCGAGCGAGAGCAACATCAACTCGAGCGAGAGCAGCCTCAACGCGAGCGGGAGCAGCCCCAACTCGAGCGACAACAGCCCCAACTCGAGCGAGAGCAGCCCCAACTCGAGCGGTAGCAGCCTCAACTCGAGCGAGAGCGCCATCAACTCGAGCGAGAGCAGCCCCAACTCGAGCGAGAACGACAACACTACCAAATCAAGCAGCAACAGCACCCACTGAAAACAGAGCTCTGATTATGTCAGAGCTCCGTTGATCTTTTTATGCTTGTTTTTCGCCCCGGCTACCGCCTGTCTTGCGAAAAACCACCAGCCAGCTAACAACCGTTACAAGCAATAAAATACCCAAATAAACATAAATGCCGAAGCTTATCGATAAGACGAGAAAGTGAATAAGTGCGAACAATCCCGCAAACAGCATCAGTAAGATATTGACCCCTGTATTTGTATCCTGTGCAAACTCAAACGATTGGCTGAATGGATAGGTTTCATCATTTAAGAGTTTGTACGAAATAATCGTATGTAGACAAGCCGCCAGAAACACAGTAATTAAGTCAGGTATAATCCTTACAGAAAAAATAACGGTAAAGACCACACTTAATACCATGAAAATAGGTAAATAAAGTTTGACAAGAAAGGCCTTGATTGTCCCGCGGTGGAGTGAGATCGGGTCCTCAATCGGTGTTGCACGTAAAATCCAAGCCCCGTTATAGTTTTCCGAGTATTTGAGCATATGAATGATTGATGGAATCATGATACTGCTGAAATAAATGGTTAAATACGTTTTACCTTGCCCAACCTCAGAAAATGAACCATCACTGAACGAATTGAACAAAAAGATAAACGGAAAAATAAACGCCATCCCAAGTACCGGATAAACTTTTAATTTAAATTCCCTTTCTTTTTTCATCATTAAGGATGCAAATCTGAAAAACGCGCGCTCCTCCCGATCGAAACAGACAAAACGGGCAAACAGATTGTCAGGCCTGAACATTTTCTTTTTATTTGTCCCGGAATGGCTCAATAGCTTCTCTAAATTTCGTTCAAAAGCAGGCATCAACCGGGCGTATAGGATAATCGAGATAACCGGGACGATGAAAGCGGCTAATGACAAAATGATGATCCCGCCTGACATGTTTTGACCAAGCAACCATTCAAATGGCGCACCAAACCAAATCGGCGGAAGCAATAAATGCCACCAGCTAAACGTATAGGAAACCGTTAAATCAACCACTTCAAAAGAACGGGCCAGCAGTTGATAGCCAACGACAATTCCAACCGATAAAAGGATTTGGACATAATTGATAATATCCTTTAAGCGTTCCCCGTTGAAAAAGGTTAGTGTAACTATGTACACAAGTGCGGTCAGGGCGATAATAAAGATAACGTTTAATAATAACAGGCCTAAAAACAATAACGAAAATAAAACGCCCTTGGTGACAATCATGACGATAAACGGGATGGCCAGAAACGCCCCCGTCAACAACGACATGTAAATACTGACGTGAACCATTTTGGCTGCACTGATTGTTTTTTTACTCACCGGTTTTGTACCGATTATGTTTTTATCCCGGACATCCAGCAATACAGATGTAAAATCAGAAATCATCGATGTCATCAGGAAAAACATCATGATGCCAAACATGAGACTCATCTGCAGCATATAATGATCGCCAAAAAATAGAAAAGGAATCAGGATGAGCCCGTACAGTCCATACAGCCATAATGATTTGAGAAACTGATTGCCTTCTTTCTTTTTTGCTCCGTTCATATTGAAAATGGTCGGAACACGCCGCTGGTCCATTGTTAATTTCAGCTGGAGGATTTTTCGCAGGTCGGCATAGTCAATACCAAACCGCTTAAATAGAAATTGAAACCGATCGAGACATTTTAATGAACGGAAATCATCCATGACGATCTTCCCCACCAACAATCCCGACAAAATCTCGGGCAACATCTTCATGCTCATCAAATCCTGTCAGCTGATTAAATATTGCCTCCAGCGTTCCTTCTTTACTTTGCTCTCTTAACGCCTCAAAACTGCCATCAGCTTCAACTTCTCCATCGAGCAGCAGCACAATACGGTTACTGATTTTTTCGACAACGTCCATGATGTGCGAGGAATAGAATATTGTTTTCCCTTGGGCAGCGAGCTGTGACAGAACTTCTTTAATAACCATCACACTATTGGCATCCAACCCATTTAACGGTTCATCGAGAAACAATAAGTCAGGATCATGCAGCAAGCTGGAAATGATTAAAACCTTTTGCCGCATCCCTTTTGAAAAAGAAGCAAGCCGTGTGTGGAAAACATCTTCCATTTCAAATGCATGCATTAATTTTCGCGCCTTGACTTCTACGTCCACTTGATCCAATCCGTAGAGTTCACCAATGAACGTCAAGTATTCGCTGGCCGTGAGATTATCATAAATCTCTGCATTCTCCGGTACGTAGCCGATTTTGCGTTTGTATGTATGATCACCTTTAGAGATATCCTGTCCAAATATTTCAACTTTCCCATCATAATCTTCTATTAAGCCAAGCATGATTATAACGGTCGTACTTTTCCCGGCGCCATTGGGACCGATATAGCCGATGATCTGGCCCTGATAAACGTCTAAATTGATGCCATTTAGCACGTTTTTCCCACCAAAATTCATCGTTAAGTCCGTAAGCGATAATACGTTTTCATCTTTCAATCATAATCCCCCTAAACAAAATCGTATAACAATTCTAACATAATGTGGTTTATGTAGGGGGGTTCAAGCAAAAAACACCTTTTCCTGCCACTCTAGTCAGACAGGAAAGGTGTATTCGAATTAGCCTCTATTAATGCCATATTCACAAATGGCTTCGGATAATCAAGTTCGCCTTTGATGCGTTTAACGTTAACCTTTTCCCCTTGGAGCCATTTGTTGAAATTAAAAATCACCGGTTTTCGATCCGGGCCGATGGCAAACCAAGCTTTCATCTGGGCCGGGAAATAGGCGGCGGTGTGAAGCGTTCCGGCCGAGGCGTCATATTTATTCGAGAAAACTTCCTTCGCCGAATCATTCATCACTCGGAAAGCCTGGTACGGATCAGTTGCATACCGTTGCTGCTCCTGAATGGCCTCTTCCCGCCGGCGTGATTCTTCCTGCCGGTATCGGTTTTCCTCATCCAGCACATGGAAATGGTTGGTACACACATTGGATCTGCGTGCTGCAACTTCTCTTGGTGAAGCTTCCACAACATATGACTTACCGCTTTGGTCCAACAAAACATAGCTAAACGAATGCCGGTGCGGAATGGCTTTCAACACGGTAAT
The DNA here is from genome assembly GCF_042679865.1 of Lentibacillus salinarum. NCBI lineage: Bacteria > Bacillati > Bacillota > Bacilli > Caryophanales > Bacillaceae > Lentibacillus > Lentibacillus salinarum. Next base: position 41,328 of record NZ_JBHTNH010000006.1, on the reverse strand, counting down.
AGCCTCTTCAACGCTGGCACATGTTTCCAGAATCATGCGTCCGATCATATTGCACAGGAAGCCATCTGCTGATTGTTTACGATGGGTGAAATTATAGCCCATGACGAGTCCTTTTTCATTCATCCCATCCATCCGGCCGGTAATTTGCATGGACGGACCGATGACGGCATACCCTTGATCGGTCGGCTGATAAAGCAGATAGCGTCCCTCATAGGAAACAGGGTGGCTGTCATAATTGCGGATCATGTAATCGGAATCGGTAAAAATGGAACAGCCGCTCCAGCCATATTCTAGATAATAGCCGCCAAACTGCTGGATCGCATCGTTCATCGTCATATTAAGCGCATTGGCCAGACCGCGAATTTCATCCCAGATTCCCGGGGCAAATGTCATAAGCGCCTGTTTAACGTCTGCCGGGTTAATTAAAAAGTGACGATCTTTCCGGGGCTCCCATTGTTTTTGCCGGTTAGGGAGAATGGGCGAGTCTCTGAGTTGTTCGCCCTGGACATAACCGAAGTCATAATGTGTTCCTCTATATTGGAAAACGTCACTGTAGACCTGTTTCACTGATGTCAGTCCTCTTTCATTTTCAAGCTAATGACAGTGTATGGCATGTGCTGGTGAAAGCAAGTCATTTGCTTGAATTGCCTTTCGAATCGCCGAATTAGCTTCCTTATCTGTTGCCTTTATCACTGAATAGAATAACCGCCCAGCGAAAAACTAACGGTATGGATAAATGTCGTATCACTAAATAGGAAGGTTGAGTCATATGAAAAAGGTAACAATCGTCTTTTGGGTGACGTTGGTCATTACTGTTGGGTTATCCATACTGGGAGCCGTTTTGCCTGATCAGTTTGAACGAATATCGGGAAACATCATGGGCTTTATTTCGGCTCAGTTTGGCTGGTTTTACTTGGTCATTGTCACGTTATTCGTTCTATTTTGTTTGTATTTGGTTTTCAGTCCGTATGGAAAAATCAAGCTGGGAAAAGCTGGTGAAAAGCCAGAATTCAGTTATCCATCATGGTTTGCCATGCTGTTTAGTGCGGGGATGGGGATTGGTCTTGTCTTTTACGGTGTTGCCTCGCCGGTATCCCACTATATAAAGACCCCACCGGCAGCCGAACCTGGCACAAGAGAGGCACTTGAGGATTCCTTGCGTGTGACATTTTTTCACTATGGCATTCATGCATGGGCCATTTACGCGGTGATTGCGCTTGTACTGGCTTATTTTATGTTTCGTCATGAAAAACCTGGACTCGTCAGCGCTTCACTGGAATCCCTGTTTGGTGAACGGATGAAAGGAGCCTGGGGGAAGGTGGTGGATGTCATTGCGGTATTTGCCACGATTGTCGGAGTAGCGACAACACTGGGATTTGGCGCCACGCAGATCAATGGTGGTCTTGCTTATTTGTTTGAACTACCGATTTCATTTTGGGTCCAGCTTATCATCATCCTGATTGTAACGGTTTTGTTTATGATTTCGACGTATACCGGCCTCAGCAAAGGCATTAGGTACTTGAGCAATGCCAATATGGGGCTGGGTGGGATCCTGCTTTTGGCCACGTTGATCCTCGGGCCGACCTTATATATCTTGAATTCATTGACGGATACAATCGGCTCCTATATTCAGCAATTGCCATCTGAAAGTTTCCGTTTGTCGCCCAATGATGAATCTGAACGGCAATGGGTGCTGGATTGGACAGTCTTTTTTTGGGCCTGGTGGATTGCCTGGTCTCCGTTTGTCGGGATATTCATTGCTCGGGTTTCAAAAGGGCGTACCATAAGAGAATTTTTGTCAGGTGTTTTGATCGTACCGACTGTTGTTGGGTTTTTATGGTTTTCAACGTTTGGCATTTCAGGGATTGACGCCCAAAATAATGGCGTTGATATTGCCGGACTTCCTGAAGAACAGGCTTTGTTTGGGTTGTTTGATCAACTGCCATTTGGGATGATTTTATCGATTCTGGCCATTCTGCTGATCAGCACGTTTTTTATCACATCTGCAGATTCGGCTACATTTGTCCTTGGCATGCAGACTACCAATGGTTCGATGTCACCACCAACAACGGTGAAGTTCACCTGGGGGCTGGCGCAATCGACCATTGCAGCGGTACTGTTGTACACTGGCGGGCTGCAGGCTTTGCAGAATGCTTTAATTTCAGCCGCACTACCATTCTCATTTATCATGTTGCTCATGATTATTTCTTTCTATAAAGCGTTGAAAAAGGATAAAGAGAAAAATTGGTCCTGACAAAGTGACGAAGCTGTCTTATCTGACCGGTTCCAGTCTGGTAAGACAGCTTTTTAAAAGAAACTATAAAATTTTGGACGACGTTTTCAATACCGAAATGGCTAATTCGCCGATTTCTTCAAGTCTGACTTCCGGCCTCTGACCTCTGGAAGGACGAGGCGGGAGCCGAGTTTTTCTTATGTTTTAGGTTACATCGCCGACTGCCGCCATCATTGGAAGCGTTCGAATAAAAATGGCCGGGAAATATGGGGAGGCGGCCGGATTGCTGTCAAAGTGGCCGGATTATCTTTCAAAACGGTCGAATTAAAGATCATACCGGCCAAAAATGACAACAACTGGCTGGATGACCCTTTTCCAAACGTGAAAGGATTGGTACTTTTTAATGGGTTTGCAATTATTTGGCTGCAGTTGTATAATAATTTTAAATCATTTTTAAATTAGGGATTTTAGGAGCTAAATAAGAAGGTCGAGGTGTCGTTAAGCGTTATTGCAGGAAAGTTTCCCGGCTTACTAGGGAACTTAACAGTATATAAAGCTTTTTAGTGAAAAACTTTAATAGGGAGTGTTTTTTCTAATGGAAGATCTTTATCCTTCGCGAAAAAAGGACCAGCCGGAAATTTTGGAACGAAAGGACCCTGTCATACACACGGATCGATCCAACGATAAAGGGGCCCCTATTTCAAAAGAACAGCTTGATTCCTATGATAAGAATGGGTTTTTGCAGATTGAGAATTTCTTCTCTGACGAGGAAGTTAAAGATATGCAGAAAGCCATTTTTGAATTGCAGGATTCGAATAAAGATGTCACGTCCGATAAAGTGATCCGTGAACCGGAAAGCGATGACATCCGTTCTATTTTTCACGTGCATCATGACGACAACTACTTCAAAGACGTTGCAAACGACCAGCGGCTACTGGACATTGTGAACCACCTACTGGGAAGCGATGTCTATATACACCAATCCCGTATTAATTACAAGCCTGGTTTCAAAGGAAAGGAATTTGACTGGCATTCGGACTTTGAAACATGGCATGTAGAGGACGGCATGCCTCGGATGAGAGCAGTCAGTTTGTCGATTGCCTTGTCTGACAACTATACATTTAACGGACCTCTGATGCTTATACCGGGGTCCCAGAACTACTATGTCAGTTGTGTAGGGGAAACACCTGACAATAACTATAAGGAGTCACTGAAAAAACAAAAATTCGGCGTGCCTGACGAAGAGAGCTTGCGCCGGCTCGCTGAAAAGGGAGGCGGCATTTCCGTACCAACCGGGAAAGCGGGCTCCATAACGCTATTTGAATGCAACACCATGCACGGGTCAACGAGCAACATTACCCCGTATCCGCGCAACAATTTATTCATGGTATACAATAGTGTGGAAAATCGTCTGGTTGAGCCATTCTCGGGCAGCAAAAAACGCCCGGAATACATTGCTGTACGAGATAGCGGTGTCCTGACCATAAGTTGAATCAGACAATAAATAAAAACAGCCGGGAAACTTTCCTGATTTTAATCCTGGCGATTAGGCGGCCGCCTCAAAAGGTAAGCTTTTGGGGCGGCCGTTTTTTGCATGGCATTAAAATTGATTTGACCATCCGTAGCAGAATGATAGAATCAAGGGGAGAACGGCGGAATCAACAGAAGAATGAAAGAATCAACAGAAGAACGGCGGAATCAACAGAAGAACGAAAGAATCAACAGAAGAACGGCGGAATCAACAGAAGAGCGAAAGAATCAACAGAAGAACGGCGGAATCAACCGAAGAATGAAAGAATCAACAGAAGAGCGGCGGAATCAACAGAAGAATGAAAGAATCAACAGAAAGGCGGCGGAATCAACAGAAGAACGAAAGAATCAACAGAAGAGCGGCGGAATCAACAGAAGAATGAAAGAATCAACAAAAAGTCAGCTGAAAAAGGTGCCTCGGGAAATTGGGTTGATTCCATAAAAACGCACAGATTCCCGCAATGGAAATTCTGTGCATTTCGTACGGCTGCTATCATGTTGTCTGGTCATACTGATTCACGTCAAACAGGTCGATTAGTTCAATATCCGGGTGATTGTCTTTGAACCAGTTCATGGAAAATTCGTTTTTAAACAACACAACGTAATTGTCGGAGCGATCCCTGACAAGCATGTTGCGCTCATCGTACATGGATGGGTCGACTTGTTCGGGCTTCAGCCAGCGTGGCACCCGCTCACCAATTGGTTCGAGCACGACATCGACATTGTATTCATTGCGCATCCGATACTGAAATACCTCGTACTGCAGTTCACCAACGGCTCCTAAAATATACGATTCGGAACGGTGATGTTTATACAGTTGAATCGCGCCCTCCTGGACGAGCTGTTCGATGCCTTTTCTGAACTGCTTCGCTTTCATCACGTTTTTCGCCGTTACGCGCTGAAACTGCTCCGGCGGGAATTGCGGCAGCTCTTGGTATTCGAATAGATGATTCCCTTCAACTACCGTGTCGCCGATTTGATAGGCGTTTGGATCATAAATCCCAATAATGTCGCCAGCATATGCTTCTTGAACCGTATCACGGGAGGAGGCAACAAACTGTTGTGATTGGGCCAGTTTGATGGGCTTGCCAGTACGTGCCAATTTGACGCTCATGCCGCGTTCGAATTTACCGGAACAGACGCGCAGAAAGGCGACCCGGTCACGATGAGCCGGGTTCATGTTTGCCTGGATTTTGAAAATGAATCCGGAAAAGTCCGGATTATCCGGTGAAATGACGCCTTCTGTTGACTTTCTTGGTGCTGGTGCAGGGGCCATCGAAATGAACGTATCGAAAAATGTTTGGACCCCGAATGGTGCCAGGGCACTTCCAAAAAAGACAGGTGTCTGATCACCGGACAGGACAGCGTCGAGTGAAAATTCGTCACCGGCTTCTTCCACCAGTGCCAGCTCGTCATTGGCTGCCTGATAGGTCCCGTCGGAAACTAATGCTTCATGTTCCGGATTGTCCAGATCGGCATATGGAATATAGGTTTCCTCTTCATTGCCGTTGTACTGGATGAACTGCTCCCCGTAGCGGTCAAATGTGCCGAGGAACCGTTTGCCCATTCCGGCTGGCCAAGTCATCGGATAAGTCTCAATGTCCAGCACTTCCTCGATTTCTTCAAGCAGCTCGAGTGGCTCGCGTCCTTCACGGTCCAGTTTATTAATGAAGGTAAAAATTGGAATCCCGCGCATTTTACACACTTTAAATAATTTAATGGTTTGTGCCTCAATACCTTTTGTCGCGTCAATAATCATCACAACACTGTCAACGGCGGTTAACGTCCTGTACGTATCCTCACTGAAATCCTCGTGACCGGGCGTGTCCAGAATATTGACTTGATAGCCATTGTATGGGAAATTCATTACGCTGGAAGTAACCGAAATGCCACGCTGCTTTTCAATTTCCATCCAGTCGGACGTGGCAAATTTGCCCGATTTTTTTCCTTTAACGGTTCCGGCTGAACGAATCAGGTTCCCGAACAACAGTAGTTTTTCAGTCATGGTGGTTTTCCCGGCATCCGGGTGTGAAATAATGGCGAATGTTCGTCGTTTACTGACTTGATCCTGTGTCGTCATAAAAATCCCTTTCCATTTTATGATATTAACAAAACTGTGAGCTGATGGGGGATTTTAGATTTACATTGGTATAATGCTCCTTATAATACGTTTTAAAATGTCGTCTTATTCTTTCAAAAGATAGCATGTTACCCGGTGTTCGTCAAACGGAAACACGGTTAGCGGGTGTCAAACATTCTATATTGCGTTTCTGAAATGTGGGCTGTTGACTGAATGGGTGAGCAAGGTACGATGGCCAAAGATTGGCATATTAAGGTTATCTTTGTTAAGATACGTGTCAAACGCTAATTGTTAGAGTTGTCATACTCAAATTGTTCAACGGTGGAGGTCATAGTTTGAAACAAATTACGATGAAGGAACTCGCGGAAAAAGTGAAAAACAAAGAAGACGACGTCAATGTTATTGATGTTCGGGAAGATGAAGAGGTAGAACAAGGCAAAATCCCCGGTGCCAAACATATCCCATTGGGCGAGGTTCCGGAGCGTCTTGGCGAACTGGATAAAGACGAACACTATTACATGGTTTGCCGTTCCGGTGGCAGAAGCGGCAAAGCAAGTGAATTTTTGGAAACACAAGGCTATCATGTCACAAATGTTGATGGCGGCATGCTGGCCTGGGACGACGACGTCGAGTAACCATAGCTGTGATGATGATTGTCCGGGTTTCCAGGGATTATTGTCGAGGAAGGCAATAAAAGAATAATTAACGATTGCAACCTGTCCCGCTGATTAATTGCGGGGCAGGGTTTTAAAATCGCCATATTAACGTGTTTATCCCGAAATTATATGGGGGATATTTGTACCGAAATTCTCACAAGTTAGGTCAAGTATCCCATCATATCTCGGCATCCTGTGAGGATATGAATAACACCTTGACAAAATACCATGCGGGGTATATTATGACAATAGTCCCTTTGAAGAGAAGCGCGTATACCGGTAGCCCCATTGGGATCAAAGGAGTGACAAACTTATGGAATATGAAGCAGATGTTAAAAACCGTGTGAAACGGGTTGAAGGCCAAGTCAGAGGACTGTTGAAAATGATGGAGGAAGAAAAGGATTGCCGTGATGTTGTTACACAAATGACAGCAGTCCGTAATGCCCTTGATCGCACGGTAGCACTTCTTGTCAGCCAAAATCTCGAGCAGTGTATTCGTGAACAGAATCAAAACGGTGAAAATTCGGAAGACCTTGTTAAAGAAGCCGTCAACCTGCTTGTCAAAAGCAGATAAAAATGGCTGGCAAACGGCTTATACTTTTACAACCTGAAAATAGGTTAAGTCACATAAATAGTGCTAACCTTTTTTTACGCTTCCGTTTATACCCTTACAGGTATAAGTATTTTTTGACACTCTGATACCCCTGCCCATACCCGTAACAACGATTATAAACGGCACATTTGGGGGACAAATAAAACAGATCCAGGAGGGAAATAGGCTATGAAAAAAGTTACGACCAAAGAACTGGCCGAAAAAGTAAAAAACAATGAAAAGCTTCATGTCATTGATGTCCGTGAAGATGATGAAGTCGCACAAGGAAAAATTCCAGGTGCTAAACACATTCCGCTGGGGGAGGTTCCTGATCGTCTTGATGAAATTGATAAAGACAAACACTATTACATGGTTTGCCGGTCAGGTGGTAGAAGCGGCAAAGCAAGTGAATTTTTGGAAGCACAAGGCTATCATGTGACCAATGTGGATGGTGGTATGCTTGCTTGGGATGAAGACGTGGAGAAGTAAATGGGCAGCCATCCATGGGCAATACAGCCAATGACGTAATTGACGCGGGCCGCAGTGTTTTGGCATCACGAGTGATCAGAAAAAAGTTTTAAAATCAGATATGGCCGAATGGAGAGGTCTGACGGAACAAAACAATTAATCTAACTGGGAGGAATAAACAATGGAAAATAATACACGAGTCGCTATTATCGCAGCAAATGGTGGTATGTTTGACGCATACAAAGTATTTAATATTGCAACCGCAGCTGCAGCTTCTGATAAAGAGGTAGGAATTTTCTTCACATTTGAAGGACTGAACCTGATTCATAAGGAAGCGCACAAGAATTTGCCGCTGCCGGAAGGGAAAGAACATTTCCAGGAAGGTTTTGAAAAAGCGAATGTGCCGTCCATTAGTGATTTATTGGAAATGGCACAGGAGATGGGCGTTAAGATGATTGGCTGTCAAATGACGATGGATGTTATGAATTTGGAAAAAGACGCTTTTGTAGAAGGTATTGAAGTAGGCGGAGCAGCAACGTTTATTGAATTTGCCAAAGACGCCGATATCTCACTGACATTTTAATGATAAGGAGGTCGTTCATGATGTCACAAAGCATTACCACGAAGGAACTGGCAAAACGCGTCGTTAATCGTGAACAGACATTGATTCTGGACGTTCGGAATACAGATGAATTTGATGACTGGAAGATTGAAGGGGATAGCGTTGAGGTGATCAATGAGCCTTACTTCAATCTGTTGGACGGTATTGATCCTGTCGCTGAGAAATTGAATAAAGATCAGGAAATAATTGTTGTATGTGCGAAAGGCGGCTCCTCCAAGATGGTCACCGAGATGATGGAAGAAGAGGGCTTTACGAATGTTTATGATCTGGAAGGCGGTATGAAAGCTTGGAGTGAACATCTGGAACCAATGAAAATAGCTGACTTGAATGACGGTGGAAGTCTTTATCAGTTTGTCCGCCTCGGCAAGGGCTGCTTGTCGTATATGGTCGTCTCGGGTAACGAAGCTGCTGTCATTGATCCGAACCGGATGACCGATATTTATGAACGGTTTGCTGAGGAAAAAGGGGTTGCGATTAAGCATACTGTCGACACACACTTGCATGCCGACCATATTTCCGGCGGCCGTCTGCTAGCTGAAAAGGCAGGCGGAACGTATCACTTGCCACCGAAAGATGCTGGTGACGTGACATTTGACTATGCGCCATTGGAAGAAGGTCATGATGTAACAATCGGCAACACAACCATCAAGGTGCAGCCGCTCTATTCACCAGGGCACACGATTGGAAGCACGTCCCTGATCATTGATGATCAGTACTTGCTGACAGGTGATATTCTGTTTGTCAAATCCATCGGCCGCCCGGACTTGGCCGGAAAAGCTGAAGACTGGGTGGGCGATCTTCGTGAGACACTGTACAGCCGGTATAAAGAGCTGTCTGATGATCTAGTCGTATTACCTGCACACTATTCATTCGTGGAAGAATTGAGTGATGACGGCAGTGTCAAAGCACGCCTTGGAGACTTGTATCAGCGCAACGAGGGTTTGCAAGTGGATGATGAACAAGCATTTCGTACGATGGTGACAGAAAATCTGCCACCGCAGCCGAACGAATATGAAAATATCCGGCAGACCAATATGGGTAACATGAATCCGGAGGACGAAAAACAACGCGAAATGGAAATTGGACCAAACCGCTGTGCCGTCCATGGTTGATCATTCTGCAGTTGTCTTCCTTCAGGTATGAGGGAAGGCCCAGTGCAAGATTTTAAAAGGAGGAACTTATAATGGAAGCAGCAAAAGTATTAGATGCAAAAGGTATGGCATGCCCAATGCCAGTCGTGAAAACGAAAAAAGCAATTGATGAGATTGATTCAGGTGACATTCTGGAAGTGCATGCAACGGATAAAGGCGCTAAAAGTGATCTGACTGCATGGGCCAAATCCGGCGGCCATGAACTGGTCGATGAAGCAGAAGAAGGCGACGTCCTAAAATTCTGGATTAAAAAAGCGTAACGGAGCCCCCTCATTCAGGGGCCCCCTTCTTTTTGGAGGGAAGGTTGATATGGAATACAGTCTCGTTTTTATCATTGTTCTATTCCTGATTGGTTTTGTCGGTTCGTTTATTTCAGGTATGGTAGGCATCGGTGGATCAATCGTTAAATATCCGATGCTCTTATACATCCCTCCCCTATTAGGCTTATCAGCGTTCACAGCCCACGAAGTTTCCGGTATTAGTGCCGTTCAAGTGCTGTTTGCAACGATTGGTGGTGTTTGGGCTTATCGGAAAGGTGGCTACTTGAACAAAACCCTCATTATTTATATGGGGATCAGCATTTTGATCGGAAGCTTCATCGGCGGCTATGGGTCGCGTTTTATGGCGGATAGCAGTGTTAATTTTGTTTATGGTGTGCTGGCCACTATCGCAGCTGTTATGATGTTTGTTCCCAAGAAGCAAATGGACGATATCCCGCTTAATCAGGTCACGTTTAATAAATGGCTCGCGGCGGTTTTAGCATTTGTAACCGGGATTGGTGCCGGTATCGTTGGAGCAGCCGGCGCCTTTATTTTGGTTCCGATTATGCTGCTTGTATTGAAGATCCCAACAAGGATGACCATCGCATCATCACTTGCGATTACGTTCATTTCGTCGATTGGTTCCACTGCTGGTAAAGTCATGACGGGGCAAGTGCTGTTTGCTCCGGCTGTCATCATGATTATCGCAAGTCTGATTGCTTCCCCGATGGGAGCTAATACTGGAAAGCGCGTCAATACAAAAGTGTTGCAAGGTATTTTAGCAGTCTTGATTCTAGGGACAGCTGTCAAAATCTGGCTGGATTTCTTTTAACGAATGGTTAGTGTGGATTTAACAAAAATGGTAAACTGAAATTGAGCTATTAAGAGGTGATGTTCATGACAGATAAACGATTTAATCCTAGAAACGCGGATAAATTAGTGAGCGACGAACGTAAAGCACAATTACAGCCTGAAAAAGTAATTGTGCATTTGAACGTGAGCAGCGGTGATACGGTTGCAGACTTAGGCGCAGGCCCTGGATTGTTTACAATTCCTCTGGCTAAGCTGACAGAATGTGATGTTTACGCCGTAGATATTGAACCGGAAATGCTTGAAAGGCTCAACCAGAATGCTGAAAAAGAAAACATCGGGAACATTCAATCCGTTGTGAGTGATCTTGAAAATGTTAATCTTCCTGACCATTCAGTGACTCGAGTCTTAAATACATTTGTCATTCATGAAGTTGGAAGTATCGATCGGACCATCGAGGAAATGAAACGGATTCTCAAACCAGGGGGATATCTGCTGTTAATGGACTGGGAGGCTGTTGATTCGGAATCCGGTCCGCCGCTCGAAATCAGAATTCCTTCTGAAAAAATGGAAAGCATGCTGAAGGAACATGGGTTTGAAACGGAGCTATTTTATTCGGATTCAGAACACTATGCTATTAAAGCGCAAAAAGGATAAAGTGAAACTTCATTCAGCGGGGCGGTTTTTCCCGCTGAATGTTAGTTGAACCGAATCGGACATTTACGGGCGGTTATCCCCTGTCTTTTGGGGGATTAGTGTCCGTTACATGCGGGATAAAGTGAAACTTCATTCAGCGGGGCGGTTTTTCCCGCTGGGTATTAAGGAACAAAGGCTAAGTTCGCAACGTCCTCGAAAAAGGAAAGCACTTTTTCTTCGTGCGATGTATCGCTGTCGCAGCTTTCCTTGTCCTGTTGCAACGCCTTTGTGACCTGCATCGTGCAGGCCCGAACCGAATCGGACCTTTACGGGCAGCTGCCCCCCACTTACCTTTCCTGGCTTTCATGATATATTCAAGTTGGGGCTTGCTGCCCGTTAAGGCGAGATAAATCGATAAGAGAGGAACACCGGCGCTATTTTGCACCGGTGTTTTTTATGTGTCTATAGCTATTTAGATTGGGGAGGCGAGACAGCAGCGTTAAATCGTGCGAAAACAGTCTCAACTCGTGCGAGAGGCAGGCAAACTCGTGCGGGAACAGTCCCAATTCGTAAGAGAACAATTCGAACTCATGCAGAACCAACTCAAACTAGCGTTACCTATCACCATTTTTCTTGATACAAATAAGAAATCACGTGTTACAGCCCTAAATTCGCACGAAGACCTGCCAATACGTTTAACTATTCAGCAGACTCTATGTTTACCATTTACCCTATGGGGGTAAGCGTATAAAAGAGTAATAAAAAAGCCGCCATGTTGAAAACTATTGTATGGTTTCAGAAAGGAGGATCATAAATGACTAACGATCTTGAGAAGAATCAAAGCAAGCATGCTGAACTTAATCATCATAATCAGCATTCCTCTAACCATGAATCCCATCATGAGCACGATCAGAATCAGCATCGGAAAGAGGAATATCATCACAATCACGATCATGGCAGTCATGACCATCATCAGGGGCACAATCACCACGATCATGGCGATATGGTCAGTGATTTCAGAAAAAGGTTTTATATAGCCTTAATCGTCACCATACCCATTTTAATTCTCTCACCAATGATTCAGGATTTTATCGGTGTCGACTGGCGTTTCCCGTTTGATCAATATATTCTGTTCGCACTTGCGACATTTGTATTCTTCTACGGTGGCTGGCCGTTCATTACGGGTGGTGTTAATGAGCTGAAAGATAAAAACCCGGGTATGATGACCTTGATCGGCCTGGCGATTCTTGTTGCGTACGGGTACAGTTCTTTGACCGTTTTCGGTTGGGAAGGCAGTGATTTCTTCTGGGAACTGGCCACATTGATTGACATTATGTTGCTTGGTCACTGGATTGAGATGCGGTCAGTGATGGGCGCATCGAACGCATTGGAAGAACTGGTTAAACTCATGCCGAATGAAGCACATAAGCTTGATGAGAACGGCAGCGTGACAGACGTCCCAACATCGGAATTGACACATGACGATAACGTACTGGTTAAACCAGGCGAAAAAATCCCAGTCGACGGAACGATTTACGATGGCAGTTCGGCCATTGACGAATCAATGTTGACCGGTGAATCTGTTCCAATCGAGAAGAATAAAGGCGATGAAGTCATTGGTGGATCGGTTAATAAAGAAGGGTCCATCAAAGTAAAAGTGGAGAAGACCGGTGAAGATTCCTATCTGTCCCAGGTCATCACGTTAGTACGGGAAGCACAGGAATCCAAATCAAAAACACAAGACTTGACCAACCGTGCTGCCAAATGGTTGTTTTACATTGCGCTCGCATCAGGGTTTGTCACATTGTTTGTCTGGCTGATGCTCGGGTATTCCTTTGATGTTGCCCTTGAGCGGATGGTCACCGTGATGGTCATCACATGTCCGCATGCGCTTGGACTGGCAGCGCCACTGGTGATCGCCGTGTCGACGTCCATTTCGGCCAAACAGGGACTGCTTATCCGTAACCGCGCCAATTTTGAAGGGGCACGACGGTTGGATGCGGTTGTGTTTGATAAAACCGGTACTTTAACGGAAGGCGCGTTCGGTGTTACCAACATTGTACCACAGGAAGGATACGGTGAAGATGACGTGCTGACCTGGGCGGCCAGTCTTGAGCAAAATTCGGAACATCCGATTGCAGCCGGCATCGTCAGTTCTGCAGAGGACAAAGATCTGGAGCTGAAAAAGATTGAAGCATTTACTTCGATCACCGGCAAAGGCATTGCAGGCAAAATTGATGGAAAAAACGTAAAGGTTGTCAGTCCCGGTTATGTAAACAATAACAACATGGCTTATGACCAGAATACGTTTGAACGATTATCAGAAGAAGGGAAAACTGTCGTGTTTTTGCTATTGGACGATGAACTGGCCGGCATGATTGCCCTTGCAGATATGGTCCGTGAGACAGCAAAAGAAGCCGTCGCATCACTTAAAGATGAAGGGATCCATTCAATTATGCTGACAGGGGATAACCAAAAAGTCGCTGATTGGGTCGCAAAGCAGCTGGGAATTGATGAGGTATATGCCGAAGTCCTACCTGACGATAAAGCAGGTCAGATCAAGACAATAATAAGAAAAGGGTGGAAAGTTGCCATGACAGGTGATGGTGTCAATGATGCACCCGCACTGGCGACAGCCGATTTGGGCATTGCCATTGGTGCTGGAACAGACGTCGCGATGGAATCCGCCGATGTTGTACTGGTTAAGAGCAACCCGAAAGATGTTGTATCATTAATGGAGCTGTCTGGAAAGACCTATCGCAAAATGGTACAGAACCTGTGGTGGGCAGCGGGCTATAATATCGTTGCCATTCCGCTCGCAGCAGGTGTGCTTGCACCAATCGGCATTGTACTCAGCCCTGCAGTTGGTGCAGTACTGATGAGCTTGAGTACGATCATTGTGGCGATCAATGCCAAGCTGCTAAAGGCATAAGAGAAAACCCATCGGATAAGAGGAAAGAGCGGTAAAGCTGATTTAAAGTCTCTCGCATTTGAATTGAAGTCTAATTGGCATTTTTGTTTTGAAGTCTGGCGTTTTACTTCAAAACAACTCTCAAGTCATTTTAACAAAGCCAAACAAAAAGAAGCTTCCCCCCCCTGGAATAGCTTCTTTACGGCTATATTTTATTCAACTACCAATGTTGTTGTCATTTCGTTATGTCCATTACCGCATGGAATTGAGCAATAGATGGTATATTCACCCGGTTCATCAGGTGTAAATGTTGCTGTATCGCCATCTTCCAGGTTGATATCATCGCCATGATGCCTTCTTCTTCATTGGCAAGGGAGATCATTACTTCTGCTCCGGCGGGTACGTTATATTCATCCTGACCGACAGAAAAGTTTGTCCCTTCAATGATCATTATAATACTGAAATTCCATTTTTCCCGGGTAAAATAAGTCAAATTATTGAACAATTGGTAGCGTTTATTTTTTGACACCAATTTAGATTGATTTTATAAGTTGACAAATATACGCAAGGGGGGTACCCTATAATTAGAAGGTGAAAGGAGGAGAGCAATTGGGCGAATATATGCATGACCATCCGGTGACACCCCGGACACAAGATGAGAAAGAAGCTGTTGTTAATCGTCTAAAGCGGATTGAAGGACAAGTACGGGGTATTCAAAAAATGGTCGAAGAGGACCGGTATTGTGTGGATATTTTAGTTCAGATTAGCGCGATTAATGCGGCCTTGAAAAAAGTCGGATTTTCCGTAGCTGAACGGCATACGAAGCATTGTGTCAGTGATGCGGTCCAATCAGGCGAAGGTAACGAAGCCATCGAAGAGTTAATGGAAGTCATGAAGCAGTTTTCCAAGTAGGGGGGATAAATGATGCGTGAATCAGAACACACAACGCTTGGTGTAACAGGGATGACCTGTGCTGCCTGCTCGAACCGGGTTGAAAAAGTACTCAATAAAATGGACGGTGTCGAAGCGAAAGTCAATTTAACAACAGAAAAAGCAGCTGTTGACTATGATCCTTCTGCCGCCTCCATTGATGATATATCTGCCAAAATTGAAAAGCTGGGCTATGGCGTGCAAACCGAGAAAGCAGAATTTGACGTATATGGCATGACGTGCGCTGCATGCTCTAATCGGATAGAAAAAGTGCTCAATAAACAGAGCGGTGTTAAACTGGCCAGCGTTAATCTGGCAACCGAAAGTGCTGCTGTGGAATACAATCCGGGGCTGATGGAATCGGACGATATTATTGGCCGGATTCAGAAGCTTGGCTATGACGCCCAGGTGAAAGCGGACCAAGAAGGCAAACAGACGCAGAAAGAAAAGCAAATTAAGCGAATGAAAACGAAACTCATCATTTCTGCTCTCCTGGCAATTCCGCTGTTGATCACGATGGCTGACCATTTGTTAGGTATGAATGTCCCGGATATCCTGATGAATCCGTGGTTCCAATTTGCCTTGGCAACGCCGGTTCAATTCATCATTGGCTGGCAGTTTTACGTTGGTGCCTATAAAAATTTGCGTAATGGTGGGGCCAACATGGATGTGCTTGTTGCCCTGGGTACGAGTGCGGCGTATTTCTACAGTTTATACGAAGCATTGAAAACAATCGGCAACCCGGGGTATATGCCACATCTTTATTTTGAAACGAGTGCGATTTTGATTACGCTTATTTTATTCGGAAAGTACCTGGAAACGCGTGCTAAGAGTAAAACAACAGTCGCGCTGTCAAAACTGCTGGACCTGCAGGCCAAACAGGCACGTGTCATCCGCAATGGCGATGAAGTGATGGTCCCGGTTGAAGATGTAGCAGTTGGTGATCGTCTCATGGTTAAACCGGGGGAAAAATTTCCGGTGGACGGCACGGTTGTTAAGGGCAAAACATCGGTTGACGAATCAATGATCACCGGTGAATCGCTCCCGGTTGAAAAAGATGTGCAATCGGATGTCATCGGATCGACCATGAACAAAAATGGGACGATTGAAATGGAAACTACGAAAGTCGGCAAGGATACGGCGCTTGCTTCCATCGTGAAAGTCGTGGAAGATGCCCAAGGGTCCAAAGCACCCATTCAAAGGCTGGCCGATGTTATTTCTGGTTATTTTGTTCCGATTGTTGTCGGCATTGCCATTTTGACATTCATTGTCTGGATTGCGTTCGTACAGCCTGGTGCATTTGAACCGGCGCTGGTTGCGTCGATCGCTGTGCTCGTGATCGCCTGCCCGTGTGCTTTAGGGTTGGCGACACCGACGTCGATTATGGTCGGCACCGGGAAATCCGCCGAAACCGGTATTTTGTTCAAGGGCGGCGAGCATTTGGAGCGGACCCATCAGCTTGATGCGGTGATTTTGGATAAAACTGGCACAATTACAAAAGGTAAACCGGAAGTGACCGACTTTACTGGTGATGACGAAACGTTAAGGCTGCTGGCGAGCGCGGAAAAAGGTTCGGAACATCCGCTCGCGGAAGCCATCGTTGCGTATGCCACGGAGCAGGATATCGCCATCGCAGAAGCCGATTCGTTTGAGGCAGTACCTGGCCGGGGCATCAAAGCAACTGTTGCCGATCAAAAAATACTGGTCGGAACCAGAAAATTAATGAACGAACATAACGTCGCCATCAGTGGAGCCAATGATGACATGGCCAGCTATGAAACAGATGGTAAAACCGCCATGCTGATAGCCGTTGAGGGTGAATATCGCGGCATTGTCACGGTGGCAGACACGATTAAAGAGACGGCCGTTAAAGCGATCAGACAGCTGCACGAACAAGGGCTGGAAACGATCATGCTGACTGGCGACAATGAACTGACTGCGCAGGCGATTGCCAGACAAGTTGGGATCGACCAGGTTATCGCACAAGTTTTACCAGAAGAAAAAGCGGATAAAGTAAAAGAGATCCAGCTTGAAGGGAAAAAAGTCGCCATGGTTGGTGATGGGATTAATGATGCACCGGCACTTGCCGTGGCTGACATCGGTATTGCGATCGGAACAGGGACTGAAGTTGCGATTGAAGCAGCGGACGTGACCATTCTTGGTGGTGAGCTGCTCTTGATTCCAAAAGCGATCGGCATCAGCAAAGCAACCATCAAAAATATCCGGCAGAATTTATTCTGGGCTTTCGCCTACAACAGTGCCGGCATCCCGATTGCAGCTATCGGCCTCTTAGCACCATGGATCGCCGGCGGAGCGATGGCGTTGAGTTCTGTCAGTGTTGTGACCAACGCACTTCGCCTGAAACGGGTTAAGATTTAATGAAGGAAGGTTCCTTCTGTGGAGCGGTTTCCTCCACAGAAAATTGGAAAGCCTAATTATTAAAAAAGGGGAGATATCATCATGCAAATAACATTGGATGTCAGAGGCATGACATGTGGGCATTGCAAAAGTGCCGTAAAAGGAGCGCTTGAAGGTTTAGAAGGTGTGCAAGGTGTTGAAGTCAATTTGGGTACAGGCAAAGTGGATGTCACATATGACGATGCTAAAACCAACATTGAGGCGATGCGAGAAGCAGTAGAAGAGCAAGGCTATGATGTCATCGTGTGATAGAGGCTAACCGGTTCTCTTTAATAGGGAGCCGGTTTTTTTATGACGCTTTAGCACATGACACCACCGGGATATGCTGTATGCATATTTTATATGGTGGTTGGGAAGCTATAGAGAGTACATCAACTAATGGACAACCCGAAGTTCGAGAAAGCACGGGCCAAAATCGAGCGAAAAGCGGCCCGGGATCGAGTGAGTGAGCGGCACCAGCCTGACACACGAACAGTCGTTTGAAAGGAGCAAGCACGATGGACGATCCGAAGAACCAAAGATCGGAAAAGGATAAACAGCTCGAATCCCAAGTATCCGAGCATCAGCAACACATAAAGCTTAATTCCGCTGAACTAAGTGACTTGTGGAGCAATTACATGGGCGATTCCATGTTCAGTTGTGTTTTTGAGCATTTTTTGGAAGTCGTCGAGGATGATGAAATCAAAGACCTTCTGCTGTTTAATCAAGGGATTTCCAAGCGTCATTTGAACACGATTGCGGAATTGTTTGTGCGAGAAGGCACTCCGGTACCGGCTGCGTTCGGTTCATCAGATGTCTATAAAGGAACACCCCGCCTGTTTGATGATACGTTTATGTTATTTTATGTCCAACAAATGGCAATCGGCGCATTCGGCCAATATACACGGGCCTATGCCAGTACAATGAGACAAGATGTAATGGATTATTACCGGCAGGGGATACAGGAGCTTAATGAAATTTATGAAAGAGCAACACATCTTCTCCAGGAAAAAGGAGCGATTATGAAGCCGCCAAACATTCCATATCCCAAGTCTGTGGCGTTCATTGATAAAAAGTCCTTTAATAATTTTTTCCGAGGAAAGATGCGTCCAATAGCCGGATTGGAAATGAAGTATTTAACTTTAAATATTACCACGAATGTATTGGGGAAATCGCTGATGATGGGTTTTGCGCAAACAGCTTCTTCCCAAAACTTAAGAAATTACTTCAAAAACGGCTGGCAGCTTGCTGATAGACAAATTAAGCAGTTTAGTGATATTTTGGCAAATGACAACATATCATCCCCAATGCTTATGGACCCGCGCGTAACCGATTCAAAAATACCTGCGTTCAGTGACAAGCTAATGGCCTATCATGTGCTTTTGGCTAATCAGTTGGGTATGGAAAACATTGGCGTATCAATGTCGCGATCCTTAAGACATGACATTCATGCAAAGTATGCAAAATTTATTGGTGAAATAGGACTTTATGCGAACAAAGGACAGGATTTGATGATCGAAAAAGGCTGGTTTGAGGAACCTCCCCTGGCCACTGATCGGGAAAAAGCCGTCCGGAATCCGATTTAGTAGATGTGATTTAGAATACTGAATCGCCGGAAGCTGTGTTTTTATAGGCAAAAGCAACCGGAACGGCCAATTCCGACGCAACCCTTGGCAGAAAAAATAAGCAGCTAATCGAATGAAACGTTGGCCGAACCCTTTGGTGTAACGCCAAAGGGTATCGTTATATCCAGTGAACGGTTACTTGTTTTCTGGAAGTTATTTGATATGTTAGGTGAATTTAAATGCACATTCTAATTGTGATGTTAATTATTTTAGCGGCATGGCGCTTGGGAGACTGGTCCCGGTTTCATAAATTTCATGCGACGATGCTGTATATTACAGCTATGGATTTATTATATTTCTTTTTTACATTTGATTACCCTCTGTGGACATTTCACTCAAACATCGGTATATCCGGACGCGTTCTGGACCTCCTACATGCGTTTATTGTTCTTCCTTTAACTGTCATTATCTTTCTGACTAAGTTTCCTGATGCGTTCATGAATAAATGCTTCTATACAGCAAAATGGATTTTGTTATATATTGTATTTGAATGGGGCGGGTATTACCTGGGAGCAATCGACTACCATCATGGCTGGTCAATTGGCTGGTCATCACTGTTCGTACTGGTCATGTTTCCAATGCTGCGATTGCATTATAAACGGCCTCTGCTCACATATGGTCTATCTGCTATTACGATTGCCACCTTACTTTCCATATTTAAGGTGCCCTGGCTTTTTTAACAAGGTCAGAATGTATATCATTTTAGGTGACGTTTTCAATATTGAAATCGGATTTTCTTCCAATTTGACTTCTGACCTCTGGCATCTGAAAAGACGAGACGGCAGCCGAGTTTTTCTTAAGTTATCAATGTCGCGGGAGCTGTGTAGCATGGAAAAGATTCTATTGTGGCTTTTTCTTGTTTTAGGCGTCATTCTTTTAAGTATTTCAATTAAAAAAGCACCGCTTAAAGATTGGCTGTTATGCTTTTTGACGGCAGCATATTTCACAACATTTTTAGGCGATTTGATCGCAAAGTATCATTTGCTTTCCTATCCTGTTCAATTGTTTTCCAAATTTCAGTCAAGTGTTCTTTATGAGTATTTGCTGCTGCCGCTAATGGGCCTTTACTACTACCAGACAACTTATCATAAAGGTGTGGTCGACTGGTGCTGGCAGGCGCTCGCTTATAGCAGTGTCCTGACTGCGTTTGAAATTATACTGGAGCAGAACACCGATCTTATCCATTACATTAACTGGCATTGGTCTTACTCAATGGTAAGCCAGTTTTTGTTTTTATTACTTGTCCGCTGGCTGATGTGGCTGATTAATGATGTGGCGCGAAAAAGAGAAGACGGCAAGCGTTCGTGACGGTTTGGTTTGTCAGTGGTGATAAAGGGCGGGCGATGATAAACCAGTCAAAACCGCTGATAAAACATACGTGATTGATCTTATACATATTATGCAAAATTGGGGAAAAACTGTATATGGACGATCATAACATAAACGGAGGCGACATAGATGGCACACCAGAATTTGCACCAGCAATTGCAACAAGCCAGTCAGCAAGTGAACGAAGCGCAGGAATCCGTGCGTTTGGCACAGGGTTCAGATGCCCAGCTGCTTGAGCAGGCAGAACAGTAGCTGCAGCAAGCCGATCAGCAATTACAAACGATCCAGGATCAGGCGGGAACGGAAGCGACCGAAAATCCGCAATTTCAACAGGCCTATGAACAGCTGCACGATACCCGTCAGCAAGTTCAAGAGGCGCAGCAGAATAATCATGATGTCTTATAGGACGGCAGATAAATCAGTTAACAGGCCCATGCTTCTCCCGAGGTATGGGCTTTATTTGAGGATGGGTGGAACCGGGGAACCGTCGAAACACAACTATCTTTCCCCGAGAATGGTCAGGCCATAGGGGAATGAATTATAATGGAAGAAAGATGAGTTTTGTTGATGAATGCTCTTTTTAATAGAGGGTCCGATGTAAAAATTTTCATCTGACCGCTACGAGGTGATTGGATGGGGGAATGGTTTCCGCGCTTGTACGATACGGTTATGAAACCGCTGGAACGAAGAAAATTTAAACAAATCCGAACGAAACTTGTGGAACAGGCGACAGGCAGGGTGCTGGAAATCGGCTCCGGAACGGGTGCCAATTTCCCGCATTACAGCAATGCCGTATCAGTTGAAGCCATTGAACCGAATCCTGTTATGCGGGAACGTTCCTATAAAAACAGACTTGAATCAGCCGCACCAATTCAAGTATGGTCAGCACACGCCGAAGAATTGCCATTTCAGGATAACACGTTTGATTCGATCGTAGCGACGCTTGTATTTTGCACCATCCCTGATCCGCTTCAAGCGCTAGAGGAAATACGGCGGGTAGCAAAACCTGGTGCGGCAATCCTGTTGTTTGAGCATGTCCGTGTGAACCAGGCAGTTATGGAAAAAGCACAGGACATCCTGACACCTGTATGGAAACACTTGTGTGATGGCTGCCACCTAAATCGTGACACACTTGCAACCGTAAAACAGGCAGGCATTCGGATCAGCAGTGTTGAATCATTTTACAAAGGCGTTTTTATAACAGTTATTGGCAATACTGGGACGCGGAGACAGGCCCCTTGTCCCGATTCCAGATAGTCGACTGGGGCAATGGACCTGTCCACCTGTCCCTATAACTTTTGGTTGAATTGTTCTAACTTATCCAATGTTTCCAGTGATAATGTACGAATCTTTGTTTTATTTAGCTTTTCCTGTTTAGCCATCGTAATTAGTGGATAAAGACTTTCCTCAATATTTTGGTAATCTTCGGGGTAAGCCTTTTCCACTTTCTTTTCGATTTCATCCCAGCTTTCCTCTATTTCTTTTCCAAGCTGATTGATTTCATCACGATTGTTTACTTGTTTCTCAGTTAATTCTTTCAATTCCTTTATTTTGGTAATCACTTCATTGGTGCCATTTTGTATTTCTGTGTCGCTGCTATCTTGGGATCCAATGCCGTGATCAGGTTTCGCTGATTCAAGTACATCACCATCGACTTTGGCCGCATGCTGCTGCCCCATGTTGGTATTAAAGCCTGTCAAAACTACACCTAACAGTAAAATAGCCCCCAAAAACAGAATTGATTTTTTTCTCATTGTGTATCCTCCTTTCTATTTACTTTTTACACTTCCCAGAATTTACATGTTTATTCAGGGGGGCGGAGACAGGCTCTTTGTTCCGATTCCGGATAGTCGGCTGTGATAATGGACCTGTATATATTACATAAGTATACCTATCAATAACTATAATCGAGTCTCACCCGTAAAAGGGGGCGCCTCTAGCAAAAATTTTCCCGATGTCTTCCCAAGCGAAATGTACTATAATAGTAGGAAAGTACCTGCTTTTGGGGTGAGTGTATGGGGAACAGCAATTTTTCATTTTTGCAGGCGCATTGGCCGCTGCTGGCAAATCTCGGTGAAACAGCTGAACGGAATGTCCATCAGGATCCGAACACAACGTTGATCAAGCTGCGTCTGTTTGGCGAATCGGTGACCAAATATATGTATGCGCTGGAAGAACTAAACGAGCCATATGAACTGAGACAGGTTGACCGGTTAAGCGAACTCAGCCGAGAAGATCTGTTAAACCACGATTTATATGAGATATTGAACACCATTCGCCGTAAAGGCAATAAAGCTGTGCACGAAGGCTATGGCACGACAGAAGAAGCATCAGGCTTATTGCATATGGCTTTCCGTCTGAGCATCTGGTTCATGCAGGTTTATGGTGAGTGGGATTTTGAAGCGCCTGATTACATGGAACCTGAAGCAACGCCGGATGATCCGTTTGAAAAAGAACAACTTGAATCGGCTTATCAGGAAAAAGTGGCGCATTTACAGGAGGAATTGGCTAAACTCCGCAGCGAGCAGCTATATAAATCCGATCAGGAAAAAATGCAGCGTAAAGCGAACGCGAAACAATTGGGCAGCCTTGTTAACCTGGACGAAGCAGAAACGCGCATTGTCATTGACGAAAAACTAAAGACTGCCGGGTGGGAAGCCGATACGGAAACTCTCCGTTTTGGCAATGGGACACGTCCGGAAAAAGGCCGCAACATGGCGATTGCCGAATGGCCGTTCGCTGCTGGCATTGCTGATTATGCGTTATTCGCCGGTCTGGAACTGATCGGGATTGTGGAAGCGAAAAAGGCCAGTAAAGATATCTCTGCCGATATTGAACAAGCCAAATCATATGCCAAACAGGTGACGCAACACGGCGATGAAATGATTCATGAGTCATGGGGTGATTATCGGGTTCCATTTCTATTTGCGACAAACGGCAGGGAATACTTACAGCAAATTGAGCAAAAATCAGGGATCTGGTTTCTGGATGCCCGCAAATCCACTAATCATCCACGTCCGTTAAAAGGCTGGTATACACCAGAAGGCCTGAAAAAACTTCTGAAGCGGGATGTCGAACAGGCGACGGAAAAGTTACGAGACGAAAACATGGCCTATTTAGGGCTGCGCGACTATCAAAACAAGGCCATACGTACCGTCGAAAACGCCTTATCCAACGAACAGCGTGACATTCTGATTGCGATGGCAACCGGTACTGGGAAAACGCGCATGGCGATCGGGCTTATTTATCGGCTTGTCAAAACAAATCGCTTCAACCGGATCCTGTTTCTCGTGGACCGGACAGCCCTTGGTGAGCAGGCAGAAGCGGCTTTTAAAGATTCAAAACTGGAAAATTATCAATCCTTCACACAAATTTATAATTTGCAGTCTTTGGAGGAAAAACAAGCCAATCCGGAAACGAAGGTCCATATTGCAACGGTTCAAGGTATGGTGAAGCGGCTGTTTTACAATGAATCGGACGAAGATGTGCCGACCGTTGACCAATATGACTGTATCGTTGTGGATGAGGCTCACCGCGGGTATACACAGGACAAAGAAATGAGCGATGTTGAGTTCCTTTTCCGTGATCATCGCGACTATGTCAGCAAATACCGCAAAGTACTGGATTATTTTGATGCGATCCGAATTGGGTTGACGGCTACACCGGCACTCCATACGGTCGATATTTTTGGTGATCCGGTGTTCAATTATTCCTATCGTGAAGCGGTCGTTGACGGGTATTTGATCGACCACGAGCCGCCCTATCAATTTGAAACAGCATTGAAACAAAATGGTATTAACTGGCAAATAGGCGAGGAAGTAGCCGTTTACAATGCTGGTACAGGCAGTGTAGAAAAAGAACGGCTGGAAGATGACGTGAATATTGACGTCACCCAGTTCAACAAACTTGTCATTACCGAAAACTTTAACAAAGTCATTTTAAATGAATTGACGAACTATATCCACCCGGACCAAGAAGGTAAAACACTAATTTTTGCCGCAACGGATGATCATGCCGATATGGTTGTACGGCTTTTAAAACACGCGTTAACTGAAAAATATGGTGAGATAGAGGATAATCTGGTTGCCAAAATTACGGGCTCAATAAAGGATCCGCTTGGAACGATTAAGCACTATAAAAATGAGCGTCTGCCACAAATTGCGGTGACGGTTGATTTGTTAACAACCGGCATCGATGTGCCACGTATTTCCAATCTGGTATTTTTGCGCCGAGTCCGTTCTCGTATTTTGTATGAGCAAATGCTCGGACGGGCAACTAGACGAAGTGATGACATCGGTAAAGATCACTTTAACATTTTCGATGCGGTCGGCCTGTATGAAACGTTAAAGCCATATACTGACATGAAACCGGTGGTGCAAAAGCCCAAGGTATCGCTCAGTCAGTTAACGGACGAATATGAACAGCTTGCTGACACGAAACAACTCAGGCAACAGAAAGAAGCTATCATTGCCAAAATCCAGCGCAAAAAACAAACGTGGGATGATAAAGCACATGACGATTTCAAAGCATTGTCCGGCGGGAAATCGATTGATGAATTCTTAAATGATTTAAAGCAGACCGGCCATCAGCAAACAGCCGATACGTTTAAAAAGCAGCCATCGCTTGTCACATTTATCGATGAAAATCATACCAAGGCACCGAGACAATATATATCTGAGCATGAAGATGAGATCATCGCGGTCAATCGCGGGTACGGCAAGGCTGATAAACCGGAAGACTATCTGGAAGGCTTCAACCAATTCATACACGAAAACTTAAACCAGATTCCGGCACTGAATATCATCTGCACCCGGCCGAAAGACCTGACACGTGAGGATCTGCGCCAATTGCGGATTTCCCTTGATCAGATGGGCTACAACGAGAAAAATCTGCAGGCAGCCTGGCGTGATGCGAGAAACGAAGACATTGCCGCGGATATCATTAGCTTTATCCGCAAACAGGCATTGGGTGATCCGCTTATAAGCCATGAAGAGCGTATTCGGAACGCTATGAAAAAAATCTATCAAATGAAAGTATGGCCGCCAGCCCAAAAAGATTGGCTAAAGCGGATTGAAAAGCAACTGCTCAAAGAAAGTGTGCTGGATCCGAATCCGGAGAAAGCATTCAATGTCGAACCGTTCAAAAGCAGCGGCGGTTATAACCGGCTGAACAAAATCTTTGATGGTGAGTTAGACAGTCTTGTCCGTGACATTAATGAAGCATTATATGACGAAAGGGAAGAAGCTTAGTGGGAAATCAGGAAATCGTACAGAAACTATGGAATCTATGCAACGTGCTACGTGATGACGGGATTACTTATCATCAATACGTAACGGAATTAACGTATATATTATTCTTGAAAATGATGAAGGAGAAGGATAATGAAGCTGACATTCCGGAACAGTATCGCTGGGACTCACTGACGGAAAAACATGGAGTCGAACTGCACAGACACTACCGGCAGCTCTTATTGGACCTGGGTGAAGTCGACAGCGACATTGTGAAACAGATTTATACAAACGCGACCACGAATATTGATGAACCGAAAAACCTGGAAAAAATCATCCGTTCCATTGACGACCTTGACTGGTACAGTGCCAAAGAAGAAGGCCTTGGCGATTTATATGAAGGGCTCTTGGAGAAAAACGCCAGTGAAACCAAATCAGGTGCCGGCCAATATTTTACACCGCGTCCGTTGATTGATGTGATCGTGAAGCTGATCGATCCACAACCGGGGGAACGCTTGAATGACCCGGCAGCCGGTACGTTCGGGTTTATGATTGCTGGCGATACGCATATCAAATCGAAAACCGACGACCATTTTGATTTGGGTGAGAAGGACGCGGAATTTCAGCGTTATGAAGCCTTTACCGGTGCGGAGCTTGTCAAAGATACGCACCGACTGGCCCTGATGAATGCGCTCCTCCATAACATGCGCGGCGATATTAAGCTTGGTGATACACTGTCCGATATGGGTACGACGATGAAGAATTATGATGTCGTCATGACGAATCCACCATTTGGCACAAAAAAAGGTGGCGAGCGCCCAACGCGTGATGACCTGACCTTTACGACCACGAACAAACAGTTGAATTTCCTGCAGCACATCTACCGGTCATTAAAAACCAATGACGAAGCACGCGCGGCGGTTGTTCTGCCGGATAATGTTTTATTTGAAAGTGGAACGGGTGCGCAAATCCGTGCTGACTTAATGGACAAATGCAACTTGCATACGATCCTGCGCCTGCCGACGGGAATTTTTTATGCGCAGGGCGTTAAGACGAATGTGCTGTTCTTTACGCGTGGAAAAAAGGATAAAGACAACACGACCGATGTCTGGGTATATGACATGCGCACGAACATGCCAAGCTTTGGGAAACGGACGCCACTGACAGTGAAACATTTCGATGATTTTGTGGCGGCATACCAGACAGAAGATCGGTCTAACGTTGCCGATGAACGCTGGAATCACTTCACCCGTGACGATATCCGGAAAAAAGATGACAGCCTGGATATTGGCCTGATTGCCGATGAATCCCTATCTGTCTACGAAAATCTGCCCGACCCAATCGATTCTGCCGAAGAGGCAGTCGGAAAACTGCAAGAGGCAACCGCCCTGTTGAACGACGTCATCGACGAACTGAAAGCCACGGAGGCAGGTAAAGATGAGTAAGAAGAAACAGAAAACAGTTGAGGAATTGCTTGACGAGGCGCTGGTGCCGGAAGAGGAGCAACCATATGACGTGCCGGCGAATTGGGTTTGGGTTAGTATTGGCACGCTTAATAATATAGTGACTGGTTCGACACCTTCTAAAAAGAAAGACGAAAATTATGGTGGGAATTTTCCCTTTATAAAGCCAACAGAACTTGGCGATGAAAAAAATGTAAGGGATGGATCTGAGTTTTTAACTAATGAGGGGAAAGAAGTATCTAAAATAATTCCTTCTGAGTCAACTTTGATTTGTTGTATTGGGTCCATTGGCAAGGTTGGTTTTAATAATTTTGAATGTAGTACCAATCAACAAATTAATTCTCTTGTACCGAAAAAAGAAATATTGAATCCACTTTTTAATTATTATCAGTCGATAACACCTTATTTTCAAAATGAACTAATCAATCGATCTTATGCCACTACTGTTTCTATTATTAATAAATCAAAGATGTCTATGATACCGATTCCTTTACCGCCAATAAATGAACAAAAACGTATTGCTAATAGAGTGGAAGAACTTTTAGATAAAGTCGATCAAGCAAAACAATTAATCGAAGAAGCAAAGGAAACATTTGAGCTACGCCGTGCTGCTATTTTGGATAAGGCATTTCGAGGGGAATTGACTGCTGAGTGGCGAAGAAATAATGCCAATCTTAAACCGGCAATGGATTGTATAGAAGAGGCCAAAGCGAAACAACACGTAACAAAAAAACAAAAAGAAATAATGGGAGATGAACTACCATTTGAAATCCCTGATACCTGGATCTGGGTTAGAGCAACTGAGGTCGCTGATGTTCGGGATGGCACGCATGATTCTCCAAAGTATCAAAGTGAAGGCTATCCGCTAATCACCTCCAAAAACCTTAAAAATGGTAAACTTGATTTTACGAACGTAAATTATATAAGTGAAGCGGATCATATGAATATAGGCAAGAGGTCAAAGGTGGATCAAGGCGATATTTTGTTTGCAATGATTGGAACTATTGGAAACCCCGCTCTTATTCAGGAGATTCATAATGCGTTCAGTATTAAAAATGTCGCCTTATTTAAGCCCTATGAAGGTATAGATAACGAATATTTGGCTTATTACTTAGAAAGTTCTGGTTATGTCCAACCTCTAATCAATAAAGCGAAGGGGAGTACACAGAAATTTGTCAGTTTAGGGAAATTAAGAGATAGTTTAATTCCGATACCGCCTTTAGATGAACAATTGGAAATAAAAAATAGTTTAAAAGGGTTGTTTGAAGCATCGAACAAATCGAATGCTTTATTGGAAAAGCTCGATAGTGAGACTATTAAACAATCCATTCTCTCCAAAGCTTTCCGCGGCGAACTGGGCACGAACGACCCAACCGAGGAAAGTGCTGTTGAATTATTAAAGGCCGTGCTCCAAGACCATCAGCAAGAAAAATAGCAACTTAGGCAAAAAGACATCTTTTAGTATTTAAGGATGTCTTTTGTTTTAGAAGCGAAACGTTTCAACTGTAATCCATATTGATTAGGTAGGAAAGGAGTTGCATCACTTCAATGGTTTTCGGGTCAAAAGTGGATTCTTTTTGACTACCCCAATTTGACAATAATTTTGCCAGTCTTGATTGGCAATTCCATAAGGCAATTATGAAAAAACTAAAACTTTTGCAACATAATCTGAGACACCTTTCTCTACGTACCAAGAAAATGAAAAACATCTTACAAAACGTTTCTCTATCATGTTAGCTATTGTTCTGATAAATCAAAAAAAGAAATACTTTTTCAAGCTCTAAAATAGTAGAAATAATATGGTAAAATCAGTACATGCAATGATCGTTTTCTCAAGGGGGGTCGGCGCATTTCCGTCGTTGTAGGTGTCATGCGATACGCTATAACGGAAGGAGGTGTTGCCTATGTCCGTGTTCGAGGCAATGGTTATCATGATTGCATTCGCAACACGCGTTGTGGCAATCATCGACCATAAAAAATAGACCTCCCTGGAGTTAACAGGCTGGTGAGGTCTATTCCTTACTGGCGCTGGCCCCTCTTGAAGGGGAGCGATTCATTGCTGGCCGGAGATATACCAGTATCTTCGGCCTTTCATATTGTATGTCTTTCTATGTATATTATAACACGAATTGCTGATTTGCAAACAAAAAATGCATGAATTGTAAAAAGACTTGACTTACTAAGATTAACATAGCTGCCTTGGGTCATAGAACATTGTAAATCTCATCAAGTGCCTGCTGTTGGCGTTCTTCAAAACCCATGTGATCTCAACTCCCGGTTCATCACACCCCGCCTTGCAAACACCACCAGGAAGATGGCCGTCAATCCCTCTGCAACCGGTAGCGCAAGCCAGATGCCTGTTGTGCCGAGCCAGACCGGCAGAATAACAAGTGCGGCAATTAACAAAATAAAGCCGCGAAATAGGGTGATGCCAATCGACGGGCGCAAGTAAGCGATCGACTGATAATAGGTCATGTAGATGAAGTTAATTCCCATGAATAAATAACCTATGAAGAAAAGTGTGATGCCTTTCATGGCAAGCTGACGTATGGCTTCCGTCTCCACACCGAAAATCGAAACAAGCCCCCCGGCACCAAACCAGCCAATTGCGAGAAACATAACACCCAGTGTAAGTCCTGTTATTTCAGCAATCCTCACCGTATTTTTGATCGAATCATATTTCTTGGCACCATAATAAAAACTGATCATCGGTTGGATGGACGTGCCGATCCCGATAAACGCCAGGAACATAAAGGTATGCAAATAATTGATCACGGAAAATGCTGCCAGCCCAGTTGTTCCCGCATAGTAAGATAATGCAATATTGTACCCGATCACAAAGACAGCTGTTCCACCTTCTGACAGAAAGTTGGGGAAGCCCAATTTGCCTATCATCAGGAGGTCGTCTTTTTTCCAAACCGGTCGGACGAATTTCAATCCGGATTCTTTTTTGAAAAAATGAATTGTATAAATCAGCAATCCTGCTGCTGTGGCGATGACCGATGCCAGTGCAGCCCCGGTAACTTCCATCTCCAGGATAAAAATCATCCAGTAGTTTAGGACAATATTGAGTAAAGCAGATACGACAAGGCCCGACATGGCCAGCTGCGGGCTGCCGTCATTGCGGACAAATATGCTGAGAACGTTTTCCCACGCCAAGATGGGAGCCCACATAAAAATGATCTGCATATAATCCATCGCATAGTCCAATGTGTCTGGATTTGCGCCAAATAAACGTGCGAGCGGCTCAGCGGCTATATACCCAATCCCCCCGATAACGGTCATTACGATGGTGATACCCACCATAGCGAGCATGAACACCCGCTGTGCCCTGTCAGTGTCCCGTGCGCCGGTCGTGATGGAGTATAAGGTGCCGCCGCCGATACCAATCAAGAGAGAAATGGAAATGATGATGGACCAGACAGGAACGGCCACATTGACACTTGCAAGCGCGACAGACCCGATGCCATTCCCGACAAAAATGCCATCGATCACAATATTCGCTGACATCAGCATCATGCCAATAAGGGTAGGCAAGAAATACTGGAAAAAACTTTTGGTTACACTTTGGGATAAAAGTTTCTGTTCTGCTAGGCTCATACTGTTTCTCCTGACTTTTGTGTTGTATGCCTATTTTATAATGTTACTAAATGGAAGTCCATTACGGTGTGATAAGTAATTAATTGGAATACCAAACTGTCAAAAAATATACTGAAGCAATAGGAACTACTATTCTGATAGGTTGTATTGTTTGATGATAAAAGTTTAAAGGAAATTTTGAATTAATGTAGAATAGATGATAATAAAGGTTTTCAGCGGATAATGATTTAAATAAAAAAAGAGAGGGCTTTATGGTGAATTTCGATCATATAGATAAGTTGAAAAACGAACTGGATCAACTCAGACCGCTCCCCCCGGAAGTAATTAAGAATCTTTCAGAAGTGTATCGGGTTGATTGGACGTACAATTCCAATGCCATCGAGGGGACCACATTTTCTTCAATTAAAAAATGAAATTGGTAAGCTTTTTACCTGGTATGAACAAAAAAAGGATGAGCTGCATCCTGTGGAATCAGCAGCGTTATGCCATTTTAAATTTGTGTATATTCATCCTTTTTCAGATGGAAATGGGCGAACCGCAGGGCTGTTAATGAATGTCATCTTAATGAAGAACGGTTATCCTCCTGCCATTGTGAAAGCCGAAGATGAGCAACGGGCCAGATATTATAAAACGTTAGAAATGGCAAGTGTTGACCAAAATGTCGAGCCCTTCCTCGAATTGATAGCTGAGTGTGCAGAAAATAGCTTGAATGACTATTTGAACACTATCAGATGACATGAGCTAATGCGTCTATGCATGGCAGGGAAAAAAGATGAAGCTATAAAATATCAGGGGGAAGTTGGGAGGAAGTCGACGTGCCAAAATTGCTTTGATAATGCGAATGTTTAAAGCATGGTTATATTGGACACAAAGTTAAGCTGCCCACACTGCGGGGCGGGCAGTATGACAAAAGAGTCCGGAAAAAAAGATCGGTATAAGTTTCGGATATTTCTCCTTTTCCCGCTTTTAGTATTTTAACAGGGAGCGGCATATTATTGCCATTTTTAATAGAGCTGTCAAATGAAGAGTCGTTTTGGCAGTGTCTGCTGTTCCGTAAACCGCTGCACAATGCCAGGGGAACTTCCCAGTATCATGGAAAAATGAACAGCGGCTATTACAGTTTATAGCCTGCCCGACTTTTGAATCGCTTCAGAATCACACTGCTCTCTACTCTCGTAATCCCCTGGACGGAATATAGCTCACGATTAATAAAGGTCTCCAGTTCCATAAAATCCTCTACCAAAACATGCATATGTAAGGTACTTGGTCCGGTCATCTGGTAGATACTGGCAACATTCGGATGATCAGCGAGGTTCTGGGCCACTTCTTGAAAACGATAGGGCTCCACATCCACTTCAAAAAAAGCAGATACCGTTTTTCCGAATTTTTCCGAGTCGATGACCACTGTAAATTTTTCAATAACGCCTTTTTCCTTCAAGTTTTTTATCCGATCTTTGACAGCCACGCGTGATATGCCAACCTTGTCCGACAGTTCAACATAGGAAGCTCTTCCGTCTTCAACCAATTCCTCCAATAGCTTTTTATCGATATCGTCCATTTTCATGGCGCACCTCCAAAGGATGACTTAAGCCTATGATATCATGTTTCAATCAAATGTAACCAGTGAAATGTATAATACTTAATAAATGAAAGTGTTTATAAATATTTGGTTCATTTATGTTGGTATAAGAGGTTGACAATTAACTTATTGGGAAGTAAAATGAGATCAAATTTAGAAAATTTACAATCAGGTGCAGGGAGGAAAATGGGAATGAAAATTCTTGATCACCTTAATTATCCATATGCTTCGCCAAGATTATCCACGTTTGCGAAGAATGGAATGGTCGCGACATCACAGCCGCTTGCTTCACAGGCTGGGTTGGATATTTTACGCAAAGGCGGGAATGCGATTGATGCCGCCATCGCGACGGCTGCCTGTCTAACAGTTGTCGAGCCGACCTCAAATGGGATCGGTGGTGACGCGTTCGCGCTTGTCTGGACAAAAGGTAAATTGCACGGATTGAATGGCAGTGGACGTTCACCTAAATCGATTTCTATTGAGGCTGTAAAGGAAAAAGGACACGAGGAACTCCCCAAATATGGCTGGATTCCGGTAACGGTGCCTGGTGTTCCGGCTGCCTGGGCTGATCTGTCTCGGGAATTTGGCAAACTGCCGTTTCGGGACGTGTTGCAGCCTGCGATCGATTACGCGCGGGAAGGTTTTCCGGTTTCCCCGACATTAAGCCGGTTTTGGAAAAAGGGTTTCAACACGTTTAAGGAACATCTGACAGACGACATGTTCACGGAATGGTTTAAGACGTTTGCCCCGGATGGAAACGTTCCGAAACCTGGTGACATCTGGTCTTCGGAAGATCATGCCAGAACGTTGGAAAAAATCGCCGAATCTCATTCTGAATCATTTTACCGGGGTGAGCTGGCGGAACAGATTGCATCATTTTCAGAACAAAATGACGGGTTCCTCTCCGCTGACGATTTAGCGGCTCATCAGTCTGAATGGGTGGAACCGATCAGCGTCAATTACAGGGGCTATGATATTTGGGAAATTCCGCCAAATGGTCAGGGGCTTGTGGCATTACAGGCACTTAATATTTTGAAAGAATTTAATTTCACGGAAAAGGACTGCGTCGATACGTACCACAAACAAATCGAGGCGATTAAACTGGCATTTGCGGATGGTCAGGCACATATTACTGATAGCGGCCATATGCGATATACGACTGACGAGTTGCTGGGTCAAGACTATGCCAAAAGCCGGAAACAGCTGATCAGCGAGACTGCCGGACTTCCTGAAGCGGGCGAACCATCGCAGGGCGGAACCGTCTATCTGGCTGCAGCGGATAATGAAGGGAATATGGTATCGTTTATTCAGAGTAATTATATGGGATTTGGCTCCGGTCTAGTCGTTCCAGGTACAGGGATTGCCCTGCAGAACCGTGGCCATAATTTTTCCATGAATCCGGAACACGTCAACGCGTTGGCCGGCGGCAAAAGAAGTTATCATACCATCATCCCAGGATTCATGACACAAGGCGATCAACCGGTCGGACCGTTTGGCGTCATGGGCGGTTTCATGCAGCCACAAGGGCACGTACAGGTTGTTATGAATACGGTTGATTTTGGTCTGACACCACAGGCTGCTTTGGATGCGCCGAGATGGCAGTGGTTTAAAGATAGAAAGCTAGAAGTGGAGAATCGCTTTCCTCATAACCTTGCCCAAGGACTGGCCGAAAAAGAGCATGATGTGACGATCCAGCTTGAGCCCAACGGCTTTGGCAGAGGTCAGATCATTTGGCGTGATCCGGATACCGGTGTGCTCGTCGGTGGTACTGAGACACGGACAGATGGTGGGGTTTCTTGTTGGTAAACAGTGAGGGAGCAGCCAAAGAAAAACAAAATCCCGGAAGACAGCAGCTGCAGCTTTTTCTCGCCTTTTTCCGGGTGGGCATGCTCGGATACGGGGGAGGCCCCGGATCGATCCCCCTGATCCATAAAGAAGTGGTGGATAAATATCAATGGGTAAGTGATGAAGAATTTGGTGATATATTGGCACTGGGCAATACACTCCCCGGACCGATCGCCACGAAACTCGCCGGCTATATCGGACATCGGGTATCCGGGGTGATGGGGATGCTGAATGCCATTATGGCGACCATACTGCCGACAATCCTGTTAATGATTGTGTTATTAATGTCGTTATCGTCCATCAAGGATTTTGATTGGGTGAAAGGGATGACGGCTGCGGTTGTTCCGGTTGTCGGTGTCATGCTGGCTGTCTTGACATGGCAGTTTTTTGCTAAAGCAGGTAAAGGCATGGGATGGCTACAAACCATTATCATGGGCGCGATCATATTGGTCTTATTGGAATCGACAGGTATTCATCCAGGCATTGTTATTGGTGTCCTGATCATTGCGGCTTTAGCAAGAAAAGATGCAGACCATTCAAAGGAAGGTGATGCATCGTGATGCTTTACTGGCAAATTTTTCTCGCCTTTTTCATCCCGGGTATTCTGGGTTATGGTGGCGGGCCCGCATCAATCCCACTGGTGGAAAATGAGGTTGTCCAGAACTATGAGTGGATGAGCGTGCAGGAATTCAGTGAGGTGCTGGCACTGGGCAATTCGCTGCCCGGTCCGATTGCGACAAAAATGGCAGGTTATATCGGCTATGAGGTGGGCGGCATCCCGGGTGCGATTGTGGCTGTTTTTGCTTCGGTTGCCCCATCTTTAATCCTGATGATTTTATTAATGGGCCTTTTATATAAATATAAAGATTCGCCGAAAGTCAAACGACTGACATTGTATGTCCGACCTGTCATTGCCATTTTGCTCGGTCTGATGGCATGGCGGTTTTTTGCTGATTCCTATGCAGATATTGGTATATGGCAGACTGCTTTCCTCGTCGTGGCCAGCTATTTATTAATGGAACGGTTCAAAATTCACCCAGCGTTTGTGATTATGGGAACACTGGTATATGGCGGATTTGTTTTGTAAAGTTGAGTTGGTTAGAGCTTGATGAATTGCCGGCCGGAGATATTCCGTATCTCCGGCCTTTACTATTTACTCGCAGACAAAAGCAAATTTGGAAACAATAAAAACTAAAATGGTACCTATTTTCAAATGACTTCGTTATGCTATTGATTAACATGTCATCAATGGTGGCACCTGTGTCTTTTCTATTTAAAGAAAACGCCGACCGAAGATGATTGTGTCCTCGGTCTTGATAAATTTAGTACGAGAGACTGGCGGTATGTGCGGTTAATCTTTCCGCTTAGCACAAGCCCAGGCTGCTAAACCAATGCCCGTTACTGCTACAGTGGAGAGGATTGGACGCTTACAAGCTTTCACATAGATACTGCACGAGCGGATCCACCCCTTGTTCGTTCCCCGTTCATGCATCCCATACCCCGCCTGATGAAGCGCACTTTCTTCCCGCGGTTTGGATGGTCTATCAACGTGCTGGGTCGGGTACATGACAAGTTCCATTAATTTGTCAGTTATGCGAGGCAAAAGTGTGCCGAACAATTCAAGCGCTTTTGCTTGTGACCCGATATACATATCTCGTTTCGGGTTTTCTGCAGAATAGAGGATGGCTTCGGCTACAGCTTTTGGCGGGTAAATCATGCCTCGGTGTGCCGGTTGTTTTTCCATATAACTCGTGGCATGTTCATTGTAAGGTGTATCAATTCTGCCGGGATGGATAAGTGTAACTGAAACGGGTGCTTTCTTCTTTTCTAATTCCATGCGGATGCTTTCGGTCCATCCATGCACGGCAAATTTGGAGGGGGCATATGTGGATTGAATCACGGTGCCTCTGTCTCCAAACAGACTGCCAACATTAATTAAAGCACCCGGAACACCTCTTTCCCTGAAATGATTGACGGCAATTTTCGAACCGTACACGACACCCCAAAAGTTAGTATCAAACATGCGTTTAATGTCTTCATTGCTTACATCCATAGCGTGGCCAAAGATGGCGACACCAGCATTATTCACCCATGTATCAAAACGCCCGAATTCCTCGATAGCTGTTTCCGCAATTTTGTTTACATCTGCTTCACGTCCGACGTCTGCTTTTACCCACGCTGCAGCGTAACCTTTTTCCCGTAATTCATCAACCAATTCCTGCAATGCATCTTCATTCCTTGCCGCTACGACAACTTTTGCCCCCTTTGCAGCTGCCATTCTTGCTGTTGTGAGGCCGATACCGCTTGATGCCCCTGTAATCACGATGACCTGATCTTCCAAGGGTTTTAAGGTTATATTGTTTGGCCTCCATTGACTGATTTTGCCTATGCTCATACTTTGGTTCATGTAAATGCCTCCCTGAAATTAGCACCTTAGTTCTGTTCATTCTGAAACGGGGAATCTTTTCTGTTTAGTATTACTCCAAACTGAAAGAAAAAATACAGCTTCGATAGATCCTGCCGGTGGAAAGTCGATTGTTATATGATGATGTGGAAGAGATAATATATTAGAACAATCTTATTTCCCCGTTATTTGGGTTCTGATAAAGAAGCATGGGATGGATGATCATAATGTAATGATTTGGACAGTTGACAGTACATGTTAACATTTTTATAATATGAACATATGCTAATATAAGCGTATATCATATAATGGATACGACTTACGTAACAGGAATTTAAAATTAAAAGTGAGGGAATTGTAATGGATGAATACAATGTAAAGCCTGAGAACGGTTCATTTGAAGATTTGGACGAAGAAACGCTATTTGTCGTATCTCAAACATTCAAGGCGTTAGGGGATCCGACCAGAATTCGAATTCTCCATTTGCTTTTTCGGCATGAATATTCGGTTAACCAGATTGCTGAGAACTTGCATCTAAGGCAATCAACCGTATCGCATCAATTACGCTTCCTGAAAAATTTACGTTTAGTGAAAAATCGCCGGGAAGGTACAACATTGTATTATTCATGTGATGACGAACATGTTATGAACTTGCTAAAACAAACAATCGATCACGCTTATCACAGTTAGCGGTATCATTTATATTAAACGATAAATAGAAGTTGATTGGAGAGGTGCTCAATTGGGACACGATCACACGCATGATCATACACATGGTGCAAACAAAAAGGCGTTACTGATCAGTTTTATCATCATTTCAGTATACATGGTTATTGAAGCAATCGGCGGCTTCTTAACTAATAGTCTGGCTTTACTGTCAGATGCGGGTCATATGTTAAGTGACGCGATATCACTTGGGGTAGGACTACTGGCTTTCGTATTCAGCGAAAAAGTCGCCAACTACAGGAATACGTATGGGTATAAACGTTTTGAAATATTAGCGGCGGTTTTTAATGGCGTAACACTCATATTGATTTCATTATACATTTTTTACGAAGCGTTCCACCGGTTTACGAGTCCACCTGAGGTTGCATCGACTGGCATGTTAACGATCGCCATCATCGGTTTAATTGTGAACATCGTCGTTGCATGGATTTTAATGCGCGGGGATACAGAGGAAAATTTGAATCTGAGAGCAGCTTTTCTGCATGTATTGGGTGATTTGCTTGGCTCTGTCGGTGCGATTGCTGCGGCATTACTCATTATGTTTTTCAATTGGGGCTGGGCCGATCCATTAGCAAGTGTCATTGTTGCAATCCTTGTACTGACGAGTGGCTGGCGCGTCACGAAAGATGCCGTTCACGTCCTCATGGAGGGCACCCCTAAAAATGTCGATTTGGATGATATTATCAATACGATGGAAAATGTCCCGGAAATTATCAATATACACGATCTGCATGTGTGGAGTATTACGAGCGGGCAAAATGCACTTTCCTGCCATGCAGTGGTAAATGGGGATTTATCGGTACATGCAAGTGAACAACTGCTGCGGACCATTGAGCACGAATTGGAGAACAAAGGTATAGGTCATGTGACCGTCCAGATGGAAAGTGAAGAACACCCGCATGATGAAAGGCTGCTGTGTAATCACGAATTTGAAAAACAAAGCCAGGAGCAATAAGAATAACGTGCATTGATTAACCGTTTTGATCAACGCACGTTTTTTTCTAACGTCAAAAAGTTATAAATTGACCTTATTAGAAAAACTTCGGCATTCGCCCCGTCCTTCATCGTATAGCGAATGCCGAAGTATTCTAAAAATGAATTTGAAAAAACTTCTGTTAAACTTATGAACGTCTTAATGCACGACGTCATCTTTTTTATCAATATAAAGCGTTCCATCCGGCTGGACTTGTGCATAAAAGACCTGTGAAAATGTTTTTATCCCGGCTTGTTCGACTTGTTGTTCGAGCCAGTTCATGCCAAGGTTTAATGCAGAAAGATTTTTTTCGTTAACGGTCCCGTCAGATATAACTTCCGTTGCAATCGGATGGGCATTCGGAATGGTGCTTGTTACGTTCATATCGCCTTTTGTGGCGGGTTGATTGATTTCCTGCTTCATGACCGAAAGTTTCCCGCTTGTCTCAAATATGGCATAGTCGACGTCAGCTATCGAAAAGACATTTTTTTGCCTCAGCAAAGCGTTCAGGGAATCAATATCCAATCGGGCGCTCCGCAGTGAATCTTCCATAATTTGTCCGTTTTTAATAACGATTAACGGCTCACCTACTGTCAATTTACGTGCTTTTTTTGATTTAATATCAATGAACCCCATAATCAGTGTAAATACAGCCCATCCGGTTATTGCCAAAATGCCGTTACGGATATTTAAATCCGGACTAAGAGCAAAATTTGCTGACAGCGAACCAATCGCAATAGCGGAAACAAAATTGAAGAAAGTCATTTGGCTGATCTCTTTGCGACCCATAATTCTTGCCAGTAAAAAAAGCAGAATAAAAGATATGACAATTCGCAACAGTAATTCGGACGTTTCCATTTATAGTACCTACTTTCCTGATAGTTCGATATGTGCTGGAGACAACTTATTTCTCGCTTGGGTCATACTCATCATACGTGAATCTTGTAACCTTTGTGGATTCACCTTTTTCAATTTCGGCATCTGTTGCGGGTTCGCCATAGGAATCATCCGGGTCAATACCTGGAGCAGTGACGCGCCGATCCGTCTTATTCCGATTCTTTTTATCCATTATACAAAACCTCCATTCTCTTCTAGTATTTTTTCTTTCGAAGCAGATTTTATTAGAGGCAGGTTTTTCCTTCATCTTTTCCGGAACTTATCGAAAATAAAGAGATTCAATGTAGTGTTTGATGCCGGCGATGCTCCGTTTAGCCTCTTCTGTATCTTTTTCCTCTATAGATACCTGAAGCTTTGAAATTTCTTCATCAAGATTACTGTATTCTGTTTTATCTCCCATCAGCTGATACCTCCATTCATTATCTTTATATAACGACCTGATCTGACTTGCTCCCTCCTTTGCTTGTTTCCATTGTCCCTCGTTAACCAAGTACTCAATATCTGTTGCTGTCTCGGAAATCGGTAATTGCTGAATGGTTTCGGTTGAGCATCCAAATAAGATAAATAAACCTATAAAAATCATTCCTAACCTTAAAATCTTCATAGCCAATCCTCCTTGCAGTATCTTTTTACCTAACTTAACCACAATAAGAAAAAATATGAATGATGCTTTGGAATGGAGGATGCGTATGCCGGAATATATGGTCATTGTTGTCCGGTCATTAATGACGTTTTTCTTTGTCCTATTAATGGCGAGAATTCTTGGGAAAAAACAAATCGCCCAGTTGACTTTTTTTGATTACATTACAGGTATTACAATTGGAAATATGGCTTCAGCAATGGCTATTAACGCGTCATTGCAGCCGATTAATGCCGTGATAGGGGTCACGATATTCTCCGTTTTAACACTTCTCATTGCGCGGGGGGCGATAGGATCCCTGACGTTTCGGAAGCTCGTGGAAGGAAGTCCGACGATCCTGATAAAAAATGGGGATGTTTTGGAAAAGAATTTAGCAAAAGTTAATATAACGTTTGATGACCTGATGATGGGTTTGCGCGAAAAAAATGCCTTTAAATTGTCTGACGTTGAAGCGGCAGTACTGGAGACAAATGGTAAAATAAGTGTCATGAAGAAGACAGAATATAATCCGTTAACACCAAAAGATATTAATTTGCCGGTGGAGTCGGAGCATACGCCCTCACTTATTATTATTGATGGTGTCCTTATGTCGAAGCGCCTGAATTATCTTGGTTATTCGGAGGAATGGCTTCTTGGTGAAGTGATGAAACAGGGGGCAAAGGATTTTAAAGAGATTTACCTAGCCCAAATTGATTCAACGGGGAAGGTTTATGTTGATTTGTATAATGATGAAGAAAAACAGCAGCAAGTTAAACAAAAACCACTCCTGTCAGCACAGCTCCGGAAAATTCAAGCCGATCTGGAAGGGTTCGCGATTCAAACAAATGACCAGGCTGCCAAGCAAATGTATTATAATCAATCAAAAGAAATCCAGGATCTGATTAACCACATTAATCCATATCTTAAAGAATGAGAATCTGACAATCCAATGACTCAGTTTATCACTGTACTCCAGTGTCATTATTAGCACGGGTTACCGCTAAAGGTTGAATTAGCGTCTAAAGTTCCTGAAGCTTATGCAGATGGGGTAAAATTTCTATAACCTTAAATCTAATTGGTTACCTTCCGCCCGGCTACGGTTCAAAGCTGGATTGTTTTCGATCGCCTTAAAGTCGTAATTCCGGGATAAAGTAAATTAAGGCGATCAAAACATTCATCTGATTCGTAAAAAGGTAAAAATCACTGTTGACTTTTCGATATTCGCATAGTATTATTTATCGTGCTGTTAAAAAAGATTGCTTACTTATGGCGATTGCTAACGGCAAATGGAATACTGCTTCGCTGAACCAAAAGTTTTGTCAGCCAAGCATTTACCGATTCCATCTAGTCATCTATTGACAGCCATTAATCATGATGATATACTATTTAAGTTGCATTAGAGGCAACCAATTAAAAAACATCTTTTAACAAGAATTTAAAGATAATAAAGTGTTGACTTTGTTCTTGATAGATGGTATATTAGTTAAGTCGCTTTTCGAGAGGCGACATTGAATTTGCTCCTTGAAAACTGAACAAAACAACCAGCCTGAAACAGATGTCAGGTTAAGAAGTTGAAAGCCGTGTTGATTTCGGCAGAAGACTTCATAACCCTGTATCAATTTTTGAAGCTAAGATATGCATGAGATTGATCGGTGTCAATCTTATCGCAAACTTTTTATTGGAGAGTTTGATCTTGGCTCAGGACGAACGCTGGCGGCGTGCCTAATACATGCAAGTCGAGCGCGGGAAGCAGGCAGATCCCCT
>NZ_JBHTNH010000005.1:0-67596 GCF_042679865.1 Lentibacillus salinarum | reverse complement strand
AGGTCAAGGACAAGCAGCTGGCGCTGTGGCTCAGAGCAATCTCTTAATGATGACGCTTTACCAAAAAAACGGCAGCTGAACTTTCTACAGGAAAAGGGTCATTTACACAAGATTATTGACACACCCAAGTAGATATGCATCCCTGTCGATACAGCAATTAAACTAAACAATAGTAAAACCATTAAAATCGTCATATTTTCCCTCACTTATCCGGTTTAGCAGGGTCTTTCATCTCTCCATACCGTGATATATTTGTTGAAACCGTCACATCGATCCCCATTTTTTTCAGCAGACCATTCCGCCATTGCGGCGCCATTTGCTTCCAATCACCAGGGTGCTTGCGGTAAAATGCCTGACCGAACCCGAAAATGTCCGTTTGCCATCGGTTTTTCACCTTGTCCAAAACATTGAATACATCCCTTCTGACCAGATCCTCAAGCTGTTGATTGAAACGTTCCATTTGCTGAGAATTTATGTTCACATCAAAACAGGTCAGTTGTCCGATATCACCCTCAATCTGAATATCTATCGCCATTTTGGGAGTGTTATCAGCTATCGAGGGGGATAATTTTGAATTGGAATTGGTTACGGTTACAGTGGCGTTTCCCTGATTCTTTCCACAATTTAACACAAATACTTGATTTTGAAGATCACCCTCCATCGCCATTAATCCGCGCGTTTCCTGTTCATTCAAAATACCTTTTAATTGGCCGCCCTTAAAAGCGGCTGCACCTTCCAGACTGATTGCTTTGGGCACATTTTGCCGCTGATTTTGTCGATTTCCCTTACTTTGTTTATGGGTTGTTTGTTCTTGATTATCCGCATCGATGCCATGCTCTTTGGCGGAATGCAGGACACCTGTATATGGATCGGCAGCCTCGCTTGAAAGTGCCTCCATAAATTGACTGACATCCTTAACCATACCGGTAGCCGCGTACCGGTTGGACGTTAATAAATCGTTCAGTTCCAGTCCCAGGGATATATTGAATTGGGGTATCGTTTTAACAATCTGTTTTGCAGCGCCACGTGTGACGAGTAACTGGATATTTGGTCTGAAATCATCTTCTCTTTTCAAAAAGTCCAGTGAGGCTAACATGCTTTCGCGTGCTGCCTGCTCACCAAATACGATGAGACTGGTATGACCAAAATAGATTCTTTCCGGTACGGAGCCTGATATTTTACCAAGTGCTTCCAAAATGCTGTCACCTGTTGTTGTTTCAGCCAGAATTTTATTCTGTCCTTTACCTTCCACAGCGGTATCCGGAAAAAGTGTCTGTGGTCTGGTTATAATGGCCGTTACCTCAACTTTTCCAGCGTCATTTTCATCAATTCCGATAACATCGATTGTGGCCAGGTCATTGATTTCATCAGCACTCCAGCAACCTGTAAGTGATAGCAGTCCAAGAAGCATTCCGATCAGGAAAGTGAGACGTATACATGTCAAAAACTTATTCTTTGTCATCTTGATCCACCTTATCTTCTTTTGGAGGATTAGCCATATTCCTTGCGCCTGACCGGTCGATGTTGTCAATTCCCAGTCCAGGCGTACGGGTATCCATAGCCCGCCATGGCGCCCGTATGAAAACATCCTTCCACCCTTCCTTTCTCGCAGGTGAAACAGGTGAGAAGTATGGAACGCCAAAGGATCGTATACTGACGAGGTGAGTTAAGGCAAACATCAGACCGACTAATATTCCCATAAACCCAAATAGTCCTGCTAGTAAGAGGAAAGGAATTGTACAAAAACGTATGACCTGGTGAAATTCATAATTCGGTAAAATAAACGAGGTCAACGCAGAAACAGACACAACAATTGCCATCATTGGACCGATAAGCCCCGCCTGTACCGCAGACTGGCCAATTAGCACCAGTCCTAAAATAGTTACGACGGCTCCCCCGAACTTCTTTGGCATTCGTAATCCGGCTTCGCGAAGTAATTCATATGTCAATAGCATAAAAACCCCTTCAACCACTACCGGATACGGTAAAGCTTCCCGAGAGGCGGCAATGCGCATTAAGAAAGGTGTCTGTAATAAGTCCTGATGAAACGCAGTAATTCCAACAAAAAAAGCCGGCAAAATTAAAGCAACAAATAGTCCTAAAAATCGTACCCAACGAATGGCACTTGCAATCAATGAACTGTCGTAATAATCTTCACTTGAATGAAGAAACTCAACAAACATAGCAGGTGCTGTTAAAGCAGTAGGCGTGCCATCCGTCAGAATAGCCACCTTCCCATCCAATAGCCCGCCACAGACACGATCCGGGCGCTCTGTACTAAATAACGTTGGAAACGGCGATCGAGGAGAATCCTTAATCATTGATTCAATATAATGACTATCCAACACCCCATCAATATCGATTCGGGATAAACGGCTGTGAACTTCTTCAACGATGGCCTCATCAGCAATTCCTTTCATAAAAACAACACTGATTTTTGTATTGGATTGTTTTCCAAGCGTAAAATATTCCACCTTTAAAGAAGGTGTCTGTATTTTTTGCCGGATTAACTGCAGGTTGGTATGAATGTTCTCAACAAACCCTTTATGTGGTCCACGGACAGTCTGCTCTGTATCTGATTCAGGCACTCTTTCATCGGATTTATGTGACTGAAATATCAATACATCGTCTAGTTCATCAACTAAAAGAATAATTTGACCTGCCAGGATATTTTTTATCACGAATGACAGGTCTTTTGATTCGTCGCCGCTCCGGAATGGAAAATAGCGATAAACCAGTGACGTAAAAGACGCTTGTGATCCGGTTTGTGTATATGATTCTGTAAAGGATGAAAGCCTTTTTTCAATGTCAAAAATTGATTGATGACTGACCAACTCAGCGAAATAAACCAGACATACGGATTTATCGGCGACCTGTGCCTCGTTAAAAACGATGTCGTCACAATCGTCAAATGTCTCTTTTAATACAGCAAGATTTGAATCAAGTGATGAAGA
Organism: Lentibacillus salinarum; assembly: GCF_042679865.1. Lineage (NCBI taxonomy): Bacteria > Bacillati > Bacillota > Bacilli > Caryophanales > Bacillaceae > Lentibacillus > Lentibacillus salinarum. The sequence continues at coordinate 64,642 of NZ_JBHTNH010000005.1, read as the reverse complement.
TAGCGGCATAGAGGGAATGTCAGTCATTGCTTGCCCGATACCCGGGTTATGAGAGAGAGATTTATTCACCATCACACCTCCTATTAAGTAAGGCTGTTTTCAAGGTTGTGACACAAAATCCATAAACTGCAACGTAACTTTATCAGGAATTCCTCCAAAACTTCAGAATTTGAGTAAGTGCTGGTCCATCGCTGCGGAAAAACACTACGCGAGTTTGGATTTACTAACTGTTAATTATGGTTGTAATCGTAAATCGCATCGCTCAACTTAACTAGTCCGGGTGAGCGGAGGGCGGTGACTCCTGCGGGAACAGCACGTGTCCGAAGACCCCGGAAGAAGCGTTCTTTGCTTCTGGGGAGGCTGAGCCCGTGCCCGCGGAAAGCATCCGCCCGAAACGATCCCGGACGGCGGGAATGACACGTACTTATAGAAAACTACCAAGCAGCAGTTACGTCGCTGTTTATATCAACTGTGAGAATTAAAAGCATTAAAGTTTAGGAAAAGAACCTTGAGTAACTATTAGTATTTCATAATACAAGCTATTTATTCTGATAACCTGAAGTATATTGCAATCGAATACAGTTTTTGGTAATATTGAGCAGTAGAGAAGAAGTTATTAGAAGTCGTATGTGATAAACTTAAGGAAACATAGAAGGAGTCGATTTAGAATGGAAAAGGTTACACCATTCTTAATGTTTCAAGATGGCCAAGCAGAAGCTGCGATGAATTATTACACATCACTCATTGAGGATTCAGAAATTACAAGTATAAGTCGATATGGAGCGAATGAAGCTGGAGAGGAAGGAACAGTTATGCAGGCTACTTTCACCTTAAAAGGACAAGAATTCATGTGCATTGATAGTAATGTGAAACATCAGTTTTCCTTCACACCTTCTTTCTCAATTTTCGTTACTTGTAATACTGAAAAAGAACTTGACAATCTTTATCAAAAACTGAATGAAGATGGACAAGACCTTATGCCACTAGACGATTATGGTTTTAGTAAGAAGTTTGGCTGGCTAAATGATAAGTTCGGTGTTTCTTGGCAACTAAATCTTCCTTAATAAAATTATTAAGCATTAGCACGAGAAAGAAGTCTTCGTGCTATTATTATTGTTGTATAGCTTATTAAAATTATTGCAGAATTGACCTATACAACAATCAGGCCCATTGTAGTCTAATCAAATAAAGCAGCTCAGTGAATGTGAACTGAGCTGCTTTATTTTTAACAACAAAGACCGCCACAAAGGAATGTTTTTAATAAGTCTATTTCCGTTAATTTGTTATCAATGGTCTAAAACGGTGTTATTTCATAAAAAAATCATACTGATATTTTGATTTTTCTCTAAGGTAAGTGTGATCCTTAGGCCAATCCAAGATACCAAGCGTACGGGTTTCCCAATGTTCCACCATAATGTAAGCGGTTTCCAAAGCGTTATCAGTTTCCCGTTGTTTTAACAGATTCCCTAATATATTTGTCAGCTCTCTGGCCTCCTGTAATGCTGCTTCGTGGATGGAAGCATGACTATCGGCCTTTCTAAGCGCTGGACCTGCCATTTCATCATCCTCCTTTTTACCTAATATTACCTGCAAAGGTTTGGTCTATACTGGGAATACAGGATTTTAATGCCAGAGATTGTATTCAAAATGATCGTTGCTATATGAGGCGATAAAATGACATGGAAAAAATGGCTATTTTTTATGTTGAATCCCAGATCCTTTTATGGACCAGCTTTTTTAGCAAAGAAACTATCATGATTCTATTATCTCTAACATATATTTTAAAAAAACCGGAAAATAGCAAAGGAGTGTTCAGGTGAGCATTTTTGAATTGATTACGATTTTTGAAACGGAGCGAAACCGGCCTCCGGAATCCATTAATGCCTTGTTGGATTTTTATCAGCAAAAATACATCATTGGTGATATCGACATAAACAACTACCGGAAGATTTATCTCTATTTGCATCACCAGGGTGCCATCTCAGCTCATGAATACGCATAAGGACAACGCCGACTTGTCCACGGCTTCCCGGATACAACATGTTATAAGGTAGACTGACAGAAACCGGTGTATCAAATCTCCAAATAAAAAACAGCGGGGAGCTGCCAATTACGCATCAGCTTCCCGCTGTTTTTGCTTTCTGTTCAAATAAATGATCCCTGCCACAAATAGAACCACAACGGCCAGAATCGGGGTAATCATGGACCAGTTCAAACCGGCATCATCCTGAACGACATATACTTCAGTTGTCTCACGGGGAAGACCGATCTTGTATTGCCCGTTGTCGTCTGCCCTGACAAGATTATCACCAAGCAGTCCACTCAGTTGTTTGTCAGCTTCCGGACCATCAATTGACACAGCCTGTGATTCCACATCATTATTAATGGCAATATAAACGGACTCTCCTTCATACGATCGCTTAAACAAGCTCATCGCACCACTGGAGTCAATCAGTTCATAATCGCCATACTGTAATGCCGGAAATTCCGACCGAAGTGCGGCAATCCGGTTGATGAACTGCTCCAAATCTTCATCTGAACTATTCCACTTAACTAGCTGTTGATTTTCCGGGAATCCCGCACCACCCATGGGAATTTCCGATCCCTGATAAATCATCGGTGTGCCAGGAGCCGTATACAGATAAGTCAATGCCAATTTCCATGCTGTTAACGTGTTTCGTCCGTTTTCTAGGAATTTTTGTGTAAATCTCTCGGTATACGGGTTATCCAGATAAGTCAGCCCTTCCTGCCGGCCATCAGCTTCCCAGGCTTCATAAATGGGTGCTACAGGTGCCCCTTCATTGGCAAACACATCCGTCATGATAGATGTAAGATCAGAATTCTCCACCATTTGAATCGCTGTATCTTCTGTAAGCTGCCCATCATATGATTCGTCATCCAGAATATGGCCGAGCAAATACAAATCCGGGTTGTTGTCTTGAAGATGGGTGGTCAATTCCTCTAAAAAGGGTTTGTTGGCCTGATCAGCCGCATGAAATTGATACCCGTCTATGCCAGCTTCCTCAATCCAATAATCAGCCACATCGGTTAAAAATTGCTGAACGTCAGGATTGGACTGATCCAGCGCAACCGTTTTGTCAAGCCACGGGAAAGACGCTTGGCCACTGTTTTCTTCTAGCCATTCGCGCTTGTCCGGATCCTCGGTCATGGGATGGGTCTCTGCAGCATAGTTCGTGACCAATTCCATCACAACCTTCATATCCCGGTCATGCGCCTCTTTAACCAGTTCCTGCAAATCGTCCATCGTGCCGAATTGCTCATCCACCTGATAAAAATCTTCAATCCAATAGCCATGATAACCGTCCGGTGCATTGGCCATAATCGGGGATAATACAAGCGTGGTATATCCGTTTCCCTGCAAATGGTCAAGCTTTTCGGTTATCCCCTGTAAATCGCCCCCATGATATGCGAACGGGTCGTCAAGGTTCGCATGATCGTTTTGCGATGTGTCACCGTTATTGAAACGATCAACCAGGATATAATAAACGATGTCCTCTTTTATAGCTTCCTGTCCTGCCGCGGAAACCGATTGAGCCAAACCGGGAAAAAACGACATGGCGAGTATGATGCATAATAGGCGTTTCATATAGTTACTCCTTCATGTATAAAGATTGTCCTTCCCTATTATTAACGATGGACGCCTGTAGTCAATGGAAACGATCAATTTGTCGGAAATCCTTCATATTTTTTGAGACAACACCTCTACTATTACAATCGAATGCGGAGAGCAAAAAGGGGCATGGATTTTTCAAAAAATGATGCCCCCTTTTTGCAAAATCATACGATATTAGATATGAAGCAAGGATTTTTCGAAATGGGCGGTTTTAATAACATTTAAAATGGCTGCCACAACTGTTCGTCACGAAAAAGGACTTTCCCCCGTAAAAGGAAAGCCCCAGACACGAAAACAGTTATGGCAAAAATCCGAAGCCTAATCGGCCGAAACCTAAAATCAGTGTCAAAAGTACAGCAATGACAAGCTGAATCCACCAGCTTTTTGTTGGCTCTTCCCTGCCGGATTTCAAGCTGATCATTTCCATCGCAAAAATGACCCAAATACCTGCCAGCCCTTTAAAGATCGCTTCACCCATTTGTGGACTGTTAAAATAAGCCACAAGTAAGTCACCACCGGAATATAAAATCAGTAAATAATCCAGTCGCAGGATCATTTGGACAATTTTGGCAGCCTTTGCTTTGCCTGATCTATTCAGTACGATAACAACCGCAAAAAGAATAAATGCCAAAACCCATGAGGTGACATGTAAGTGTGTATTCATAATTCCATCATTCCTCCTTGACCATCCATTATCTTTTATAATCGTAAGCTTGGCAAAATGTCAATCAGCACCTATCTTAACATGTCCTGGCAGGAAAATCATTTGAAAATTTGTTGAACAGTTGTCAAAGTAAAATAGAACAGAAACTGTTATACTGGTGATGAAGCGTATTTTTAATTGGGAGGGATAGCATGACAAAGTCAAGCCAAGAAATTATCGATCAGACACAAGAATATGGGGCCAAAAACTATCATCCGCTTCCTGTTGTTATAGCGAGAGCACAGGGTGTGTGGGTTGAAGACCCCGAGGGCAATCGATATATGGATATGCTCAGTTCATATTCCGCATTAAACCAGGGGCACCGTCACCCAAAAATTATCGATGCATTGAACCAGCAGGCCGATGCTGTCACGCTGACGTCACGAGCGTTTCACAATGACCAGCTTGGCCCATGGTATGAAAAAGTATGCAAGCTGACCAACAAAGAAATGACACTCCCGATGAATAGCGGCGCAGAAGCCGTTGAAACAGCTATCAAAGCCGCCCGGCGCTGGGCATATGATGTCAAAGGCGTGCAAGAGGGCAAAGCCGAAATCATCGTTGCTGAAGGCAATTTCCACGGCCGGACCATGACGGCTGTTTCTCTATCAACAGAAACAGAATACCAACGCGGCTATGATCCGCTGCTCCCGGGTATTAAAACGATACCTTACGGCGATATTGATGCATTAAAAGAAGCCATTAATGAAAACACAGCCGCCTTCCTGTTTGAGCCAATTCAAGGCGAAGCAGGCATCAACATACCACCTGAAGGGTTTTTGCAAGAGGCATACGATGTTTGCGCGGACAATAATGTGCTGTACATGGCTGACGAAATCCAGTCAGGGCTTGCCCGAACCGGAAAAATGTTTGCCTGCGATTGGGAAGATGTCACCCCAGATGTCCTGATTCTCGGTAAAGCACTGGGCGGCGGTGTCATGCCAATTTCCTGCGTCGTAGCTAACAAAGATATTCTCGGTGTCTTTAATCCAGGCTCCCACGGGTCAACCTTTGGGGGAAATCCGCTCGCCTGTGCCGTCTCTACAGCTGCACTGGAAGTCCTGGAAGAGGAAAATCTGGCCGATCGTTCACTGGAACTCGGCAACTATATGATGAATGAATTGAAAAAAATCAGCAATCCCAAAATTAAAGAAGTACGCGGCAAAGGCTTATTCATTGGTGTTGAAATGACCGAAGCAGCTCGCCCTTATTGTGAAGCACTAAAAGAAAAAGGCCTGCTTTGTAAAGAAACACATGAAAATGTCATCCGGTTTGCCCCGCCGCTGGTTATTAAAAAAGATGATCTTAACTGGGCCATTGACCGGATTACAGACGTATTGAAGGGTTAATCTGCTATCAGACTGCTCCTTCTAAGGGGCAGCCTCTTTTGATTATTGAGACAAACGTGACTTTATCTTTTAGCCGTCAAGCTGCCTTCCGAACATCACCATGACGTTACCCTTTTTCACGAAGCGGCTGCCTTTTCTTATACGTAAGACTGCGCCAAACCCATTCAAGTGGACCATAGCGGAATCGAACCAGCCACCATCTGCTCAAAACAATTTGCAGACTGTATACAATTATGACAATTCCCACGGTTGCAATCGGCCTAACTGAACCATACAGACCGAATCCAATACCGTAAAATAGCACAAAACAGATGACCGATTGTAGTATGTAATTACTCAACGACATGCGCCCGACATAGCTGAATAACTTCAGTACCTTTTGGCCAAGTTGGCTTTGTCCAATCAACGTAATAGAAAATAAGTAAAATAACGCCGAAGCAGTACCACCGAGATTATCCTGCGCGTACGAAAACCATTCTGGATTGCCGTATAAATAGGGCCCCGCTTTCAGTCCAATGAACAGGATCAAACTTATCACCCATCCTGTCAACAGCTTCCGTCTGTGTTCAGCCGGATGATGGAGCCAGCGCTTCCGGGCAAGGTACATCCCAAACAGAAATAAGGGCAGCAAGGTCGTTCCCATGAGCAAGTATGAAAACAGGCCATTGGAATACAACCAGTCATTCATATTCTGACCTAAAATCACAGACAGATCATGACTGGCATAACTCGCTTTTGCAGAAGAAATTCCCGTCATATTGGAATTGCCGAGAAAATCTCTTACATTGTATAACATGACAGTGTATAAACACACGCTAATACCGAGCATACACATTCCCCAAAGCAAAATCGTTTGATTACCACGGAACATAAAAGCCATTAGACATAAACCGACAATCCCATACGATAACAAAATATCACCATGCCAGATTAAAAAGGCATGAACCAGGCCAAATCCGATTAATATCATAAGTCTGCGGAATAAAAACGGGTTGACGGCGATATGTTTTTCCAACAGCCGTTCTTTTAAAATGTGCAAACCAAAACCAAAAAGAAGCGAAAACAGTGTGTAGAAACTCGCCTGAAAGAAAATATCAATAAATGCTTCTGTGAATTGATCAATTGCCGAGGGCCAGGCACCCATTTCCCCACCATATAAAAAATACGGAGCAGAGAACGCCCCGATATTAACGACGAAAATTCCTAAAATCGCAAATCCCCTGGCTGCGTCAATCCACATCATGCGTTCAGATTTTTGTAAAGGTGCAGCCGTATTCATGACCATCACAACCCTTCCGTCATGCCCGGTTCCTGATATACTATGCTATCCATACGACCATCCCTGTTTACGGGTTTCACAAATTCGTATTCATACATAAATTATAATGAAGGAGGACGTTACGATGCCAGCCAAAGTAGGCGCAGTTAAAGTGAATACACTTGATAATGCAAGCGTCTTCAATATCGGGGATGTCTATTCCATGTGCCCGGAAAGTGCTGCAAAAACCTATGCTGGCGGTGGGTCTTTTATAACCGGAGACGGAACTCGCCTTAGACTCGGGCAATCGATGACATACGTGTCGGATAAAGACAAAGCAGACCAAAATATAACTTAAAAACGGAGTGTGTCGTATGAATTTGATCGTTCATCAATCAATAGCCATTCATTCAATCAAAGTAGACGCGATATCAAACTCATCTGTTTTTCAAATAGGCAGTACCGGACGTATTCAGGCTCAATCGGACATTCATAATACAGGTGGGTTTACTGAACCCGCAGAACCCGCTGAACCTGTTGGTGAGCATGCGATCGTCCGGCTGCAGCAGCCCGAATAAAGTGAAACGTCAATCAGTGGGGGAGTAGGCCTAAAGGATACAGGTTATACAGGCGTTAGCAACTGACGTGGCGGTTTTAGTCTGCATTCTCTTATCCCCCCCAATGGTAAAACGGAACAAAGGCTAAATTCGCGGGTGTCCTCGAAAAAGGTAAGCACTTTTTTCTTACGAAGATGTATCGCTGCCGGAGCTTTCCTTGCACTATATAGGCGCCTCCCGTGGCCTGCATCGTCCAGTCCCGAACAGAATCGGGCATTAACTGACAGTTGAGCGGCACAGCTTTCGACTGGAGAACACTGACATCAACCGGAGCGGCACGGCTTTCGACCGGAGAACGCTGAACATCAACCGGAGCGGCACGGCTTTCGACCGGAGAACGCTGAACATCAACCGGAGCGGCACGGCTTTCAACCGGAGAACGCTGAACATCAACCGGGGCGGGACGGCTTTCAACCGGAGAACGCTGAACATCAACCGGAGCGGCACGGCTTTCGACCGGAGAACACTGAACATCAACCGGAGCGGCACGGCTTTCAACCGGAGAAAACTGAACACCAACGGGGCCCCCATGTGTCTTTCCTGGTTCCGCCTCGCAGGCTTAAAATGGGGAGTACAGCGCACAAGACGTGCCAGTCCGACAAAGTGACAGGACGTCCGACGGTATGTCGGCCTGCCAGTTATATGCGGGATAAAGTCACAATTGAAGCCGATATGCATACGTTATGTATAGGTCTTTGCCTAAAGTAAGGAGGCACACTTATATGAATGGCTGGAATCAGTATATTTACAACCTCTATCAGCGTATCGATGAACAGGAGCGAACCATCCGGTCACTGGACACGAGAATACAACAGCTTGAAAATCATACGGATCAGCAACACCACCAGGGCTTAGAAAAAATTGAATATCACTTTGATCAACTAAAAATCGAAAACCTTAATGGAACGCTGCACATCGGCTTAGCACCGGATGATTTGAAAAGCATAGACGATTTTTCAGTCCCGGAAACCGGCAATTCGGCGGTCAAACAACAATTATTGCCAGACTTAAACACCTATTTACGGGAAAACGGGGAACATCTCATCCGGGATCTTGCACATCAGCATCATGTTCCGATGGATCATATCGATCCGAATGCGCTGATAGAAGATATGGCAAAACAGCTGCCCGAACGAATTGCACATTATGAAGCTGAAGCCGGACAAAACAGACAGGATATGAACCAGGAACAGTTAACATGTCATATAGGTGAGCAAATCAAACGTGAGATATATCATTCATTAAATAAATACATGGAGGGGAATGATCCATCCAATGAATATGGAAGTCCATAATTGGGGACTGCATGTTGAGAATGTGGAAGTCACGACGGTCACAGCGTCATCTGTTTTTTTAATCGGTGATAATGATGCATTTGTCTTGTCATCTTTTTTTGATACCCCGCCTGAAGCCATCGCTTTAGGTTCGATTGTACCATTAACAGGATGAGGTGTTTAGCCATGCAAAAACGAACAGCCGCTGTTGATAAAATCAATCTTAATAGCTTAACATACAGTGCGATTTTCAATATAGGCGACACGACAGATGCTCGACCTCGTTCAAAAGGGATCGCTGTCCAAAAGGAGGGTGCATCCTTTCATGAGGATGACGGCATTTATTTTAAGGAATACGCACTGTTCAACCGGGAAGCAAACCGGCCAACAACCACAGCGACAGTGCAAAAACATAACTTTCATCACCGTGATTCCATTCAAGTGGATAACGTGAACATCATCGGTGTCAGTCAAACAGCCATATTCCAAGTTGGCAGTATTGATAAAGTAGATAGCGAAGCACGAATTAAGCATATCCGCCAATATTTAAATGCCTGATCCACATTAGAAAAACGCGGCATTCATCTTTTTTATTCGTATCTAGATGGAAGTATGAATTCACCCATTTAAAGTTAAGAAAAGTCTGTTTACTAAAAAACTGCGGCTCTTTTCATTATTTTAGAGAATAAAATCTCACTTAGCAATTGCCATAAACTGCGACGTAACTGCGGTAAGTTGATTTCCGCTCCGGGCAGTCGCTTTCCGTGGGCAACGCTTCAGCTTCCTCGGAAGCAAAAACCGCTTCCTGCTCAGATCTCAGCTGCCCGCTTTCCCGCAGGAGTCGACAGCCCTCCGCTTCAATCAACGCCGCAATAGCGAAGGAAATACACGGAGACTCCTGCGGGAAGTAGGAGATCGGTGAGACCCCACAGAGCATCAGCCCGAGGAGGCTCACCACTCCCCCGCGGAAAGCGGAGTGTATTTCCGTAGCGGTATTATAGCACTCAAATATGTTTTCATAGTAGGTCGCATTTTACATCAACTGCGAAAAACAACAACATATGTAAAAAGAGCCTTGTTATAAGGTCATCTCTAAAATTTATATTTTTGACGTTACAAAAACACGTGAGATTCATAACCTATTATAATCAATTATCCAAAGAAGGTGTTTTCATGCCATCAGTTGTTGGACCCATTAAGATAAATAGTGTGGATGGAGGCGTTATAAACTTTGGTGATTCATTCTATTTATCACCCAAAAGTACGTCAAAAACAAGTTCCGGTTCAGGTTCTTTTAATACCGGTGATTTCTTAAACACCAATAGTGGGGTAAATTCAACGAACCCGGTTGATCCTGATATAAATGACCAAAATCTCTCCGCCAATGCCTGAAAGGGGATGGGACATAATAAAACAGCCAATTCTAAAAACGAACAATGCACTACCTGAGCGGAGGAAATATACGTAGACTCCAGCGGGAGGAAAGGCATAGGTGAGACCCCGCAGTGCGCCAGCGATCTTTTCTGCGAGAAGCGTATGCCTCGCCGCAATAACTTGCAACACGACGAGCACGAGGAGACTCACCAGCCGCCCGCGGAAAGCGACGAGCGAAACATCCGCCGAGTAGGCTGCGAGTTGCGAGGAGTGCAGCTTCACCGAAAAACTTGCAACACGACGAGCACGAAGTATATTTCCGGAGCGGGTTATATGCACCAACCATAACTTCTAGTTAGTTCCGATTTTTCTTTAATATAACACTTTTGTCCCAACCTCTATTGTTCTGGCTCTTTAAACTGTTATTCAAAGCCTGCCCAGCCTGAATGTGCTTGGTGTTCACCGCGCTGCAAGTTGGTTCTCCCCCCTCTTAGGCTTACTCGGCGGATGTTTGCTCGTCGCTTTCTTATGAAAACAAGGATAGCTCCAATAGTGGGGTTATCCTTGCTATTCATAGTCAGATGGGTTCACGAAAAATAATTGGACTAAATAAATTAAAATGGCTGCAGCTACTGTAATAAATCCCCATCCAAGGGTTATTTGCTCTTTAACTAAATAGTTATTACATAATTGGACCGGTGATGCAATATATAATATCCCCGTCCCGGTATAAACAATCAGGAACATAAGTAATGTTCCGTTTTTCCAACGTGTCATCAATTTATGCCAGCTGTCCCTCAGTGGAACACCAGCCAAAAATGGCAAACCGATAAACTTAAAGATTTCCACAAACTGTATTGTCAACGCTTCATCCATTGTCCGGGGGATATTCCAAAAAAACATAATGATCATAAACAGCAAAATTCCCGGGATGCCATTTTCATTATATTTCGCAAAAAACAATGGGAATTTTTTTTGCAAAAAAGGTGCCATCAAAAATCCGGCCACAACAAGCAGTGGCATTTGCATATGCATATGGAAAATCATGATCGATTCCAACAGATTGGCAACGGGAGGGAGCATGAGAAACAAATAGAAAACAAGGCCAACGATTACCTGTGTCATTACTATCCCCCCACTTCCTGATCCAGAATCGTTTTGACACGCTCAGCAGCTGCATCCGGCTGTGTATAATCCATTACATCGATTAAATAACCGTCCGGGTCTACTAAATAAAATGCGGAATTGTGGGTGAAATTACCATAATCATCCGGAATGACAATGACACCAAATTCCTCCAGCAGGGAATCCAATTCAGCCTGGTCCGGGATCCGTGCCATCCGCCATGTTTCGCCGTCACTCTCAAAATAACCTCTATATTTTGTCAAGGTTTCCGGGTCATCCCGTTCCGGATCAAAACTGAGACTGAGAAATGTAATCGCCTCGCCTGTATATTTCTCGGGAAGCTGATTATAAACTTGCCGCATATTCATCTCCAGTTCAGGACAGACATCCTGACATGAGGTATACATAAACGTTATAAACAAATAATCTCCTTCAAAATCAGAAATCGGATAGACGCGTTCCTTACTGTCTTCCAAGGTCACTTCCGGAAACTGTGGTTGTTCCTCCAGCAAATCGTTTGTCCGCGCAGTTTCCGATGTAAAAGCAGTGAATCCATCTGTTGCCGTGAAAAATAACGTCATACCAAATAAGATGACAACGATTGTCGCTATTGTATTATGCCTGCTCATCACAATCACGTCCTAAGAAAAACTCGTTTCCGCCTCGTTTTTCCAGAGGTCAGAGGCCGGAAGTCAAACTTGAAAAAATCGGCGACATAGCCGATATCGGTATTCAAAACGTCATCCAAACATTTAGCGTTTCGCATCTATTTACAAACTGTCATCGTCGCCAAGCCTGTATTATTCAGGATGGTTGTTGTCAGCAGATAAATCGATTGTGACCGTTTGAATCTAACTTTTGACCGGAAAGGGATAGCCCAAATGATGAGCTATCCCAATTGTTAGCCTGTTCTCACCACAACTGATATGGCGGTGATCCTGGCGGTGCATAGCCAATAAAGTCAACCAGCGGAATAACATAGCCCATGGCCACGACCACCAGCATGATAAGAATGGTTCGACTCCAGCGTTCTGTCCAGAATGGTGTTTTACTGGCATAATCTTCTTCTTCACCGATAGGGAATTCCTCTTCACCTTTAGGTGCACGGAACATTAGATGGAATGCTGCATACACTTGCATGATGACCGCAACAATCAAGATGGTTCCCCCGACGCCAAGGAAGATTAAATATGGGTCCCAGCCTAGTGCCGTCGCATTATCACCATATGTTGAATACGATGTTCTTCTTGGGGAGCCTAACAACCCTACCAGATGCATCGAAATCGACATAAACGACATACCAACTGTCCAGAGAATCGTTGTTACGACACCAAATTTGTTCATAGCCGATGTTAGCACGCGTTTTGAAATATGTGGGATTAACCAATAACTTATTCCAAAGAATGTCAGCGCTACGGTCATCCCCAACGTCAGATGAAAATGTCCGACGACCCACAATGAATTATGGACGACTTGGTTCAATTGGTTTGTTGTTTGGACAATACCACCTGCACCAGCCGGTATGAATGAAATCATGGCAATCATTGGTGCTAGGAAACGGACATCTCCCCATGGCAATTTTTTAAAGAAACCGAACAAGCCCTTGGCGCCTTTCGCTCTGCCTGTACGTTCAAATACGCTAAACATGGCATATGCTGTCATTAATGATGGGAAACCGATGGCCAAACTCATAAAGACATGTAAAAATTTAACCGTTTCGGTAATACCTGGGTCAACGATTTGGTGATGGAAACCACCAGGAATATTCAGGATGACTAATAGAATAATAACAACGCGTGTTAACGTATCACTAAAACGCCGCCCGCCAATGACTTTCGGTATAATGACATACCATGCTGAGAGTGCTGTTATATACCAGATATTGACTAATGTATGACCGAATGCCCAGAACAATGTGCGACTCAGCATAACATTGATCGTCTCCATCCAACCGAACGCCCATGGGATAATCATGAATACTTCGATTGCAACTGGCACACTGCCGAAGAATAGAAGAATAAATACGCCTGTTGCAAAGAATGACAGAATGGGCAGATGCTGTCCCTTATGACGCTTTCGCCAGTTTGCCACTTGGATAAACGCGCCAAATGCAGCCATCCATACACCTAATACGATAAAGACCAATCCGATGTAAAACCATGGTGATGCCTGTAATGGCGGATAAAATGTATACATAACGCTTGCTTTGTTCATAACAATTGGAACAACCGCAAATACAAAGCCAACCAGTTTCATGCCAAAGCCGATCCATACCATCTTTCTAACTTTCGGAAGTAATCCCCCTAATGTGTGGGAGAGGCCTGCATAGAAATAACCAATTGTAAAGAACGCTGTAAATACAAGAACTAATAATAGACCGTGTGAAGTCAAAACCTGATAATAATTAAACCATGTCGGAAGTTCAAAAAGCCCTGCACGGTTCAATCCCTGCAACAGCCCCAAACTGCCTCCGAACAATAAAGCCAGAAACGTAACAGTAAAATAGGCCTTCGATATCCGGGCATCTTCCGGATAGACGCCCATCGCCTTATTCGCTTTATATTTAATCGTTTCTGTTATTGCCACTGTACGTCCCTCCTTTAGTTAACAGTGATTGTAGTGGACATCATTTGGTGACCAGCGCCACAATACTCATTGCATAACACTAAATACTCACCAGGCTCATTAAATGTTTGGGTTATGGTTTGAATATAGCCGGGCATGACCATTGCGTTTACGTTCGTACCGGCAATTTGAAAGCCGTGTGTCACATCTTTTGATGTCATGATGAATGTCACTTCGGATCCTGCCGGAATTTCAATATCACTCGGTGTGAACATAAACGCTTCCAGTGTCATGACCACCTCATATTTATTGTCACCTGTTTCATATACACCAGGTTCGTCAAATGGTTCGATTTCATCGACTTTTTGTGGATCGATGGTTTCCGTATGACTGGGTGGCCCCATCCCTAATGCGAACGTCTGATAACCCGTGAACAACATAAAACCAATAATCATGACACTGCTTAATGTCAGCCATATTTTTTCATGTTTATGCAACATCCGTCCCTCCCTTATTAAATATCAACCCGGAACATATATAACCAATAGATAGCTATATACAAGAGCAAAATAAATCCTCCGACAAACGTCAACGTTGAAGCAAATGCGCCTTTCTCAGAAGGTTCCTGCTCCTCGGTTTTATCGACTTTCTCTTCAGGGTTAATGTTATCCATTTTCATGAAAATCAACCTCCCTTTGGATTTCTTACTTATATCCTATGTGAGAAGGGCTTTCATCAAAGTGAACTGTATCACAGGTAAGTGTGATTTATATTACATTTCTGATCCAACCAGGGTTTTTCAGCATAAAAAAATGCCAAATCCCTTGATTTAACGGGATTTGACCATAATAATTCATACCGTGTTTTGTAACAATTTTGTCATATATGTTTAAGAGGTTGTTCGCACTTTAATCAAATTTCCAATTCCAGCTGTCTGGAAAAGAAATAGAGATGAGCTGTTGTCACCGGTTCTTTCCAGATGCGTTCCAATGCCTGCTTGTACAGCTGCATCTGCACGTCATAACGCTTCAGCAGATTGTCTTTTATACGTTCAGTCATTTCGCCTGTAATGGTATCTGTCTTGTAGTCCAATATAATCCAGCCATCATTGTTAGGGATAACACAATCGATAACCCCTTGAATCAGCACTTGTTCATCTGTCTCACTCGTCCAATTGGCGTATATCTCTGTAGCCGGCAATGTTAAGCTGAACGGCACCTCTCGATAAACGACTGGTGCGTTCATGACCAACTGTCCGACAGCTGTTCTGAAAAATGCTTCGACAGCAGATAAGTCAATGACTTCCGCCTCCTGCTTTGTAAGCATTTCACGTTCAACCAGGGACGCCACAAACTCGGCAATCGCTTCACGCGACATAGGTGCTGTCAACGGTATATGCTGCATAACCGTGTGCATGGCTGTGCCTCGCTCGGCAGCTGTAATCGTCTTCTGTTTCTGCATAAAGGCGGGCCGTTTGACAATCGGCGGCTGGAACGTCTGTACAAGTTGATCACTACTATATTCATCCTTTATTTCGCGTTGCCGTTTAATTTCCGTAACGGTTTGTTTGGCCCGCGATTGTGCTGCTTCCCGATATGGATAACGATACGATAACCGGTTGTCTACAGCCAGCTGATACACGTTATCATCGACATCGAGCGATTCCCAATTCACGATGCTTTCTTTCAATTCATCGGCTTCCTTGACAGACGCTTCATCCAAATTCGTATAAGAGCTTCCATGTACCACGGACACGTTCCAGTCAGATGGATCAATTCGGATGGCTTCCAGCACCTGATCAGTCACGTCCTTTGTGCGCAATACATCATTTGTCTGATGGCGAATTAAGGCAGGTCCAATCCAATCCAGATATGTTTTCGCCTTCACACGGTAATGCGCCGGTAAAATCCAGTCGGAATGATCGATTATCTGCTCCCACTTTTCCTGTTTTTTGGCAAAGGATGCCACATTGCCGACCATCAGTAGTTTCTCTTTTGCCCTGGTTAAGGCAACATATAAAACACGCATTTCTTCAGCTAGCATTTCACGCCGTTTTTCCTGCTTTAAGGCATGGTAAAAAAGTGTCGGATAAATAATGCGCTTGACAGGATCAATATATTTGCTGGCAAAGCCAAGATCCTTATGCAACAAATAACGCTGATTCAAATCCTGCATATTAAACTGTTTATCCATGGCACCAAGAATGACGACCGGGAATTCCAGACCCTTACTTTTATGGATTGTCATAATCCGGACAACATCTTCTTGTTCACTGAGTGCCCGTGCAGCCCCTAAATCATCTCCACGCTCTTCCATCCGTTCAATAAAGCGTAAGAACCGGAATAAACCGCGGAATGAGGTCGTTTCATACCCACGTGCACGGTCATAAAGTGCCCGCAAGTTAGCCTGCCGCTGTCGGCCGCCTGGCATGCCGCCGACAAAATCATAGTAGCCGGTTTCCCGGTAAATTTGCCAGATCAGCTCTGATAAAGCACCCTGCCGTGATGCGCGGCGGTAACGTTGCAGACGCTCGAGGAATTGGGACGTTTTGATGGCCGTATCCCCCGTGTTCTGCTGGTGAAATGCCTTAAGAGCATCGTAATAGGTCCCTCGTCGATCAACCAGCCGGATCTGAGCCAATTCTTCCTCATCCAATCCGACAATCGGTGATTTCAGAACGGAAGCCAGCGGGATATCCTGCCTTGGATTGTCAATCACTTTCAGCAGATTCATCATGATTTTAACCTCCATGGCTTCAAAATAACCGGTTGAAAGTTCGGCATAAACAGGAATTCCTTGTTTTTTCAGTTCATCCATAATGGTCGGTGCCCATGTCATTGACCGGAGTAGAATGACCACATCGCGGTACCCTATATCCCGTTGTGTATCGGTTGCTTTATCATAAACCTGCAGCGGACGATCGTTCTTCTGTCCAATCCAGCTTTTGATTCTTTCAGCGTATGCCCGTGCTTCAAGCTGTGCTTTCTCCAGATCCTGGTAATCTTCTTCTTCCGGGGAAAGCGCCTCTTGTTCTTCTGGTGATTCTCGGTCGATGATAACAAGCTCCGGCTCTGGTTCCGAATGCGGCAGTGTATCATATCTGTTATTGGCATAGATTAATTCCGCATCCGCATCATAGCTGATTTCACCTAAATCCTCATCCAAAATCTGCCGGAAAACATAGTTGGTGCCAGTAAGGATATGCTCCCTGCTGCGGAAATTACTTGCCAGATCAATCCGTCTTGCTGACAGTGCATCACTTGCAAATCGTTTGTATTTATCAATAAATAAGGATGGCTCAGCATGACGGAACCGGTAAATGCTTTGTTTAACATCACCAACCATAAACCTGTTACCAGGACCTTCCTGATCACTTATCAGCGCCAGAATTGTTTCCTGGACAAGGTTGGTATCCTGGTATTCATCAATCAGCAACTCCGTAAATTGCGCCCTTAGGTTGACAGCTACGTTAGATGGCTTTACCGTCTTTTCCTCTGATGCTTCATCCATTAACAGCTGCAGACAGTAATGTTCAAGGTCAGAAAAATCAACCATTGCCCGTTCCCGTTTTTGTTCGGTAAACCGTGCTTTAAACTGCTTTACCAATTCTGTCAGCTGCCTGACGAGAGGGGCTAACTCCTGCATATCAGCAATATGATTTTCCAGATTACGGCTGAACCATTCTTCTTTCATAGTGTTCCAGCGTTTTTTGTAGCTGTCACGCAGGTTTTTCACTTTCTCTTTTTTCGCTTCATCACAATCAACTTTTTTTCCGGATAATCTGGCGAATGAGCTGGATGCCATAAAAGCCTGCAAATCATCCCATGAATCCTGGTGTGCCACCGCTTCATGCAAATTGGTAATGTCGGAGTCGATGGTATCGGCATAATGATATGGGCCGTCTTTGTCCCGTGTCAGATCCATCGCCAGACTTATTTCCTGCTTGATGGCATCAAGCTCATTTGTCACTTCTTTTTTAATAATCGTAAGCCAGCCCAAATCATCCTCCTGCCAGTCTGCCGGAATATCATAAACATCGGCAAGTTCGTCAAGCCATTTGTCCGGCCAGGGATTTTGCATAGCAAATTTGTATAAATCAAGTACAAGACTTTCCACATCTGTATCACTGCGGTCACTGGAAAAACGGTCAACCACTGCAAAGAAGTTCTGCTGTTCTTCACCTTCTTTTCCATACCATTCTTCAAACAGCTCATCAATCACGTCCTGTTTGATCAGTTCGGCTTCCATATCATCAGCTATCCGGAAAGCAGGGTCCATATCCAGCAAATAAGCGTATCGTCTGATGATATCGAGACAGAATGAATGCAATGTTGAGATGGATGCACGCTGCAGCAGTGACAGCTGTTTTTTCAAATGGGCGGAGGAAGGCGCTTCTGCCAGTTTTTCCTCCAGCGCTTCACCGACACGATTGCGCATTTCCTGTGCCGCTGCATTGGTGAACGTCACCACAAGTAATGAATCAATATCTATCGGATTTTCTTTCCGGACGAGTTTTTGGATAATCCGTTCAACAAGCACAGCTGTTTTTCCCGATCCGGCGGCGGCAGCGACCAGTACATCCCGGCCATCCGTATAAATGGCTTCTTCTTGTTCGCTTGTCCAGTTGACCATTATGACTCCTCCTTTTGACGGAGCTTTTCCAGAATTTCCTCATCTTTCATATCTGTCAGCTTACGGTAGTGATGGTCTTCCAGGGTCGGATCGAACTGGCAGACTGATCGGAACGGGCAATACGTGCACGCCGTCTGCTGCTTATGCTGAAATGGATTCAGATGCACACCGCCTGAGGTGATATCAATCCCTGCCTGCATCATCAAATGGTGGATATGATCCTGCAGACGGCTGAACGTATCCTGATCAGCAATCCTGGAATCACTGCGAAGCTCGCCGTTCTTTTTCACACCGGCAGGGACGATTTGACTCCGGCCTGAATCAAGTGATGTGTCCATCAGTTGGACGATCTCTTCATCTGAAAGCAATAGACCCTTCATCTTATACTTTTTGAACAATTCCTTTTCAATCGCATCATCCGACATGTTCATATGGCCGGAAATCATTGGATTGTGCACATGGAAGTAAAGCACGCCGGCCGGGGTTGCTTTCTCCCCGAGCCACTGCTCAGACTGTGACAGCACAACATCCAGATACGCCAGCATCTGCAGGGCCAGTCCGTAATATACCTCAACGAGATCCAGCCCTTTCTCACTCGATTTGTAGTCAATGATCCGCAAAAATAAGCCGTCAGCGCTTTCCGCTTTATCAACACGGTCAATCCGGCCGCGCAGCATCAGATCAAAGCCGTTCGGCAGATTAAGGGTCACCGGTTTAAGTGTCTCTTTGTCGCCAAACCCCAGCTCAAGCCCGACCGGAGAAAAATCACTCTGTCTGGCCTGTTCACTTAAAATATAGGTCGCTCTTGTGATGACGTCCTGAAGTTTCTGCTGAATATATTGATAGCGGTTGGAACTGTGCAAAATCTGATGCTGCAGGACAGGCGCAAGCGTCTCAACGGCCTGTCTGGCGTATCCCGCACTGTCCTGATTGGTTAATTGGGAAAAATCTCTGCCCTCTGCTTGAATCCATTCGGTGATTTTTTTCAGCGCTTCATGGAATAGCTGGCCAATATCAGGGGCATCAAGTTTATACGTCTGCCGCTCTCGCAGCTGCAGGCTGTACTGGGCAAAATGCTGATACGAACAGCGGTAATAGGATTCCAGCCGTGACACACTTGCTTTTACTTGTTGCGGGTAAAGTTGGCTGGTCGTCTGTTTGCTTAAATTAACCGGCTGATTCTGATAATACAGACTTTGCAACACCGTATAGGTTGTACTGTATTTTGGATGGTTGTGGATATACCAGTTCAAGACATGCCTCCAGACCGGTTTAACGGGATATCCCTTCCGGCTGCGGGATAGCTGGGCCGTTAATGCTGCTCGTGTTTTCATCGGTGTTGTAATGAACCGCTCAGCATCCACGAGCTCATCGGGATCCTGCAGCAATAGATGATCACAACATTCCGGAAATAAGTCTTCTACCCGTTTGATCAGCTGTGATGGCATTTTGGCTTTGCCTTCCGCATCGCTTAACGGATAACTGACCCATAAATAATCACTGGCGGAGGTAAACGCCAAATACATATAAAACCAGTCATCCAATAGCTGGCGTTTGCTGCTTTCCGCGAGCTGCAAGCCATGTTCCGCCAGCAGATCCCGTTCCTGCTCATTGATCATACCGTCTTCTGCCGGTTTCAACGGCCATGTTCCATCATTCACACCAAGTAGCAACGAACATTTAATGCCGCTGATCCGGGATCTGTCGACGGTACCGACAATTACGTGATCAATACTTGGCGGCACATGTGCAAATGTTAACGTTTCAAAGCCGGCTTCAATGGCCGATTGGAATGTTTCCATCGTCATCGTTTCGTCACCGGCCATTTCTACCATCTCATCCAGGAGCTGAATGACGGCGTTCCAGACTTGTTCCTGTTCGCGCGCTTTTTCAATTTGTCCTTCCGCATCGTATGTTTCCCGCATTTTTTCCAGTCTACCCGGTACATCAAGTTGTTCCAGCAGCCTATAAATGATTTCGCAGCGTTCGCGGACAGTGGCAGCCTTTCTTATATCATGATCAAATCCCTGCAGTGCCCGGGCAACTTGATTCCGGAACGCGTTGATCCGCCGTTGTGTTTCCTTTTCGGCATCCGTCTGTGCCGGCTCATCAAAACCACGGAAACGCTGGAAAACCCATTCGTCCTTACCAAGCCACTGAGTACGTGAACGAATACCATACTCCAGCACATAATTCTCCAGTTCATCAATCGCGTCGTCATCAAGGGGGTATGCCCCATCAGTAGCCGGGACAAACCCGGTTTTCAGCACACGTAAAACGGCATCATAACGCCAATTGCCTTCGACGATATCCATGCCGGACCGGATTAATTCAATCAACGGATGATTCAGCATGCTGCGTTTTTCGTCGATGAAAACAGGGATATCATGGTCATGGAAAACCGTGTCAATTAAATCGTGGTAGACATCAGTCTGGCGGATTAAGACCGCTATATCACGGAAACGGTAATTTTCTTCTCTTACAAGACGAAGAATTTCTTGGGCGGCACCTTCAACTTCAGCACGCGGATGAACAGCTTCAGCTATCTGGATGGGCACGTCGCCATCATAGGCTGGTGCAGGCCGAATATCGAAATACTGCTCTAAATGGGCGAAATACGGCCGGTTATGCTGCCGGCCATCTTCAGGCCCCAATATAACCGGATCATCAACCGGGATGCCATTCTCCGATGCAATGGCCCGCAATGCATGATAGGTTTCTTTCGTCTGGTAGAATAAATCAAGTTCCGACAGATTCTCCCCGTCCGGAATATCGGTTGTGAGCGCAATCGTAACCGAACGGCAGGTTTGCATCAGTTTTTCCACAACGAACAATTCTTTCGGGGAAAACCGGTGAAAGCCGTCAAGGTAAATATCCGCATCCTTCAGCAGCGGTGCATCCGCTATTTTATCGGCCAATAGCTGCAGCTGATCTTCACTATCAATATAGTGACCTTGCAAGGCTTTGATTAAATTGTCATAGATATAGGCCAGGTCAGTTAATTTACCAGTTAACGCTACCTCTCCGCTCGCCTGATGAACAAAACGCTGCATCTGTTCAATTTGCATATAAAGCATGTCGGGACTGACACGATAACGCTTAAACTCGGTTATGATATGCTCGAGCTGTTCCAGAAACCCTTGTTTTTCCAATGCTTTTTGAAACACATACCAGTCACTTTCTTTCTCCGCAATAATTTTGCGGAGCATCATCTGGGTTCCGACTGAACTGATGAATTGCCTAGTTGCTCCGCCTGTTTCCTGGAGCACGCGCCATGCCAGCCTCGAAAAACTGACAACCTGAGCACGGATACTCCCTTTAACCGCTTCATCCTGAAACAAGGCATATTCCTGCTGAAATGTCATCTGTTCCGGGACAATATAAAAGATAGGCGGCCCTTGTGGATGGTCGATCAGTTTTTGCCGGATGTCATGTAAAATTTTTTCCCGTTTGCCGGCGCCAGCTCGCCCCAGCAAAAATCGGATTCCCATAAACGTTTCCCCCTGCCTTGAAAACCAGTATCCGCCTCATCTTCCAGAGGTCAGATAACCAAAATCCATACTTTCCTGACGTAAAAATAAAACCTCTTTCTCATTTTAACAGAGAAAAAGGTTTTATACACTTTCAGTAAACCATTATATCCTCATCCGAAACTCAGCTGTACTTCGGAAACCGGCCAGTATTTGATATCTACTTTTCCGACAAGCTTCCCAACACCTATAAAGCCGATCTCCCGGCTGTCGAGGCTGTCCGGGCGGTTATCACCCATGACGAACAGATTCCCTTCTGGTACTTTTCCCGATCCGGTGACATCTTCCAGCGTAAAGTCCCCGGTGTATGGCCTGCTGTCGCTTATTTTCCGGAATGGTTCCAAAAATTTCTCCTGCACGGGTTCCCCATTAATATACAGCTGATCATCGGCATAAACGATGTTATCGCCAGGCAGACCAATCACACGTTTCACATAGTCATCCTGCTTGTCGGCATGAAACACAATAATATCGAAACGGTCAACATCTGTTAGATTATACACGACTTTATTAACCATTAACAGATTTCCGTCATACAACGTTGGCTCCATTGATTCACCATTTACGACATAGCTGGCAAACAAAAAGGACCGGAAAATAATCGCCAGAACGACTGCCACCAAGACGATTGGTGTTAGTTTGCGAAGATAGTTTCTTTTCATTCCAGCTTTCCTCCAGGGTATTAGCTCGTTATATTTACTTTTAGTGCGTGTTCAAAAAGGAGGATAAAAAGGACCGGTCGGCTAAGTTCGCAACGTCCTGTTGCAACGCCGACACTAGCACGTCCTGTGCGTCGAAAGTTCGAGGCGGCGCCGTTTCGAGCAGCGGAATGTATGCATTTAGATACATGAGCAGCGGAGAAACAAGCCAACGAAGAAATTCGATGTGTCATTTTTACCGGACTTTTTGAACAACCTTTTTACCAGCATACCCTGCTTAGCTATTTTTTAACCCTGTCTTGTTCAGATATGTCGCGTATCATGGCTTTTCGCTGCAGACGTCGTTCAATATATTTGCCAAACAGCCAAAACAATCCAATACAGATGCCGACAACAATCGTCCGGATCGGATTCTTGGCAAATTCAAATATACTTGATCCGACAAAGGCGATTGAAAAAATCATAACTGTTTTCCCCATGATGACCGCCAGAATAAACTGCCGAATACTGATTCCCGAAAGCGCTGAGACAACGTGGATCACTGACGACGGCGAAAAGGGAAAACACATTAATAGGAAGAGCGGCCCGAAGCCATGTCTTTCCACCCATCCGGTTACACGAAGAACTTGTTTATTGCGGGCGATAGCCTTGAACAGACGCTTGTCCCCCAGCCTTCGGATCACCAAAAACACGAGTATCGCACCGGCGCATGCACCAATCCATGACAATATGAATCCTTCCCACAGGCCATATGCGGCGGCATTGGCAATCACAAACACGACCAGTGGTAAAAATGGGAGAAATGCTTCGATAAATGGTAACAGAATACCCGGCAACGGACCAAGACTTTCATATTCTTTCAGCAATTCTAGGATAAATTCGTCCATTTTTTCCTGCTCAAGCCAGATTCGCCAATCCGTAATACTGACGTTTAGCAAATACATGTGTTCATTGTCCCCTTATTCAACCAAGTCGTTTTTCGTCATCTCCTATTTAGTATACCTGATTTGTCCTGTAATCATCCCTAATCAATCGCAGACATGTCATGTATCTGCTGTTTGTTCGTGCCTCTTTCTTTTCATTTTACCTTAAATCATATTTTTTAGTGTATTTTTTGATCATTATATCATATAATAGTAATGGAACAAACGTTCGTTTATGGAGGGGATTACATGCGTTATCTGACCGACGAAGAATTACAACTTGCTTCACGCTTCCTGTTTCTTTCCATGGCGATGGTTGTGATTCAGCAGGACTTGCAGCATATCCGGCAGGGAACGTTTAAGATTAAGGAACCTTATATCAATCTTCTGGAAAAAATGGACACCGAAGCTGCCAGCGAACGAAGGGAACTGCGGAAGATGATGAAGGATAAAAAGATACAGGTCGTGACATTGAATAAGAATGATTCCTTTTCATCCTACTTATTTCTTTGCAGGGGACGGGAAGAAAAACGCAATTACTTTAACCCGGCTATCCGCAAAAAAGTGGAAACAATCATCGATGAACTTATGCAAAAGGCTCTGCCACCACGTCAGCATTATGCCGATGCAGATACTTGATCCGGTTGTCCAATAAATACCGATACTGCGCAGTTCGCTGCACCTGATTAAGCATGGAGCCAAACGACACATTAAGAAGGATGGTTTTCCGGTTTTTGAAGACAATTTTCGTCTGCCTTCCCGGTCCCTGATTGACCTGATCAATGTGTGAGTGTGCAACCCAGGAACATTCCGGATTGGTTGGGGACGTTGTCGGAAAAAAGTACATACCGCTGGTCGGATCAATGGAAATCGGCGCTTTATGCGTGATACCGCAAATGCCCCGTGTGCCGTCCTGCCTGCCGCGAAGACTGCTCCCAAAGAATTTGCAGGCGTTATCGATGATTTTGCTGGGAGAATAGTGAGCAGAAAATTCTTCCTGTTCTTCCAATACACATGCACTGGTATTGCCGTTTTCATCCTGCTGTGCAATGATAGCCATGGTGAGAGGCGTTACTTCGTATGAGGGTGAATAAAAATTATCCAACATATCTATCATCCTTTCATGTAAACATGAAAAGAAAGAGGCTATGTATAATTTACCAATTCGGACATAAAAAGGCAACAGAAAATTTACCTTTTTCTCAAAATGACGTTTAAAAATGACAAAGTAAAACAAAAGATGCCCCTTTTTAGCAGGGACACCTTCTTCTGTTCTTTATTGTCCCAAGCGTTCGCGCAAGTTTTTCCGCAATACTTTCCCGGTTGTATTTTTCGGCAGTTCATCCAAAAATTCAATTTTGGCCGATACGTTATATTCACCTTACGAAAAGAGCCTAATGAAAAAACCGGCTTCTTTAACCAAAACCGATTTTTCGCTGTCTTAATACAGCAATTTAATAAATTCATCTTTAGGAATTTTACCTAGGTAATACGGGACGTCAACGTCTGCTAGTGCTTCTTCGATCGCCTTCCGTTCATGCCGGATACCTGTCAGGGCATTTTCCAGGTCACTAACTTCGCCTAATCCGAAAAAGTCCCCATAAATTTTGCAGTTTTCGATAGTGCCATTATTTACATCAAGGCGAACATCAACCAGCCCTGCATCAAATTTATGTGACGCCTGGACGTTGAATTTAGGCGATTTACCATAATTCCATTCCCATTTTTGGTAACGGTTCTCCGAAATTTTGTAAATCTCCTCCCAATCCGCTTCAGTCAAGTCATGACGTGGTACATCGTTGACATCTTCCACATCAAAAACATGTTTCAGAATCATTTCTTTAAACGCATCCATGGAAATGTTCTCATCCAAATACTCGGAAATGTTGGCGACTCGGCTGCGAATTGATTTGATGCCCTTTGATTCGATTTTTTCCTTGTTGACATTCAATGCCGATACGACATTTTCAATTTCCGAATCAAGCATCAATGTCCCATGGCTGAACATACGGCCTCTTGTTGAAAACATTGCATTCCCGGAAATTTTGCGCCCTTCGACAGCCATGTCATTCCGGCCTTTCATTTCGGCTGGGACACCTAATTTATTCAGTGCTTCAATAATCGGTTGGGTGAATTTGGCAAAATCCTGGAAGCTTTCCCCGTCATCTTTCGTGATAAAACTGAAATTAAGATTTTGTTCATCATGATAAACGGCTCCGCCACCGGATAACCGACGGACAACTTTGATGCCATTTTCATCCACGTAGTCTGTGTTAATCTCTTCAACACTATTTTGATTCCGTCCGATGATGATCGATGGCTGATTGATGTAAAACAGCAGATATGTATCTTTTTCACCAAAATTCTGCAAAATATATTCTTCTATAGCCAGATTGATCATCGGATCAGTAATGCCTTGATTATCAATGAATTTCATCATGCTAACCTCCCCAGCTGTAATAAATCCAAACACTTTTAGTTTAAACGAAATAACAGCATCAATCAAAAATTACGACTTTTTTCCCAGATCAAACCTTCTGCAGCCAACTGAATGCGACCGGAAAAATAATGTTCAGCTTGTTTGACCAAATCATGGTGGTCACCATACTGTGGCAAATGACTGACGATAAGTTCTTTGGCATTTGCGTTCTCAGCAACCATGGCTCCTTCTTTACTGGTCATATGGCCCGCTCCTGAGCCATCTTGGTTTTCATAAAAATTGCAGTCCGTTATCAGGAGATCGGCATCTTTGGCAAAGTCATACCATGCTTCCTTAAAGGCCGTATCAGCGGTATAAACGATAACAGTCTCCCCGTTGGTAATCCGCATTCCATAACATGGAACAGGGTGGGCCGTTTTCAGAAAGGTGATCGCGAATGGTCCAACCTCCAATGTGGCGGTTGGGTCGTAGGCGATCCCTTCCGTATGCTTATGGGTCAATGATTTGAAACCGTACTGATCTTCCTGATGCCCGTAAATCGGCAAAACGTCTCTGTTCTCATGAATATATGACTGGACGAGCAGGGCATATTGCAGCACTCCAATATCCGCCACATGGTCATGGTGGTAATGGGAAAGAATGACGGCGTCCAGATCCACCACATGTTTTTTTGTCTGTAATTTTGATAAAGAACCGCTCCCTGCATCAATCAATAACGTGAAATCATCCTGCTCCAGCATATAAGCTGAGGTCGCGCCATCCGGGGCTGGATAGCCTCCCCAGCATCCGATTACAGTTAATTTCATAATTTTTCACCTCATTTTTAAATTTTGTTGTAACACAGCGTTGACACATTACATACTGTTATAATACAATATTGATACCAACTCAAAAAGGGGATGTCAAGCATGATGAACGTTATCGAATTTTTCCGAAACCTGCCCCAGAAAAAATGCCATAAATGCGGCCATGCCATGGTCGAGAAAGCCGACTGCTACGGCAATTTGTGCGACGAATGTGACCACCCGGCCAGGTAGTTCCTTCCCATTGTATTGTACTATATATTGCCTTTCCATTGATACAGCTATGCACACAGCTGTATTTTTTTGTCCGCAAAAGATACGAAAATGGTGTCATTTCAATTATTTTTATTTTATAATTAATTAGAGAGACGAAATAGTATGGGAAGGAGTATCATGATGACCACCAATACAAAACGTTTAACACGAGCTGAAGTGCCGGAAGAACAAACGTGGGATTTAACCGATTTATTCGCATCACACGAAAAATGGGAAAATGAACTAAGCGCTATTCAGGCACATGTCAGTGATGTCACACAGTATAAAGGGCGACTAACCGCAAATGCCGAAAACTTGCTGAATGGTCTGAAAGCACAGGAGGCGTTTGAAAAGCGGCTGATTCGTGTTGCCACCTATGCCAATCTGAAATCAAGTGCGGATGGATCCGATCCGCAAAATCAGGCAAACACTGCGAAAGTATCATCAGCACTGGCTGCCATTGGTGCGAAGCTGGCATTCGTCGAAAATGAACTGCTGCTATTATCCGAAGACGCCATCGAACAATTCATGGACGAAAAACCGGAACTGGAAACGTACCGGAAAATGCTTCAGGATGTTTTGGAGAAAAAACCATTCAGCTTGAAACCTGACATTGAAGAAACACTCGCGGCACTTGATGACGTACATCGAGCGCCATATATGATCTATGAACGAAGCAAATCGTCGGATATGGCGTTTGAACCGATCAAAACCCGTGAAGGCAAGGAACTGCCCATGTCGGCTGCGCTTTATGAGGACAGCTATGAATTGTCGCCTGACGCACATACGCGTAAACAAGCGTATGATTCATTCGTCAACACATTAAACCGGTACAAGAACACGTACGCAGCAACCTATGCCACCGAAGTGACGAAACAAGTTACCATGTCACGCTTAAGGTCCTATGATTCTGTCACCGATATGCTGCTGCATCCACAACAGGTGACCAAGGACATGTATCACAATCAACTGGATATCATTCAGAAAGAGTTGGCACCACACATGCGTCGATTTGCCAAACTAAAAAAAGAAAAACTTGGACTGGATGAGATGCGTTTTTGTGATTTGAAAGCACCGCTTGATCCAGCATTCAATCCATCGACAACCTATAAAGAAGCAACAGATACGATCCTTGATGCGCTTCAGGTGATGGGTCCGGAATACAGTGCCATCATGGAAAAAGGGATCAATAATCGCTGGGTTGACCGGGCTGACAATATCGGCAAGCAAACCGGAGCATTCTGTTCGCCCCCATATGACGTCCATCCATATATTTTAATCACGTGGACCGATACGATGCGGGGTGCATTTGTGCTGGCACACGAACTGGGTCATGCCGGCCATTTTTATCTGGCTGGCCAGCATCAGTCACTTGTCAACACGAGCCCGTCCACCTATTTTATCGAAGCACCGTCCACGTTGAATGAATTGCTGCTAGCTGATCACATGATGGCCAATACCGACGATAAACAAATGAAACGCTGGGTCATCAGCTCGTTACTCGGAACTTACTATCATAACTTTGTGACACACTTGCTTGAGGGTGAATTTCAGCGCCGTGCGTATGCACTGGCTGAGGAAGGAACACCCCTGACAGCGACTGTCCTGTGCGAACAGAAAAAAGAAGCACTGAAAAATTTCTGGGGTGATGCTGTATCAATTGATGACGGAGCCGGTCTCACATGGATGCGGCAGCCGCACTATTATATGGGGTTGTATCCATATACCTACTCTGCCGGCCTGACCATCTCCACGGCCATGGCCGGTCAAATCCGCAACGAGGGTCAGCCTGCTGTCGACCGCTGGCTGTCCGTCCTGAAAGCCGGCGGAACCTTGAAACCACTCGAACTGGCCCAAAAAGCCGGTGTCGATATGTCCAAGCCTGATGCCATCAGAGAAGCTGTCGCCTATGTCGGCCAACTCGTTGATGAACTGGAAAAAAGCTATGACTGATATTAAGTGCGCCCCGGGCTCGCCGGGGCACTTTTCTTAATGATTTTTGCATGCAGAAATAGGCACCATGATGATGTTTTTAGCACATTTGCATATTTTTTCTTGATGGCTTCGCTTTTTTGAGGATCTTTTCTTTTTCTGTTGATTTGTTCTGCTCTTCTGTTGATTCTCTCGGATCTTCTGTTGATTCTCTCGCTTTTCTGTTGATTTTCTCGCTCTTCTGCTGCTGATTCTCTCGCTCTTCTATTGATTCTGCCGGCTCTTCCGTTGATTCTCTCGCTCTTCTGTTGATTCTGCCGGCTCTTCTGTTGATTCTCTCACTCTTCTGTTGATTCTGCCGGCTCTTCTGCTGATTCTCTCGCTCTTCTGTTGATTCTGCCGGCTCTTCCGTCGATTCTCTCGGCTCTTCTGTTGATTTTCTCTTTATTCTGTAGATTTATCCAGGTTCTCTGTCGATATTTTTCATTGGCACTCAAACATTAATACTACTTTCCAACGTCAAAATGGCATTTCCTCATATCTCGACCATTTTATTCACAAATTTTTCACAATTAGGAGCAGGAGATGACAATCTTTTGCAGAATATATAACTAATGACAAAGAAGGAGTGATTCAAGTTTGACCCCAACAAATATAAAACAAAGAAAAAAGTCCCACGAATTATTAGCTTGTGAAGCATTGTTCAGGCGGGTTTTAAAAGAGTACCGACAAAAGGAATCCATCGTTTCAGCATACAAACGGGAGAAGGCAGGATATGACGGCGAAAAGAATGTAGACTACAAGCTTTCCACTTACCCACATAAAGATCTCTTCGTATTTCAAGGCATCCGGCTGCCTAACTTTCCATTTTATTTCCAAATCGACACGCTTATCCTTACAAGAAGATTTATTGGTATTCTCGAAGTTAAAAATAAAAAAGGAACATTCAATTATGATTCAAAACAGCAACAGCTAACACAAGAAGTCAATGGAGAGGTAAAGTCTTTCAAAGATCCGATTTTACAAGCCAAAGCTCAAAAAACGCATCTGCGGGGATGGCTGGAGAAACACGGAATTTTTAATGTCCCGATTGAGACCCTTGTTGTCATCGCTTACCCTACAACTACTATTGTGAATATCAGGGAAGATCCGGAAGTTTATAACACAATCATTCACAACGAAAGCCTGCATGAGCACCTGAATAGATTAAACAGAAAATATACGAAAAATATTTTGACCAATAACAGCTTAAAAAAATTGTGCCGCTCCTTATTGGATGAGGACGCTCCACTCCGGACAGACATATTGACACAACTTGGTATAAACAAACAGCATTTGATAGCGGGTATTCCCTGTGAGAGGTGTTACGCTTATCCAATGAACCGATTATATAAAAAGTGGCAATGTCCAAGTTGTCTTGCTACTGACCTTAAAGCACATGAACGCATTATTCTTGATTATTTTCTTCTTCACCAAACCAGCATAACAAATAAGGAATGCCGCGAAGTACTTCAGATTGATTCACCACGAACAGCTCATTCTATATTAAAAAGCATGCATCTTCAACACGATAGAGAAAATAGAGCAAGAAAATACTTAGCACCGAGTATCAACGATTTTCCACAACGTTCAACTTTTCCATATATAAATAGCTCAAAACAAATTGAGCAGTTTTATTAAGACGTAATAGATTTCTGCAGAAGTTAGCTTCTTCTGCAGATCTTTTCTTATTCTGTTGCTTTATTTTGCTCTTCCGTTGATTCTGCTGGATCTTCTGTCGATTCTCTCGTTCTTCCGTTGATTCTGCCGCTCTTCTGTCGATTCTTTCGGATATTCTGTCTATTCTCTCATTCTTCTGTTGATTCTTCCGCTCTTCTGTCGATTCTCTCGTTCTTCTGTTGATTCTCTCATTCTTCTGTTGATTCTCTCGTTCTTCTATTGATTCTCTCGACTCTTCTGTTGATTCTTCGGCTCTTCTGTCGATTCTCTCGTTCTTCTGTTGATTCTTCTGCTCTTCTGTTGATTCTGCTGGCTCTTCTGTTGATTCTTCGGCTCTTCTGTTGATTCTCTCGCTCTTCTGTCGATTCTCTCGTTCTTCCGTTGATTCTCTCGTTCTTCTGTTGATTCTTCCGCTCATATGAAGATATACATGAACACGTCCATGCTTCCCTGCCTCCACAAACAAAAAACCGGCACCAAACGCACTGTTCGATGCCGGGTTCTAAAACTAATCACTCAAAAATGCCAGTACATCAGATACCGCTTTTTCGCCCTGATCGATACAATCAGGGACGCCTACACCTTCATACGAACTGCCGGCTAAAAATACGCCCGGAAGCTCCTGACTCATATCACCGCGAACGTTCGCGATCCGCTCGGTATGGCCGACGGTGTATTGTGGCATCGCATTTTTCCAGCGGCTGATGACACTGAATTCAGGTTTTGCTGTTATATTCATCGTGTTGTTTAAATCGTTCAATACAATATCTGTTATGTCGTCATCCGGCAGATCAACCACTGCTTGGTCATCCGGTCTACCGACATAGCACCGGACCAGTGCTTTGCCATCCGGTGCGGCGTTAGGCCATTTTTTATGTGTCCAGGTACAAGCTGTTATTCGATAATCACTGGTTCGCGACACAACAAAGCCGGTCCCGTCGATGTCTTGTTTGATGGCTGATGCATCAAACGCCATCGCCACATTCGCAACAGATGTTGCTGGAATATCGCGGAACGCATCGAACAAGCTGAACTGGCTGAAAATCTTCGGCAAGGTGTCATGCGGTGTTGCCATAATCACGGCATCTGCTTTGTACACGTCGCCATTGCTCAGCAGGACATGATAGCCTTGGTCTTTCTTTTCAACGTGGTCAACACCAACACCGAGCGAAACGGTATCGCCAAGGACTTCCCCGAGACGTTCGACCAATGTTTCCAGTCCATTGGCAAACGAGAAAAATGCGCCCTGCTGTTTCCCGTCTGATTTCTTCTGTGGCTTTGTTTTTTCCGGCATCGTTTTTTGCAGGCCTTTCATCAGACTTCGGTGTTCCTGTTCCAGCTGCTGAAAATTCGGGAATGTCGCCTTGATGCTCATATCATCAATATTACCGGCATAAATGCCTGACAGAAGTGGTTCAATTAAATTTTCCACCAATTCATTGCCAAAACGCCGACGGAAAAAAGCGCCCAGCGACTGGTCACCGGCCTTCCCTCTCGGTTTCATAAAATCCATCCCGGCACGCAACTTTCCTGCCGGTGAGAACATGCCGGAAAACAAGAACGGACGAACGCGAACCGGTATCCCCATATAAGCACCGGCAGGCATTTTATGCAGCTTGTTATTCACCAGTATATACGACTGACCTGTGCCATTACGGACCATCTGATCACGCATTCCCAGCTCTTCCACCAATTTAACGCCAGGCTGTTTGCGCGATAAAATGGCGTCCGGTCCTTGCTCGATGACAAATCCGTTCCGCCGTGTTGTTTTGATTTTACCGCCGAGCCGGCTGCCTGCTTCCACAAGCTTCACGTCGTACGGCAACCCTTTTTCGTTAATCTCTTTCTGCAAATAGTAGGCCGCGGCCAAACCGGTTATCCCGCCGCCTGCGATTAAAATCTTTTTTCTTACAGTCATTGTGCGTCACGCTTTACTTTTTTCAATACCACATCGGCAAGGGTTGCGATAAATTGCGGGTGGGCATTTGGCATTTCCGGACGGTGATAGGACGCGCCCAGTTCATCACAAACCACTTTACATTCATAGTCATTGTCATATAACACTTCTAAGTGATCGGCAATAAAACCGACCGGTGCATAAACAAATGAACGGTAACCTTTTTGTTCATACAAATCACGTGTCAGATCCTGCACATCCGGGCCGAGCCAGGGATCAGGCGTATTCCCTTCACTTTGCCAGCCAATCGCATAGTTCCGGATGCCGGTCGCTTCGGAAATCAGCCGTGCGGTTTCTTTCAGCTGGTCAACATACGGGTCGCCGTCCTGCAGAATTTTTTCCGGCAGACTGTGGGCAGATACGACCAAAACAGCTTTTTCCCGCTCTTCTACAGGCATATCATCATAAACGGCGCTGATTTGATCGGCCCAGTACGTGATGAATCCCGGCTCATCATACCAGCTTTCCACTGACTCAATGGCGATACCGTATTTTTCGGCTGTGTCAGTGGCACGTTGATTATACGATTTGACACTGAATGTTGAATAGTGCGGTGCCAACACGATGGAAACAGCCTCGTCAATGCCGTCTTCCGCCATTTGCTGAACAGCATCTTCAATAAATGGATGAATATGCTTCAGGCCGATATATGCTTTGAATTCAACGTCATCCTGTTCGGTGTTCAGTTTTTCTTCCAATGCTTTCGTCTGTTCCTCCGTGATTCTTGCTAGGGGCGAAATGCCGCCAATTGCTTTGTAGCGGTCTTTCAAATCTTGCAACGCTTCTTCGGATGGTTTTCTGCCGTGGCGGATATCCGTGTAGTACGGTTCAATATCCTCTTCTTTGTATGGCGTTCCATATGCCATCACAAGCAGTCCAAGCGTTTTCTTTCCCATTTGTAACACCTCATCACTTTCAAATTATCGTTTCGAATACGTCTGAATAAGCTCAGTTAATTTTTTGA
The DNA here is from genome assembly GCF_042679865.1 of Lentibacillus salinarum. NCBI lineage: Bacteria > Bacillati > Bacillota > Bacilli > Caryophanales > Bacillaceae > Lentibacillus > Lentibacillus salinarum. The sequence continues at coordinate 30,929 of NZ_JBHTNH010000005.1, read as the reverse complement.
GTGTTTCCGGTTTGATATCCGGTGTGACACCATGTCCCAGATTGAAGACATGTCGGCCATCGTTCATGCTTTCATCCAGTATTGCCTTCGTTTTTGTCTCAATTGTTGGCCAATCGGCAAGCAAAACAGTCGGATCCAGGTTACCCTGCAGCACTTTCGTAACCCCCAGTTGCCGTGCTTCAGTGATAGACGTGCGCCAATCAAGTCCGATCACATCCACCGGCAAGTCATTCCATTCCGGCAGTAAATGCCGCGCGCCCACACCGAAGATGATCAATGGCACGTTTTCTGTTTGCAATTCCGAAAAAATGCGTGTCATGACCGGCTTGATATAATAACGGTAGTCTTCTGCATGCAACGCTCCAACCCACGAATCAAAAATTTGGATGGTCCGGGCCCCAGCAGCAATTTGTGCCTTCACATAGGTGATGGTCATGTCTGCCAATTTATCCATTAACGCAAACCAGACATCTGGCTGACTGTACATGAGCGCCTTCGTTTTACTGTAATTCTTTGACGGCCCGCCTTCAATCATATAGCTTGCCAATGTAAATGGCGCCCCGCTGAAGCCAATGAGCGGAACATTCAACTGTTCTTCCGTCAAAAGCCGGATAGTATCCAGGACGTACGGCACGTCCTGTTCCGGATTGATGGTACCCAAGCGTTCGACATCCTGAAAATTTGTGATCGGATTATCGATCACCGGGCCGATGCCTTTCTTAATTTCCACGTCGACACCAAGGGCCGGCAGCGGTGACATGATATCTTTGTATAAAATCGCCGCATCAACCCCGTAATGGTCAACAGGCAACCTGGTGACATAGGCACACAGTTCCGGCTGGTGTGTGATCTCAAACAATGAATATTTTTCTTTCAGCTTACGGTACTCTTTCTGTGACCTGCCTGCCTGGCGCATATACCAGGTAGGTGTATAATTGATGTTTTTACCTTTATATGCTTGCAAAATTGTATCATTAAAACGTGTTGTCACTAACTTCACCCTTTTCACAGTGTATGCACACGCGCTACTCTTACTATAGCGATTTTCCATGGCGTTGTATAGAAAACAGCAGGGATTGTCATCAATTTGTCTCAATTACATGGCTGGTTTTTAAAGCTTGTTTCATACAGGCCTACATGGACAACTCAACCGTATTGGATCGTTGACCTTCTGTTTTTGTCAGTGGGTCATACGGTACGACATAATAACGCGTTGATCCAAAAATTCGGATGTGGTCAAGCTTATATTCGTTATCACCCTCGACTTCCGCGATTCGTTTGTCAAGGCCTTCTTCTTCTCGGTAGATACGATAAATAACGCGTTCGTCCGTAGCTTCTGTCCACTCCAGTTTGGCATCGAACAAGGAGAAGCCGCCAAACGAATAATCCCCATGTAACGTTATATCCCTGGGCAAATCGATCGGTTCCGGCAGTGCTGTCACATTCGCCGGCTTATCAAAAGAGGCTGCCAGTGATTTCTGATCATCGATATCCGCTAGAATAGCTTTGGTCAGTTTCGTCGGCATCTCACTTCCCGCCGTCAAATATTGCGTGTCATCAGACGTGTCAAAACCCATCCACATGGCACTGACATATTCGGGTGTAAACCCTGTAAACCAGGCATCTTTTACTTCCCCGTCAACGTGCGGATGCTGTGTCGTCCCCGTTTTGCCCGCCAACGCCTTGGCGTATTCGCCCGCACTGCCCGTTCCTTCTGTGACAGCAGTGGACAAAATGGCTGTCATATTCCAGGCAACTTGCGGACTGAACACTTCAGCGTCACTTGTTTTACCTTCGTGAATGACAGTACCGTCCCGATCTATAATCTGTTCAATGGCAAATGCCTCACCCGTCTCACCACCGTTTGCAAAAGCACGGAAAGCAGTTGCCATTTGCAACGGTGTCACGCCTTCTGATAATCCGCCCAATGCGATGGCCAACCCCTCGTCTTCTATCGGCATACCGAGTTTTGCTAAATAGTCTTTCGAATAGGGGATGCTGATGTCGTTTAATAGCCAGACCGCCGGTACATTTTTAGATGCAACAAGTGCATCATAAATCGAGACCGCACCGGCATACTGATCATCATAATTCGTTGCGTTATAACCGGCAATTTCAGTTTTTTGATCCGGGATTAAGGTGTATGGCTGATAGGCTTCCTGCATCATGGCAGGCCCATAGACGGCAAGTGGTTTGATCGCTGATCCTGGCTGCCGGTTCACGGTCACCCGGTTTAGATCACCAAGCTGGTAATCGCGCCCCCCGATAGCAGCGGCGACTTTTCCCGAATCCTGTTCCAACATCACGAAGGCACCTTCAGCCCCTTCAGTATTACCTGGGAAATAATCATCATCCCGAAATTTTTCATAGGCCATTTGCTGGATATCTGAATCGATGTTCACGACAAGCCGATAACCCCCGCGCCGTAATTCATCACTGGACAATTCATATTTATCCTTAGCTTCTTTTAACACCAAATCGATATAACTTGCTGCCCACGGTTTGGGTTCATATGTCTGTACATCGAGGTCAACCGCTTCCGCTTGCGCCTCCGAACGTTCTGCTGCCGAGATCACCTCTGTGTCCGTCATCGCCTGCAGCACGACGTTTCGACGATGCGCCGCTTTGTCAGGATGATTGATCGGCGAATAGCCATTCGGCGCTTTCGCCAACCCCGCCAGCAGCGCACCTTCTGTCAGGGATAAATCGGTAGCTGATTTGTTAAAAAACCGCCGTGATGCTGCCTCAACACCATATACACCGTTACCAAAGTAAATTTCATTCAGGTACAATTCAAGAATGTCGTTTTTCGACAAATGACGCTCCAAATGAATGGCTGCCATTAACTCTTTTGTTTTGCGCATCCATGTCTTATCGTTAGAGAGAAACAAATTTTTCGCCAATTGCTGGGTAATCGTGCTGCCGCCCTCCACTTTGGACATAGCCACTATATCCCGGTAAACAGCCCGGACAATTGAAATGAAATCAACCCCGGCATGGTCATAAAAACGTCTGTCCTCTATCGCTATAAATGCCTTCTGGACATGCTGCGGTATGTCATCAAGCGCAACGGGCACCCTGTTCTCATCGTATAGCTTGCCGACGACCTCGCCATCACTTGTTTCAATCGTCGTTGTGGCATCAAGGATCAAATCATCCTCATCAACAATCAGGCCGCCACCGAACACGATGACAGCATAGCCGATGATGCCCAATACAAGCAGGAAAATAAATGAAAGCGACAGCCATTTTAGCTTTTTCATCGTTTAGGAATTCACCTCAAAAACAGTATACGACAATTTTTGCGCTGACGAAAGAATAATATACACTATTAATTAATAATCATTTTAATCAGGTTAATGGTTTTAACAAACGGGTATGTTAAACTAAGAGTAGACTTGAAAGGGGGAATTTTCATGAATGCCTATATGACCAAAGGGACATTCGACTTCCTGAGAAAACTGCCGGCCGAACATCCAGCTATCGATTTTTTCTTTATGCGTGAAAATACAAGCACACTCGTTTACTATGAAGGCGACCACAAGAAAAGCATCTTTGCCTCGGGAAGGACATATGAAACAGTGACCACGAGTGGAACATTAAAAGAAAACGGGTTTGTCGTCATGAATAATATTCCGGTAGCGGATGAAGGCAAACCGATATTTGAAGACAAATTCAAACAACGAAAGCAGGGTGTCGAATCAATGCCCGGTTTTCAAGCCTTCCGTTTATTGCGACCGAAAAAAGGCGATACGTATGTGGTTATGACCCAATGGGCTTCCGAGGCTGATTTTGACAACTGGAAGCATTCGGACCAATTTAAGCAGGCACATAAGGACGGAAGTGACGTCAAACCACCGGCATACTTTCTGGACAGACCATTTGTGACAAGCTACCACATGATCGAAATGGATGACTAGACGCTAAGAAAAACTCGGCTTACGCCTCGTCTTTCTAGAGGTCAGAGGCCGGAAGTCAGACTTGAAGAAATAGGTGGGGTTAGCCGGTTTCGGTATTGAAAACGTCGCCCAACATTTTATCGTTGCTTATCTTATTATAAAAAACAAGCAAGCCAGAAACGTTAGCTTGCTTGTTCGTCATTTTCCCCGGAATCGTCAACCACATATTCATTGAAAAAGGCTCTGAACATGTCGTTCGGCTGTGCCCCATTGATTCGATCCGCTTCTTCACCATCCTCAAAGTAAATAAGGGTCGGGGTGCTTTCAATGCCATACTGTCCCCAGGCATCCTGAAATTCCAGCAGGTTCAGTTTTTTCATATCGACACCCATTTCGTCCGTCAACGGAACCAACCTGGGGGTCAATTCCTGACAGTGCGGGCATGTTGGATCATAGAAATAAACGACCATATCTTCACCGTTGTCCAGTTTTTCACTTAATTCCTCCGGTAACAGTTGATTCTGATAGTTCGGATCATCCAATTGATCAACCGTCGCCTGTTCCAGATCATCTTTCCCATATGGATTGTCATTATCCCCGATTGCCTGCTGGTTTTTATAATCAATCACAAAGTACAGTGCCGCAAACAGTACGATAACCGATCCAATTATGATCAGCATTTTCTTTTGCATAAATTAACGCCTCCCCGATTTCCACAACAACAAATGTAATAGGAATATAATCATAAACGCCATACCAGCCAGAAAAGGAATCGTCACAAACCCAAAATAGTTAACGTATGCCGTATGACACGGAACGACACCACATGCTTCACCGGCATCCTGTAACGTTGGCCATTTTTGCACCAGGTAATGGTAAACCGAAACAACGATCCCGATTCCGCTTAAAATCAAGCCAGGCAGTGCCATGGACACATCTTTTTTTACCAGAGCAGTCCCATATATGATCACTAACGGATACATTAAAATCCGCTGTATCCAGCACAGTTCACATGGTACATAGCCCAGGACTTCCGAGTAAAACAGACTTCCCAACGCCGCAATAAGCGACTGTGCCCAGATGACGATCATGACTGTTTCATGCTTTGTATTTTCCATATGCCCAACCTCTCATGTTACTTTTCGTAAGTATTATACATTCCATAATAGCCAAAAAGCAAAAAGGAAGTCTTCAGACAGCTAATCCGTCTGCTTTAATACGGCATTTTTGTGAACGTACACGGCTGCCTGTGTCCGGTCATGGACGTCCAATTTACCGAGAATGTTGCTGACATGTGTTTTGACCGTCTTGATGCCAATGTATAATTTGTCACTGATCTCCTGGTTCGTCAATCCTTCACCAATGCACAGTAGAACCTCGAATTCACGTTCTGTCAGCTCATCATGCTTTTTTTTCTCAGCACCCCGGAAACTGGCCATCATTTTTCCGGCCACTTTCGGCTCAATCACCGTCTCACCAGCTGCTGCTTTTTTGACCGCATCAGCAATGTCCGATGCAGAAGCTGTCTTTAAAAGATAACTGAACGCCCCCGCTTCAAGCGCAGGGAAAACCTGTTCATCATCATAATAACTTGTCAGAATAATAATTTTGCAGGCCGGCAGCCTTTTCATGATCTTTTCCGTCGCATCAATACCGCTGCCATTATCCATAATCAAATCCATCAGTACGACATCCGGTTCGGCGTGCAAAACGAGGCCAGCCCCTTCATCACCTCCGGATGCCTCGCCGACAACATTAATCGCATCGTCTGTCTGCAAATAAGCGACAATCCCTTTTCGGACGATTTCATGATCGTCAACCACCATTACCCGAATCATCGAAAATGCCTCCTCCCCTAACACGGAATACGAATATCAATGTAAGTTCCTTCTCCCTCGCTCGACCTGACCGTAAATGTTCCGCCAAGTTCATCCGTTCGTTCCTTCATGGTTTTAAGCCCATACGACGTCTTGCGGTTAATATCGTCTTCCGCCTTAAACCCCCGCCCGTCATCACGAATATGTAAAAACAGCTCATTTGCGTGCAGGGTAATGGCCAATTTAACGCTGGTCGCTTCCGCATGCCTCAGCGTGTTGGAAAATGCCTCCTGGATAATCCGAAACAGATGCTCTTCAACCGTCTCGGACAAGGTTAGCGCATCGTCCATCTCCACTGAAAAATTCAACTGTGTTTTCTGCTCCAGTTCATTTATCAGCTTTCTGACCCCGGCCGGGAGTGGGTCACCGGATAAATGAACCGGCCTTAAGTGCAAAAGCAGTGCCCGCATTTCGGTCTGTGCCTTTGAGGCTATTGCCGCCACTTCCCCGATTTGCGATCTGGCAACAGCGGGCTGTTTATCAAGCTGTTTAACGGCCGCCTCCGACATCATCGTCAGGGCAAACAGCTGCTGGCTGACCGCATCGTGCAAATCACGAGCAAGCCGCTGCCGCTCTTCCATCGCCGCAGCTTTGTGGGCGGATTTGGCGTAATCAGCTTTTTCATCAGCCATCCGTTTGAGCGATTTCACCTGAGCCTGCAGCTTTTCGCCAAGTTCATTCATTTCGTTACTGATTCTCGAAATTTCATCACGCTCATCCAAATCAGTTCGGGCATCATAGCGGCCATTCGCAAACTGTGTAATCAAAACAGACAGGTCATCCAGCCGCTCTTTTATGTCACCACCAGATTGAAACCCGATATAAAAGGCAATCGCCAAGCCAAACAATATGTAAAACAGCATAAACGCCACAATGCCCGTCAGCGTCAGCCAATCAGGTGAAAACAACACATGAATGATCAGCAAGCCGGACAAAACCAGAACGGTGGTCAAGAATACCGCATACAAATGGGACCGAATAGCCACATAACGGATACCACTCAGTTTTCTCAGCATTGATGCGTCCCCCCCCCTTACACATTGACCACTTTAATCGAGCCTGCCTTCAGATCGATGAACAAATCTAGTTTCTGGACGGCTTGATCATAATCCGGTGTTTCATATGTGATATCCCGGTTAATCCCTTCCTGTACCTGACCAATAATATCCATTTCACCAGCTTTAACGTAAGCATCAATCCGGAAAGCAAGATTGCCGGGAATGACGATATGAACATCACCAGCCAGAGATTTGATGGCAATCGGAATTTCGTTTTCCGGGATGAATGCTTTGGAAAAATCCAGATGAAAATCACCGGCCATATTTTTTAAATTCATCGGTTCGACCTTCCAATTAGGCTGATTGTACTCATGGGTACCAACCGTAAACGAATCAAATCCGCCGGCGTATTTCATTTTCTTTTGTTTCCTGCGACGGGCAAATGACTGCTGATGGCTTCTGGAACGCCCGATAAATGAAAACCCAACATACACAATCAGGAGCGGCCACAGTTTAAAGACGTCGTCAAAATGGAACATGATCACGCTAAACCGGTCAAGCAGCAACAACAAACCGAAGATAAAGAAAAACGACCCAAAAATCCAGCTGCCACCCTGTTGTCTGATTCGGTCAGCCATCCATTTCATGCCAAAGCCAATCAATAAAATCGGATAAATATAAAACCATGCGTTGTCGACGTTAAAATCTATAATCCCGATATTAGCCAGCACAAGGGCTGCACCGGCTGCTATCAGAATAACTGCCAGCATATAACGTACCAACCAGCTTCCCCCTTCCATCACCTTAACCATCCCATTAAAGGTTGTTCAAAAAGGCCGGTGAAAATGACACATCGATCGGGTTCTTCTGCTAAAACAGCCAATCGCAGAAATCACCACATCCTGTGGAAGCCCGCCCATCAAAACGTCGCCGCCGAACTTTCGACGCACAGGACGTGCCGGTGTCGGCGTTTGCGATTGTCGTTGCGAACCTAGCCAACCGATCCTTTTCATGCTCCTTTTTAAACACGCACTATTAAACATCGTGGTCCCATTATACAAAATAGTCCTGCCATACATAATTGGCTCCAGCCTGTTTTCGCCTCAGTCTCAGGTCGGAGATTTCCGCCGTACCGACTGCAGCTTCTCGTATAAAATAATTATGCCGATTAAGTAGAGGAAGCCGAACACAAAGCCGGCCAGGACATCTGTTAAATAATGGACATTAATCACATAACGACTGATCCCAATCAGAAAAATAAGCAATGCCAAACTGAATTGGATGATGAATACACTTTTTGACGAGGTGATTTTTTTCGTCAGAAAGTAAGCGAGCAGACCGTAACAGACCATTGGAATCATGGCGTGGCCAGAGGGAAAACTAAACCCTTCCGCATTGGCGGCAATGAAGATGCTTGGCCGCTCACGGGCGACGAGATGTTTAATAAGCACGTTCAGACCGTGACTGCCAAGCGTGCCCAGACCGAAAACCAACGCTGGCAGCCAATCCCGGAAGGACCGCCATACGATAAAGGCCACAATAACCGTAAACGGGGTAAGGAATGTACCAGAGCCTAATTCAGTTATCCAGCGGAAGACCGTATAGAAATACGTATCCGCCAATTGGTCGACAAGTCCCCGCGTCAGCTGATCAACAACAATGATCCGGCCGCTTATAATGCGTCCGATCCAGATACCAATCACACTAAGTACGATCACCAGTAATAACAACATAGTGTGTCGTCGATTCCACACGTTCATAACCTCCTGAACTCATCATACTTTATTCTCTCCCACTGTAAAAGACGATACATTTCTCATTTTCAAAGTTGAAAAATGGAACGCCCTGCTGAATACGATTCACTTAAGTTTCAAAAAAATAAAGCAGGGAATAATAATGACGTGCTCTAATTATACTTGAAAGGTAGGGATATATGATGGATCAGAAGTTACAAAATCTGATTGATGGCTTGAATGAAGATTTGACCCATGAATATGCGGCAGCAATCCAGTATACGTACAGTGCTTCAGTTGTTTCGGGATTATATCGGTCGGCATTGAAACCTTTTTTCGAAAGTGAAATCAATGACGAAATGGGGCATGCCTTATACCTGTCCGAAAAAATCAAGTCGTTAGGCGGAATACCGACAACAAAATCCGCTGACGTACCGCAGCCGACAGATGTGAAAGATTTACTGGAAGCATCACTTGAAGCTGAGAAAGATACCATTAAACGTTACGAACAACGCAAACAACAGGCCGAGACGTTAGGTTACACGGAGCTTGTTGTAAAACTGGAAGATATGATTGCCGATGAAACTAATCATGAGGAAGAAATTCAACGGTTATTGACTGACCCGAGAGTTCATTAAAAAAACGACGGCTGTTCCAAACCACATATTGGAACAGCCTTTTTCGAAGGATAAGCGTATATTTGGACGATCTTTTCAATACCGAAATCGGCTAATTCGTCGATTTCTTCCAATCCGACATCTGACCCTCTGACATCTGGAAAAGACGCGTCAGCGTTTTTTCCTGTAACGCCTGGTTCACCCAACTTTCTTTCTACCAATTGGCCTCCAATCCGGCATGCTGCTTCCAAACCATGTTATAATAGTCGGAAAATAGCTGAAGGAGGCCTTTCAATGTTACAGGCTATACATAACAGGCTGGATGAATTGTACCCGGAGATGGTTAAGATCCGCCGTTATTTGCACCAGTATCCGGAAGTGTCGTTTCAGGAAACGAAGACAGCTCAATATATTGCCGATTTTTACGAGAAGCTTGGTATTCCTTATCAGAAAAACGTCGGCGGCAACGGTGTTATTGCGACCCTTGAAGGTGGTAAGCCAGGTAAAACCGTTGCACTCAGGGCTGATTTCGATGCCTTGCCGATCCAGGATGAAAAAGATGCCCCCTATAAGTCTAAAGTGGACGGTGTCATGCACGCGTGCGGTCACGATGGGCACACCGCATCACTGTTGACACTTGCCAAAACCATGAAGGATTTTCAAGACGACCTGCCGGGCACGATTGTCTTTTTGCATCAGCATGCAGAGGAATATGCACCAGGCGGGGCCAAACCGATCATCGACTCCGGTGCACTTGACAATGTTGATGCCGTTTTCGGAACCCATTTATGGGCGACAACACCATTCGGGGTGCTGCAGACATCCAAAGACGTCTTCATGGCTGGTCCGGACCGTTTTGAAATTACGATTCAAGGCCAGGGCGGGCACGGCGGCTACCCACATCAGACAAAAGATGCGATCACGATTGGTACCCAAGTTGTTTCCCAGCTGCAGCAAATTGTTTCAAGGCGGTTGGATCCGCTGGAAACGGCAGTCATCACGATCGGCCAATTTGAAGCCGGTAATGCCTTTAACGTAATTGCTGACAAAGCACGGCTTGTTGGCACAGTCCGTTATTTAAAACGGGACATCCAAGAACAGGTTATTGATGAAATGGAAAAAATCGTGAAGGGCATTTCTGTCGCCAATGACACCTCCTATTCAATCAATTACGAAAAAGGCTATCCGCCTCTTGTTAACAATCCCAAAGAAGCGGAGTTGGTGCTCGAGGCAGCGAAACATGTCGATGACATCCAAACCGCTGAAGAAATAAAACCGGTGATGGCTGGCGAGGATTTTGCCTATTACACATTGGCAAAACCAGGTGCGTACTTTTTCACGGGGGCACAATTAGAAGGGCACCACTACCCGCACCACCACCCGAAATTCGATATTGATGAGCGGGCAATACCGGTCGCAGCCAAAACGCTTATTTCCGCCTATTTTGCATACCAAAAACAGCATTGACCAGAAAAGAGGCTGATCCAAAAATGGATCAGCCTCCCCTATTTATACCGCTATTTTCTTTTTAACATATCCTTGCATAAACAGATAGTTGAACACTGTTCCACCGGTCAGCACGAGCACCATCCCACTCCATTCCTGCATAAACAAAAACACCAGTGCAAACAGGATCGTCTGAATAAGCGTCAGCTGAAACAGCAATTTGAGCAGTGATCTTCGCCGTACCCCAATATTAACCGGATACAAATCCAGCCACATAACGGTCCGGTGCTGGTGGTACAGGGTCATCATCTGAAAACTGCTCATATACAAAAACAGCAAAGCGAACAATAGTTTCATCCACACATTCGGCACAAAGTAAATGAACAATCCGCCGAGTACAATCAGCCGCACATACATTCCCAAATAGTCGCCGCTCCGTACGAAGGAAATCCGGTACAAGTAATCAAATGTCCGGCTTTTGGCTAAGGGCACCCTACTGACAAGTGATACTAGCCAATATCTGCTTTTGATGCGATTTTTCAGATGAGGCACATCCGTAAACATATTCGCCATCCGGTAAAAGGCCTGCATTCGGTTTCGGTCTTTTTCCACCAGTAGATCCCAGACAACTCCAGGCTGTTTACGGGAAACATTTAAATCATATAAAAATACGAGTGCAAACAATAGCGTTGTAATGCCGGCCCAAAGCATCTCACCCTGAATCAGGAAATAGAAAACAGCCGTATTCAAGAAAATGCGTACAGTCTGATCAATCTGCCGCACCCCAGGCTCCCTGATTTTCAGGATCCACCAATTGGCAATCAGATTTCCCGCTTTAAAGATAAGCATCACAAACACTGTCAACAGATAGGCATTTCCCGGACGGTCCGGAAAGGAAGCAGAATACAGCGGACCAAACACAGCGCCGGCCAGCAGAATCAAATAAAGCTGGATAACAAAGCTGTAGATCAGAGCATCACGGAAATAAGGGCCCATTCTATGTTCAGCAGCGATCAGAAACACGAGATCCGGCTCTTTTACTAACGTTCGAACCGGGCTATAACTGACCAGGAGACCAAATGTCACACCAATGATCAGCGCTGTCGGGAAATGTTCCGGCAGTTCCGCCAGCCATTGCTGATAATAATAAGCGCCGGCCGAAACAAAAAACAGCATGGCAACCGCAATATGCCCGTTAAAAATATAGCGCAGGTAGCGGCTCAGCTCTTTCAGGTGGGCCGCAAAACGCTGCTTAAAAAATGCATGCGAATCAAACATGGCTATCTTCCTTTGTCAGTTCCACATACAAATCATCTAGTGTGGCAGCTGGCATGTTAAAATCACTGCGCAATTCCTCCAATGTGCCGATTGCCCTGATGTGCCCATCATGCAAGATGACAAACCGGTCACAATTCCGTTCAGCAGTCGCCAAGATATGCGTCGACATCAGCACCCCTGAGCCTGCTGCTTTCATACCATCCATTCGTTGCAGGTAGGATTTGATGCCGAGCGGGTCAAGGCCGACGAATGGCTCGTCCACAATATATAACGGCGGCTCAATTAAAAACGCACACATAATCATGACTTTTTGCCGCATCCCTTTGGAGAAATGCGTCGGAAACCATTTCAGCCGTTTTTCCATCCGGAACGCTTCCAAGAGCGGCGGCAGCCTTTTTTCAAATACATCCTCAGGAATATCATAGGCCATTGCCGTCAGCCGCAGATGCTCATACAACGTCAGTTCGTCGTACAAAATCGGCATTTCCGGAATATAGGCCATCTGATTCCGATACGTATCCGGATTTTCCTGAAATGTCTTACCATTGACCGCAACCGTGCCCTTTTTGGCTTGCATCAGGCCAATAATGTGCTTAATCGTCGTGCTTTTCCCGGCGCCATTAAGCCCGATCAGACCGACAATCTCTCCCGGGAAAACATCAAATGATATGCCGTGCAGCACGTTTTTATGCGTGTAGCCGCCATGTAGATCTGCTATATGTAACAAAGGTTCCACAAGCGTTCCTCCCAATTTTCACTTAGTTAAAAGTTTACCATGTTTGCCTGATCATGCCAAAGTAAACTCTTCGACAAATTAACAACAGCGTCATCGCCAGTCAGTGACTTGCAGTGTACCTCACGTCGCAGATGGATCAGCTAAATACGGTGTCCGGAATGTAACAGGCTGTTATAAAATTTTTTGCTCACATTGTATGTATAAAAAAGCATCTCCCGTTAACACTACTTAATGAAGCGAAGAGGATGAACAAAATCATGTAATTTCGCATGACACACAAATGAGGTGTTTGTGATCGATAATTAGGTGATTGACAGGAAAGATCAAAAGCCAAGCGTCTTGTGATGCAAAGCACAGGTCTTTAATGTACCATCTAATGCTTAAACCCTTTTGCCGGATCGTCCCAATCATTTGGGATGCTGACAAATCGGTTTTTGTTAGCGCATGAATGATGATGCGATAACGAAGACAAAGTCCCCAACGTTAGATGCTTTGTCATCCTCTTGCTTCTTAAAGCAGGCCGGTTCACTTAAAACGTGGACCCGGCCTGTTTCTTTTTTTTAACGCCAGGATGTCCTTAGACATGCGCTTTAACACGAAGCGAGTGGCGGGTTTTTCTAATCAGATTGCTTTACTTTCGCCCCTGATTATATATACAATGAATAAAAGCATACATAGGAGTGATTGGCATGGCGCATGAGGATTGTATTTTCTGCAAAATCATCAATGGGGAAATTCCGTCAGCAAAAGTGTATGAAGATGAAGACGTCTACGCATTCCTGGACATCAGCCAGGTAACGAAAGGCCACACACTGGTGATTCCTAAAACACATACACAAAACATTTATGAAACATCACCGGAAGTTGCTGCCAAACTATTTGAACGTATTCCGACCATCGCAAATGCCATCAAGAAAGCGTATAAACCAGTGGGCATGAACTTGTTAAACAATAACGGGGAGTTCGCCGATCAGTCGGTATTCCATCTGCATATTCACCTGCTGCCACGTTATGATGAAAATGACGGCTTCTCATCCAACTGGCAGGTGCATTCAGATGATTATTCACAGGACGACCTGCAGCAGATTGCTAAAGAAATTAGCACAGAAATTTAATTTGTTACGTTTGGATTTGTACTAAACAACCTGTTAGAAAATTAGTACTGTTTATTTGCGTGTTATTCTGTTATAATAACATTATGATTTTCGCGGCTGGCAGGAGTGCACAGCTGGAAAATGAAATTAGCTCAGCTGAGAAGAGGAGAGGTAAAAATGAATACGAGAATTTTAGTGCTATTATCATTGTTACTGGGGATTGGTGCCGTATTGCATTTTGTCATTCCGCCTTTCATTTACGGAATGAAGCCTGACATGTTGCTTTCCATGATGTTTTTGGGTATTATGTTATTTCCGAGAGCAAAGTATGTACTGGTCGTATCGATCGCAGCAGGCGTCATTTCCGCCCTGACAACGCAAACGCCAGGCGGACAGATTGCCAACGTGATCGATAAGCCGATTACAGGACTGGTATTCTTTGCACTGTTATTGCTAGTGAAGGATCGGATTAACGTTAAAATCAATGTTCCTGTTCTAACGGCTATCGGTACCATGATCAGTGGGTCAATATTTTTAACTTTGGCGCTTTATATCATCGGGTTAATGGAAGGGGCATTCCCTCTATTGTTTGCAACCATTGTTTTGCCGGCAGCTGCCCTGAACACAGCATTCATGATGATTGTTTATCCGATCGTTCAAAACATTTTAAAACAGGCACAACCGTTAACCACCACCTAGAACAAGACGCGCGACAGCAATCCTCTGGCACATTTATTTTGTCAGAGGATTTTTTTAAAATGACTTTTACTGAACAGGTTTTTGCAGATGACAAACTGGAAACAGGTAAAGTGAAACGTCATTCAGTGGGATGCCACGGCCTGTTAAAGGAGATATATGGAATCTTTGAAAGGAGCGTTCAGCATATGGCAAGGGGAAAATCATTTTTTCTCGGGATTTTGGCAGGAAGCACCATAGGCGCCGCTGCGGCCCTGTTAAGTACGCCAGAATCGGGAAGAAGCTTGCGCAGCCGCGCAAAAGAACAGCGTATTGAGTTAAAAGATTTGTTTAAAAAACTGACGGATAATGGCTTACAATTGAAAAATCAACTTACCGAAACGTCCAAAGAGGGCGCCGTTCTCGCAAAGGAATTGACACTGGAAATGAAAAATTCAGTGGAAGAATGGAAAAAAACGGTGGAACCCCATCAGGAAAACATTCATGAATACCTCGAACAAATTGAATCAAGTTTAAAAGACCTGGAGGATAAAGTAAGAAACTGACGATTTTCATGTACCTCGTGAATATACCCGAGCCGCCTCACTTCCAGGAAGGCAAGAAAACATAAACACGAAACATTATGATGTATCTCCCCCATATCTGTAGCTACGGATACGGGGGCGTTTTTTGTATGTTCGGTTTTAGAAACGTCAGATGGCTGGCACCGTCCATAAGAAAAAACGCTGACGTGTCTTTTCAGATACCAGGGGTCAGAAGTCGGATTGGAAGGAATAGGTAAGGTAGCCAGTTTCATCCTTAATTCGGCCGTTTGAAAAGTAATCCCTCTCTTCCGATTTTCAGACACTCTCAACTTCTTAAAAAAAAGCTGGCTCATTTACATGAGACAGCTTTTTTACGAATAGATTCGGTTTTTTATTCACCGATACCTTCTGTCCATTTTTCCAGAAGATCCGGATTATCGTCGAGGAATTGCTGTGCTGCTTCTTCCTCACTGGCACCATCATTAACGGCTACCAGCAGCTCATTTTCCATTTCTTCATTATAATCATCTGTAAAGCGTTGTACGACTTCAAAAGCGCCTGGTGAATTTTCCTCGAATTCAGGGTTGGCAACAGCTTCGATACGGTCACCTTCACCGCCATAAATTTCGTCAGGATCTTCCAGCATTTTCAGATCCAATTCTGCAAATTTCCAATGTGGTTTCCAACCCGGAACAAGGATTGGCTCTTCATCATCAATTTTGCTTTGCAGTTCTGACAGCATGGCCCCTTCAGAGCTTTCCTGCAGTTCCCAATTCTCAAGTCCATAGTTCTCAATTGCTTCTTCCGTGCTCGCCATAACACCTGCACCTGGGTCGATACCAGTAATGGTCCAATCGACTGCTTCACCCAGTTCCTCATTGCCTTTCAGGTCTTCAATTGACTCGACATCCATATAAGATGGAACGGTTAATCCTAGCGGCGCCTGCGCTACAAATTCACCAATCACTTCAACATCTTCCTGGTATTCATCCCAATAGTTTTGGTGAGTCGCCGGAAGCCAAGAAGCTGTCATGAAATCAGCCGAACCATCAGCGACACTCGTCCACATCGGACCAGCATCAACTTGAGTTGCCTCAACGTTATAGCCCGCTTCTTCCAGTGCTATTTGCAAAAGTGGCGTGCGCACGAGTGCACCTGCCCAAGCGACATATGGGACAGTCAGTTCAGTTTCGCCAAGTTCAATGGCGTCACCGCTTGCTTCACCGCCATTGCCATTACTACCGTCGTCAGCGGATTCACCGCTGTCGTCTTCGCTATCTCCACCGCCACATGCGACTAACGTAATTGCCAGCACAAGGGCTGCGGCTAAGCCTAAAAATCTAAATTTCTTAAACATAAGAAATTGACCTCCTTAGATGTAATAATTTATATGTTCGGGAATCTGCATCATTAGATGATGCAGATAACCCGGGAACATGCTTAATCTTTACTTGCCCCTTGCGTTATGCGATCAAGCAGCATCGCAAGAATTACAAGGGATAGTCCACCTTCAAAGCCCGGTCCAATTGCAACCTGTGTTACAGCCCTGTAAACGACCGTACCAAGGCCGGGTGCCCCTACCATCGAGGCGATAACAACCATTGACAATGAAAGCATGATTGTCTGGTTAACACCTGCCATGATTGTTGGCATGGCAAGTGGAATCTGTACTTTCGACAGTCTCTGTCCGGTTGATGAACCGAACGCGTTGGACGCTTCAATCAGTTCCTGGTCCACCTGTCGGATACCAAGGTTTGTCAGCCTGACAGTCGGTGGCATGGAGAAGATGATGGTTGCCACGACCCCCGGTACCATGCCCAGACTGAAGAAGACGACCGCCGGAATCAAGTAAACAAATGCAGGCATCGTCTGCATAAAGTCCAAGACCGGTGTAATAACCGCTTGTACGGAACCCTTCTGTGACATCCAAATACCAAATGGAATCCCGATGATCATCGAAATGACAACCGATACAATAACAAGTGCCACCGTCTCTAATGTTTCCGGCCAATAACCAAGGTTGTTGATAAGGCCAAGACCAATGAGTGCAAAAAGACCGAGTTTCCAGTTCACAACCCACCATGCAAGCAGTGCAATGATGACAATCAATAGTAGTGGTGGGACAATCCCGAGCACTACCACAAAATTCTCCGTAATAAATCCGAGAACCGCAGATATGGAATCAAATACGACTGAGAATGAGCTAGTCAAAAAGTCGACTAACGCTTCTATCCATTCAGCTAATGGAAGTTTGGGTAAGAGTGTTCCAGAGTTATCCATCTGTCTCATCACCCCCATTTCCATTTCCATTCAGCACTTCATCATTACCAGCGAGTGCACCAATTACAGATCCTCTGACAACAATGCCCACCAGCTTACCTGAATCGTCCACAACAGAAAGTGGCGCTTTATCATCAGCCATCGGTTCGAACAGATCAGACAGCAATGTATCCGGATGCGCAGTCGGAATTTCACCTGTCAGAATATCTTCTAGTCCTTTACTTTCCTTAGCAGCAGCTGCTGCCTGATCGGCCGTCACATAGCCGAGCAGTTTTTGTTTTTTGTCAACCACATAGATGGTTGAAATGCCGCTCTCCTTCATTAGTCTCAAGGCAACATTGGCCCCTCGGTCAACCGTCACTGTTTCAGGACGTTTCATCACATGACCGGCCGTAAGAACTTTGGCAAGGTCGACATCCTCAACGAAACGCTCAACATAATCGTTGGCGGGATCCATCAGAATTTCCTCAGCCGTACCAACTTGTACGATGCTGCCATCTTTCATTAAGGCAATTCTGTCACCGATCCGAAGCGCTTCATTCAAGTCGTGTGTAATAAAGATGATGGTTTTGTGTACCGATTGCTGCAAATCCATCAATTCATCCTGCATATCTTTCCGAATCAATGGGTCCAGCGCACTGAATGCCTCATCCATCAAAAGAATATCCGGATCATTGGCCAGTGCTCTCGCCAATCCGACACGCTGCTGCATACCACCGGAAAGCTCACTTGGATATTTGTCCAAGTAGCCGCCCAGACCAACCAGTTCCAGGGCCTCACGGGCCTTTTTTTCCCGTTCTTCCTTGTCAGTCCCCTGGATCTCCAGCCCGTATTCAGCATTTTTGATGATTGATTTATGCGGCAGCAATGCGAAATTCTGGAATACCATACTCATTCTTTTCCTGCGCAAACGCCGCAGTTCGTCCTTATTCGTTTTTGTTATGTTTTCATCCTCGAGCCACACATCGCCTGAAGTTGGTTCAATTAAGCGATTGAGCATACGGACAAGTGTGGATTTACCACTTCCGGATAAACCCATGATAACAAAGACTTCACCGTCTTCAACTTCGAATGTAGCCTGATTAACGCCCACTGTCATACCCGTTAATTCCAGGATTTCATCCTTCGATTTATTTTCTTCAAGGTATTTGACAGCCTGTTTCGGTCGCTTCCCGAATATTTTCGTTAACCGATCTACCTTAATCTTACTCATTCTTTTCACCTCGCTTAACGCCTATCTATAGTTTTTTTCAGCAGTTTCCAGAACACATTGATGAATCTTGCCCAAAACCGGTGAGCAATCCACAACAGCCGTTCTGCCCTTTTCCAAACCAACACGAATGACAAGGTTAAAAGTCCTGCTACTTTTCTATCAGATTAAATTCATAAAACAAACCAAAACGATTTGGTCCGGTCTATGTATGAATTTAACTGATCTCGTGTCGTCCACTCTTAATACTATATAACTAGTAACTATAAATTTCAAATACTAAATACCGGTGATTTTGTATGTATTTTTTGTACAGTTTGTACTGTACAAAATTGTGCCAGCTTGTTCTTTGATTTCCTTTTATTTTCTTTTATTTACTTATCTATCCCATATTTTGATTCTGGCTGAATTTGAGGTACGCTTTATGCACCAGGGCTTTCAGGAGGTTTTTATGCAGGAATCTACTAACGAAACAGAAACAGTTACATACCAAGTCATCAATGAGTTTGCTAAAACAATAGAAATGTTTGGTTTAAGTCCGTCCAAAGCGCGGTTATTCGTTTATTTATACTTGCAGGAACAGCCAAAAACACTGGATGAGATGAGTGAAGCACTGGGAAAGAGCAAAACGTCGATGAGTACAAGTGTCCGTTCCCTGTCCGATGCGGGTCTGGTCACACTCGTTTGGAGAAAAGGTGTACGGAAAGATTTATATGAAGCTAACAGTCAGTTATTCAAATTGTTTATGAGCCATTATGCAAATCAATGGATTAACACAACCCTCCATCAAAGAGAAGCACTCGAAAAAATACAGCAGAACCTTATTAGCTGCGATACACACGCTCCCAAACTGCTGGACAATTTAAACGAGATTATTGCGTTCCACAATCAAATTGAATCCTCGTTCCACCACCTTAAGTAAAACTGACGCGAAAAACGCACTTGTCCGACCTGTCATTATGATTGTTGTGACCGGCTTGGTCGTTGGCCGGTCACCCTTCCAGCACTTTTATAAATTCCGCCATTAAAGAAGGATAACAACCTTCTTTTTTCAAAGCATAGACAGCCGTATTCGGATCCAATTTTTCATTTAGCATACCAGCAAACTGGACTAAAAGAGACGAAAAATCCAAAAACCCTTCCTCTTTTTGCATCATATACTGTTGATGCAGCTTGTTGAGCAACTGCATTAATTCATCATACTCCGCCCTGGTCAAATGCGTTTCGATAACCATCCTTGTAAATGGATACCGGTTCATATCAATCGTTTTCGATAACAGTTGAAGGTAAAAATGAATGGTGTCATGATACTCGATATTTTCCAACAATAAGACCTCCAGACTGGTATTTTCCAACCTTCCATGTTTCCCGGCATGACAGGTCTCTTCGCCATGCAGAAAACGAAAAAAATTTTTCAGTTAAACCTATTGATTTTTAACACAGAACGTACTATGATGCGTTAAGACATTTACACGGGAGGGATCAAAAATGAATTGCTGGAAAACCATCAATTTTAATAAGGAATTTGGGATGAACAGGTTGTATTTGCAGTCATTTTTGATCGGTCTGCTGGCGTTCATATTGCTCTATATACCTTTTTCCGTCAAGCACGGAACAGCAGATTTGTATGAATCGGGTATTATACCCTTAATCTTAGCGATCTTTTTTATGCCCATTATGCATACGTCTATGCATATTTTACCATTGATTATGCTGAATAAGCGTGCAAGACTGATTTTCAAACGAAATACCTTATTCTTTCCTATTGTTAATTATTATACAAAAAAACATTTGACAAAAAAAGCGTCATTACTTGCGGCGGGGGCGCCCACCCTGCTCATTACGATTCCCGGGATCATGGGGGCCTGGTTGTTCAGTGAATACTATGTGTATTTCCTGATATTTACGTCCGTCCATATGGCCATGACGTTCACAGACTTTTTATATATTCTCTATATCTCTAAAGCACCAAAGCGCTCCTATATCGAAAACAGTAATAACGAAATTACAATCCTCGTAAATAGTGACAATAAATCGGCTGGTTAGCCGGTTTATTTTTTTGCCTGCATGGTTGTTATCTTTGAACATCCGCCTGAAAAAGTAAATTTATACTGTTCATCACAAGCATCTTTTGATACAGTATTTAATATGGATGTTGTGGTATCCTTGAAGGGGGTTTTTGACAATGACACTAATTTTTCCGTTTTATGCCCTTTTTGTATTGTTTATCTTCAATTCTTTGACGCATCAATTTTGCATGAAAATGGAAATAAAAGAAAAAAAGCAATCTTCCATGTTTCGTGTCATTAATATCATGATTCTGGTTTTACTCGTATCTTCCTATGTAAAAGTACTAAATGCAACAGTATAAGGGATATGTCTATTTTTTTTGCAACAATATGTGTTATGTTTATGAAATAACCTAACCAAAAAAGATTTAATGAACTGGGAGTGTGCACAAATGAAGAAACTGGCGATTGCTGCAAGCTTAACAGCCGGCATCCTGACTTTGACAGCCTGTGATTCAGGCGGGGGTGATCCCGATACCGTCGCTGAAACAAATGCGGGCGATGTGTCCAAGCAAGAATTTTATGAAGAAATGAAAGACCAGGTCGGACCGAACGTCCTGCGTGAAATCGTTACGCTTAAGGTGTTAAACGATCACTATGACGTAACTGATGAACAGGTGGATCAGGAGGTTCAAAATACGAAAGATCAATTAGGGGATCAATTTGACATGTTCCTGCAACAGGAGGGCTTCCAGGATGAAGAAGCCTACCATCGAACAATCCGTCTCAGTCTCCTGCAGTTAGAAGCAGCGGCCGAGGATATGGATATTACAGAAGACGACTTGCAGAAGCGATATGACCGGATGCAAACGGAAATTGAGGCGAAACATATTTTAGTGGAAGATGAAGAAACAGCAAATGAAGTCAAAGATAAGCTTGATAACGGTGACGATTTCGCTGATCTGGCAGAAGAATACTCCACTGACGATGCATCTGCCCAAAACGGCGGTGACCTGGACTACTTCTCAGCCGGTGATATGGTACCTGCTTTTGAAGATGCTGCTTACAGCATGGAAGTGGATGAAATCAGCGATCCTGTTGAATCTGAACATGGGTTTCACATTATTCAAGTAACGGACAAGCGTGAGACCGAAGAGGATATCGGTTCCTTTGAAGACAACAAAGATACAATACGCCGGGACATCATTAATCAGCGTGTCGACGTGCAGGGGCTTCAGGAAAAAATCAATGGGCTGATTGAAGACTCGGATGTTAACATTCAGGCAGAAGGTCTGGAAGATATTTTTGAACAACAAGACGCCGGACAAGCTCAAGGTTAAGAAAAAACGCTGACGCGTCTTTTCAGATGAAGAGGTAGAAATCAGATTGGAAAAAATCGGTGAGTTAGCCGATTTCGGCGATTTCGGCATTGAAAACGTCGCCCAACATTCTATACTCGCTTATCTTTTAAATAAAAAACGGCTGTACCCTCATTTAACGGGGCAGCCGTTTTTTCATCATGACATTTGTTGTCTGCGCGCCTGTTTTTGCTGGCGTTCCTTCTCGACCCGATCCATATACACTTTGCCTTCCTGTGCAATATATTGCTGCTCAAGCCTGCGTTCTGCTCGCATTGCCCGAAAAGCCATGTAGCCGCTCACAAAAATAAAGAGTATCATCATAAATACCCACCAAGGCACTCCGAGAATCATTCGATACCCCCCTTGTCCATGAATCTACTACATGTATATGGGTAGACAGGTAAAAAAATACCTGTTGCAACACAGTCGGTCTGTCTTATTTTTCTTCAAATATTGGTTTATAAAACGATCGGTTATCCAGCGCAAATAATCGTTCAGTAAATTCTCCCGGTCTGACTTTATCCAGTGCACGGTTCAATGTGTTCATCCGGGCGTCGATCAGATCAATTAAATGAAGTAGCTCCGCTTCCTGGATTATTGGCGCCTTAGGGCTCCCCCATTCCGCTTTACCGTGATGTGAAAGAATCAGGTGCTGTAGAATGAGCACTTCCTCCCCATCAATTTGCAATTCCTTCGCCGTATTACCAATTTCCTCAACCATGATGGGAATATGCCCGATCAGTTTACCTTCCAATGTGTAAGACGTGGTGACCACACCTGAAAGTTCTTTCACTTTACCAAGATCGTGCAGAATCACACCTGCATAAAGCAAATCTTTATTCGTCTGCGGGTACAAGCCATGCAAGTCTTTTGCCAATGCAAGCATGCTGACAATGTGATGTGCCAATCCTGACACATATGAATGATGATTTTTCGCTGCTGCCGGGTACGTCAGTAAGGCCTCCTGATATTTTTTAACCAATGCCCGAACAATCCGCTGCAAAGATGGATTGGTCATTTCAAAAATGGCTTCCGTCAATTTCTCCATAAGCACTTCCTGGCTGACGGGAGCTTTTTCAATGAAATCAGATACCTGAACACCATCTGTTGGCTGGGAGGGCCGAATGGAAAAAATTTTAAGTTGTGGTTTTCCTCTGAACTGATTGACTTCCCCGGAGAGTTTCACAATCTGTTCGGGGACGAATACATCTTCATCTTCTTTTGTAATATCCCACAATTTGGCCTCGATTTCGCCAGTAACATCCCGCAGTATTAATGTTAAAAATGCTTTTCCGTTACTTGCCACTCCCCGAGAAGACGATTTGATTAAAATAAAATTATCAAATGGATCACCGATATTGTAATGTCCTATCCCCTTTTTCAACACGATTTCTCCCCCTTTTATCCTACCTGAAAAGATGACGGGCGTCGTTCTGTCATTCGCTGCGGTTATCAGTTTCATTAATGTTCTTCGGAATATAGTCGAATATCTTGCCGGATTCAACGACCTGAATGAATTGCATCAGCCATTTGTAATAGTCCTTTGCATACTGGAGCCGGTCGATATCCCGTTCAATTTTATCCACTAATGTCTGGTCACTTGTTTCCTTAGCTATCTTCCTCAGCTCGGCGATCGCCTCGTCCGCTTCTTCAATATTTGTCTCGGTATGATGGCGCCAGCGATTGGCAAACAATGACGTAAATGACTTATACCAGTCTTCTTCTGATTGGTATAAATCTTTCCGTATCCCCCGTTTAAAGGTTGGTTCGACCATTTTCATGTCGGATAATGTGCGGACACCTGTCGACATACTCGTCTTGCTCATTTCCAAGGCATCACGCATATCATCCAGTGTCATCGGTTCGTCTGAAAAATAAAGCACACCATATAATCGTCCGATCGATGACGTAATCCCATACAAGTTCATATTTTTAGCAATTACCTGGATGAATTTTTCGAGCGTTTCCTCGTATTTTTCCATTTCATTTGATGGGTGCTGGCTGTTTGGCATTGGACTCCCTCCATATGCTTATTGAACATTTAATATGGCGGTACATACCTCCGTCAGACGTCCGTGTTAACACAAAACAAATATCGGCATGACCTGTCCCGGTACGTCCACTCCGCCGACTAAAAGAATGTATCCTTTTAAAGGCATATCTTAAAACAGTTTATCATGTCTGTTTCAGGAATGCGACCACAATTTGTTGACATCAGAGAAACGCCCTGTCATCGCGAATGCCCTGCTGCCTGTAACCATCGCATGACGTGTCACCTTAGCCGCTATTTCAGCAAAACCCACAGCGAAAGCGCATTCTGTTATCTTTTCCAAGGAGCGGAAATACAAGCCATTGCGTTTCTCACGTGTGTGGTGACTTCGACGTTTGACACAGAACGTGTCGGAATTTAGTCGACGATCCCAATTCGACGTGTCATTTCTACCGGACTTTTTGAACAACCTCTTTTATGGTATGTTTATATCATAAAGCAAGGCTGTTTGCTAAAAGATTGTTGTTTTTGACACAAAATCCATAAACTGCGACGTAACTGCGGTAAGTAGGAGATCGGTGAGACCCCACAGGGTCAGCCCGAGGAGGCTCACCACTCCCCCGCGGAAAGCGGAGTGTATTTCCGTAGCGGTATTATAGCACTCAAATATGTTTTCATAGTACGTCGCACTTTATATCAACTGCGAGGCTTTAAGAGCAACAAAATTTGCGAAAAGAGCCTAAAGCAAAAACGTATGGAAGGGGACTTCTTGTTATGAGGCAATATTTTTTAACCGTTTTTGATAAATCCGGCGAAAAATTGCTTGATGAGTCATTCGATGCATCCGGTAACGATGAAGCGAAACAAATTGGCAGGAAACGTCTCGATGAAGAAGGTTACCATGAACATACCCACCGCTGTGTCTCACCGGAAGCAAAGCTGGTGCTGTTTCACCGGTAAAAACAGACCCTGTTCATAACTATAATCGTATGTGGCAGCAAAAAGGTGGCGTTATTTTAAAAGATAGCGCCACCTTTTTCCGATTTGATTCGATTATAGTCGTGAGGGGGCCGGTCACGCCGCTCGGAAATCAGGTTTCCGTTTTTCCATAAATGCCTGCACACCCTTCTGGCGCTCGTATTCCTGGCGAAGGTCCCACTGGGCATTCCGTTCCGCCTCCAGATAATATTTAAGTGTGTCGATATTGTTCCCGTGATAAATATTTTTCGTTTTCAGCATTGATGTGATCGGTGAAGCCAGTATTTGTTTAGCCATATGGTCAGCTTGTTTGCTGACATCCTTGAAAGATAGGAAAGGTGATGAAATTTTGGACGACGCTTTCAATAGTTTTCAATATCGGCTAACTCGCCGATTTCTTCCAATCCGACTTCTAACCTCTAGCATCTGAAAAGAAATAGGCTGATATGTGAAAATCGCAAAAAAAATCCCACAGAACATCATGAGTCTGCGGGACCTTATGATTGATCTATTCTTCTGCCTCTGCTTCCGGGTTACCGTATAGCTCCTCAAGCGGTTGGGTAATGATACGGCTGACATCGTTGATGACAACATTTAGACGCTGTTCTTCTTCCATTAAAGCAGAAATATCCTCATGCTGCTGCACTAACTCGACAACTTTTCGGGCTTCTTCCACTTCCTCCTCGGAAATTTCCTGGCCCTGCATTTGTTTTTCCTGCAATTCCATTTGTGTATTCCGGAAATTATCAAACATTCTTTTGGCAGATTCATCAGCCATTACGGCATCATAAGCATTTTTTAGCCTGGTGAATTCATCGCTGTTGCGGATTGCTTTTTCCAGATCGTATGCACTATCATAAATATTAGCCACGCTATATCCTCCTTCATCTTCGTCTAGACTCACTATAACAAACGTTTAAACCACTGTATACCATTAGGAAAAAAGCCGAAAAATGCAAAATTGATTTTTTTACCGCATATTCATTGCTATAATAGAAAAAAGAACCGGGGAAAGTGGTGTTTTGATGATTCGTCAATTACGGAAAATTTTTTCAACGTTAGTTTTGTATCAGGATCTGACAGAAGAACAACCAGAGGCCTATCAGTGGTTTTTGACCGCAGATAATGAGCTGGTCGGTATCCATCAACAGGAACTGACAGCAAAAGACAGCCAATTATTAAATACTTTCCTGCGCCCGCATTCAATTGTCGCGCCGAAGATGACAACAGAAGAAAAAGCGTGGCAGTACCTGATCACCGGTGGTAATACCAGTGATACCACATCCATCCCATACCGCTTTATTTATTTTTCCTTTCAACGGGATCAAATCGATCCGCACACCTTTAAGGAAGCTGTCAATGAATTTTTCCTGAAGCAGGTCCCTGTATTATGGGAAAATGACCATGAAGGGATTATTATTGAAGAGAACCTGAACGAATCCATTTCGTATGAAGCCATTATAGATGTTTTAATGAGCGATTTGTCCGTGAACATCCATTTTTTCGTTGGGCCGTTCATTAATTCTTTTCCAGAAGCAAAAAACGCGTACCAGTCACTGACCAAAGGCGCAGCTGTCGTCCGTAAATATTCTGATAAAGCTGTTGTGACCTATATTGAAGCGATTCCTTACATGCTGATTGACCTTGTGGATGACGACACCCGATCCGATATTATCCAATTTGCGCTAGCGAGGACAATCAATGACAGGGACCTTCTCCATACCGTCAAAACCTTCATCGCCTGCAATTTGAATGTTTCAGTGACCGCAAAAGAATTATTCATGCACCGTAACAGCCTGCAATACCGGCTCGATAAATTTAGTGAAAAAACCGGTATCGATATACGGGATTTTCGCCAGGCATCAGCTGTTTATTTGGCATTACTGGCAAATGTTTAACAAGTTGCACAAAAACGCTTGGTTTTTTCGTGCATGATGGCCATTTACGAGTGAGCGCCCTGCTTTTATACTATAGTAAACCGCTTACATACTGGGAGGGGACAAAATGGCTGAACTGAAAATGGATAATATCCAAAAAACGTATGATAAAAATGTGGTGGCTGTCGATGATTTTAATCTGGGGATCCAGGACAAAGAATTTATCGTATTTGTCGGACCATCCGGCTGTGGGAAATCGACGACATTGCGGATGATTGCCGGACTTGAAGAGATAACCGATGGGGGCTTGTACATTGATGGAAAACGAATGAACGACGTTGCCCCAAAAGATCGTGATATTGCCATGGTTTTCCAGAACTATGCATTATACCCGCATATGAACGTCTATGACAACATGGCCTTTGGATTAAAACTGCGCAAATTCAAAAAAGATGAAATTGATCAGCGCGTTCAGAACGCTGCTCAAATATTGGGGCTGGAAGGTTATTTGGACCGGAAGCCAAAAGCTTTATCCGGTGGACAGCGCCAGCGTGTTGCCCTGGGTCGGGCCATTGTCCGGGACGCAAAAGTGTTCCTGATGGACGAACCGCTGTCCAACCTTGATGCGAAACTGCGTGTCCAAATGCGTGCCGAAATTCAAAAACTGCATCGGCGCCTGCAGACAACGACGATCTATGTAACCCATGACCAGACTGAAGCCATGACAATGGCAACACGTCTCGTCGTTATGAAAGACGGGGTCATCCAGCAGGTCGGCGCCCCGAAAGATGTATATGACCAACCGGAAAATGTTTTTGTCGGCGGGTTTATCGGATCGCCATCGATGAATTTTCTGACTGGCACATTGCAGGATGGTTACTTTAACAATAACGACACAAACATTAAAATTCCCGAAGGCAAAATGAAGGTATTGCGCGAACAGGGATATGTCAATAAAGATGTGGTGCTAGGTATTCGTCCGGAAGATATTCATGATGAACCGGCTTTCATCAATGCCTCACCCGAAACCAAAATAACAGCAACTATCGATGTTGCAGAACTGATGGGAGCCGAGTCCTATCTCTACTCAAAAGTCGACGCACAGGATTTCATTGCACGTGTCGATTCCCGCTCAGACATTACAGGCGGGGAGCAGATCGAACTGGCCTTTGACATGAACAAGTCACTTTTCTTTGATGCCGACACAGAACAGCGTATACGGTGATAAGCAAAGCTTGGAATTTTTAAACAAAATTATAGCGTATGAAATGCCGTTTGATGTAAAAAATACCAATATGTATTCATAATAAATAGAGGGAAGCCCTATAAGGACTTCCCTCTTCTTAAAGGGGGTCTACCCCTTGTGAGGCCATTCATTATTATTGTTGTTGTCCACTGAATTGAGATTGAGCTGACTGAACCAGACGTTTTGTAATTTCGCCACCGACAGAACCGTTTGCACGGGAAGTCGTGTCAGCACTTAGGTTAACACCAAATTCTGATGCAATTTCAGTTTTCATTTGGTTCAGAGCCTGTTCTGCGCCAGGAACGACCAGCTGGTTTGAGTTTTGACTGTTGTTGTTTGCCATGTTTATCACCTCCTGTACGCATTATTGTGAGCAGATCTCGAAAACTTATCATGAAATATCGCTGGTAATTGTTGCTTATAAAGCGAAACTTCATTCAGCGGGACGTTCTTCCCCGCTGAATGTTAGTTGAGCCGAATCGGACATTTACGGGCAGTTGGCTGCCGTTTTTTGGCAGGTTACTGACCGTTACATGCGGGATAAAGCGAAACTTCATTCAGCGGGACGTTCTTCCCCGCTGAATGTTAGTTGAGCCGAATCGGACATTTAGGGTCAGTTAAGACTCGTTCTTCGGGATTTACTGTCCGTTATATGTTGTTGAAAAATGAAGGCGCAAAAAAAGCCCACTACCTTGTGTAGTGAGCTTTTTAGCATTATTTCGGATAAGTCATTTCTTTTGGATTCACGTATTCTTCAAATTCCCCTTCAGTTAGGAGTTCAAGTTCAACCGCTGCTTCTTTAAGCGTTGTGTTGTCCGCAAAGGCTTGTTTAGCAATTTTGGCGGCATTTTCATAGCCGATATGCGGATTCAGAGCGGTTACGAGCATTAACGAATCGCGCACATACTTTTCAATTTGTTCATAATTTGGTTCGATGCCCTGCACACAACGTTCGTCAAATGACAGCATACTGTCCGCCAGCAGCTGACATGATTGCAGGAAATTATAAGCAATAACCGGTTTGAAAACATTCAGCTCAAAATTGCCCTGACTAGCTGCCAATCCGATAGCTGAATCATTACCCATGACTTGAGTTACTGCCATCGTTACAGCTTCAGGCTGTGTCGGATTGACTTTTCCTGGCATGATTGAGCTACCAGGTTCGTTTGCCGGAATCGTGATTTCTCCGATCCCTGAACGCGGTCCGCTGGCCAGCCAGCGCACATCATTGGCAATTTTCATTAAATCAGCGGCCAGCCCTTTCAAGGCACCATGGACATGAACGGTGTCGTCATGGCTTGTCAGCGCATGAAATTTATTCGACGCAGACTTAAATGTTTTGCCGGTTTCGTCACTGATGGCTTTTGTGACAGCTTCCGAGAAATTCGGATGCGCATTCAGGCCTGTCCCAACGGCTGTTCCACCGATGGCCAGATCCCTCACATAACGGAGGCTTTCCGAAATCATTGTTTCTGATTTTTCCAGCATGCGCTGCCAACCGCTGATTTCCTGTCCCAGTGTCAAAGGTGTGGCATCCTGTAAGTGGGTGCGGCCAATTTTAACAACATCCTGGAAGGCTTCCATCTTTTCATTCATGGTGTTCTTCAGTGTCCTTACAGCAGGCAGGACATGATCTTCCAATTTTAAAACAAATGCGATATGCATAGCTGTCGGATACGTGTCATTGGAGCTCTGGGATTTATTGACATCATCATTTGGATGCAAGATCACATCGCTCCCCTGCTCTTTCAGCCATTCTGTTCCCACGTAAGCAATGACTTCATTCACATTCATATTGGACTGTGTGCCGCTCCCAGTTTGCCAGACAACCAAGGGAAAATGATCGTCCAGCTTCCCTTCAACAATCTGATCAGCGGCATAACCGATGGCATCTGCTTTTTGTTTATCCAATAGTCCAAGGTCGTTGTTCGCTTTGGCGGCGCTTTTTTTAAGTATCGCAAATGCGCGTATCACCTCGAATGGCATCTTCTCCCCGCCGATTGGGAAGTTTTGTTTACTTCGCTGTGTCTGTGCTCCCCAATATTTATCCGCCGGTACTTTCATCTCGCCCAGCGTATCTTTTTCAATCCGGTAGTCCATATAGGTGGCCTCCTTTATGTATGAAGATAATGATACTGACTTTATTCTAACAAAAGAATGATGAGGGGTGTTAGCGTAAACGATGGGATTTGCCGAAAATTGCGGTGTGGCGTCAATATCTTTCAATGTCCCTAATTGCCATGCAAAATCCGGCTCCCACCTCACAATGAGGTTATGACGCCGGATGCATAAGACCGGCAAAGCTGACAATAGTTTTGAAATTTTGCTACCCTTTAACCCTCGCAGTTGAACAGAATCGGGCATTTAAGGTCAGTTAGCCGCCGTTTTTTGGCGGGTACAGACCTTTATATGCGATAAAAATTGCGACGTAACTTTATCAGGAATTCCTCCAGACTTCTGAAACTGAGTAAGTGCTGGTCCATCGCTGTGGAAAAACACTTGGTGCTCGTCACGTTAGTAGTTATTTCGGTGAGGCATACGCTCCTCGCAGAAAAAATTGCTCGTCGTGTTGCAAGTTTTTCGGTGAAGCAGCACTCCTCGCAGGTTGAAGCGTACTCGGTGAAGCTTTGCTTGGTGCTCGTCGTGTTGCAAGTTTTTCGGTGAAGCAGCACTCCTCGCAGGTTGAAGCGTACTCGGTGAAGCTTTGCTTGGTGCTCGTCGTGTTGCAAGTTTTTCGGTGAAGCGGCACTCCTCGCAGGTTGAAGCGTACTCGGTGAAGCTTTGCTTGGTGCTCGTCGTGTTGCAAGTTTTTCGGTGAAGCGGCACTCCTCGCAGGTTGAAGCGTACTCGGTGAAGCTTTGCTTGGTGCTCGTCGTGTTGCAAGTTTTTCGGTGAAGCGGCACTCCTCGCAGGTTGAAGCGTGCTCAGGGAAGCCTTGCTTTGTGCTCATCACGTTGCAAGCTATTTCGGTGAGACATACGCTCCTCGCAGAAAAGATTGCTCGTCGCACTGCGGAGTCTCATCTAGGAGTCTTGGACATAACTGTATCGATTAATTCTAAAGATGAACATTACACTGCT